>JALYVG010000194.1 GCA_030853345.1 Actinomycetota bacterium | reverse complement strand
AGCGCAAGCAACGGCGACAGCCGAAGGATTCCCTCTAGAACGTGACCCATCCGGGACCGCAGTTCAGGAGGTGAGTAGGTTGCGTAGCACGCTGGCTGGGCGTTGCTGCTCCCCGGCGAACGAGCTGATCACGACCAGTGTCCCGGTCAGGGCTGGGACGGCCCACTGCAGCACAGCGAGCTGTTTCTGCGCGGCGGCGACCTCTGGCGGCGTGGCTGCGGCAGGGCTGGTGGCACTGTCAACCGGTACGTCGGTGTGGGCGGCCACCTGCCTGCCCAGCACCCGGCTGTAGGCGGTCACGCCCAGAGCTGCCGCGGTCACCGCGGTCTTCACGACCGCCATCGTGCCTACACCCGGCTGGGCCGCTAGTCGCGTCTTGTTGCTGGACAGCTGACCGACCGATCCGGCCACGTGCATGGCGATCGCCGCGGCGTTGACCGGGGTCCACCGATTCCAGCCGGTGTTGGCCACCTGCCCGCTGTCCGCTGGACTCGATGCGTGGCCCGACGCCGGGTTCAGGGCCACCGCGTTGGCCAACGTCCCGCCGAACCACGCGGCCAGACCCACGTCATGTAACGACCGGGAAACCGTGCTGCGAGTCATGAGATTGTCCCTCCGAAAGTGCCGCTCGCGGTGAACCCGCTCCGCCGGCCTCACCCGATGTACCCCGTCGCCTGTGTGTCGAACCAATTTCGCTGAGCACCAACGCCGGCACGCCCGGCGACCACGGTGTCAACGGGTCTCACCGCCAGGCTGCACCTTCATCGACATTGGGCATTCCGTGGCCGCCGACCGGGTCGCGGTAAAGCCAATGAGATCGACGGCTACGCCCACGCGCCCTCGCTGTCCCGATTGGCGATCCGTAAACGAAACGCCGTTGTGTCAGCCGGGGTGGAACTGGAACTTCTCGCCGCGGGAGACCGCGTCCGCATACGCGACCAGTTCCGCATCAGACAGGCTGACGCCGAGTCGCCGGAGCGCGAGAAGGGCGAGGGGCTTGATGTCCTCGGCAGGTTTGCCGGTGTGCTTGTCGCGCAACTCTGCATCGAGTTCGCTCACCCGCGAGGAGGACTGAGCGAAGATCGACTGCCCACCACCGACATTCATGTTGAACACCATTTGTCCAGCATCGCACGGTGCAGCGCCGTCGGTGGCCTGGCCGGATACTGCCGGCTATGACCCGTCCAACCCGACCCTCGGAGCAGAGTGCCAAAATGATCAACGCGGCAGGAGGGCCGGCCGCGCTGGGTGCGACCGTTCGATAACCGACGCGTCAGCGGCCGACCACGACGCTATTCGCACGTTCTGGCGCCTAGCTCGACGCCGGGAGCGCCGATCGTATGACCCGTCCGGATCATTGCCCGGTCAGGGTTGTTCAAACGCCACATACGGACGCATCTGCGCACCGGGGCATTCGCAGTCGAGGACGCACAGATCGACGATTCTTGAGCGACCCACCTCGCGGCAGATTCGGCAGGGCCGCTGCGCGGAAGATCCGGTTCAGCTGCTGAGCGACAGGGCTCGTGGCCTGCGACCATGGGCTGGTGAGAGGGGACGTGTCTGCCGCAGGCGGTGTGCCTCTCGAGGCGATCCGCACTCGACGCCTCGCATTGGTAACGATGTCCAGCCCGCTCGCGCGCGCGGTCATGCGCAAGGATTGGGTGGCGGCTTATCGTTTGCTCGGCACCCCGTTTCCTTTCGAGTGGCGCAGTGACGGCTGGCAGTGGCTCAAGGCGCAAGCCACGAGTGGCGAGGACGACGACCGGTTCGTCGTCTGGGGAACGCGGCTGGCATTGGGAGCGGTCGACGGCCCGGCCCGCGGCCCAGTGCTCGCCGAAGTCGGCTTCCACGGCCCTCCGGACCCCGACGGCTCAGTCGAGATCGGCTATCGGGTGGTCAGCAGGCATCGGCGCCGAGGCCTGGCCGAAGAGGCCGTCACCGCTGTGCTGAGTTGGGCCGCCGCGCATGGTGCGGACGGCGTTAAGGCATCGGTCAGCCCCGACAACGTCGCATCCATTGCGCTGCTCCACAAGCTGGCTTTTACCGCCACCGGCTCCTACCGGCACCCCGTGCTTGGTGAGCAGTTGAGCTTCCGCCGCGTCGCCCGGGCACTGCCTTGACTGCGCAACCGCATCTATTGCCGGCCGGGTCCTGTCGAACACCACCTTCGGCAGACAGTGGTATCCCGCGACCAACGCCAGCTCCGCAGCTACCGCATCGATCGCATCGCCGGCATCAAACTCACCACCCAGACGTTCACGGCCGTTAGGCGCGCCGAGTTTTAGCACCTCGCCGAGACCTGCGCGTCGCATAAGCCCGCCTTCAACGAACTGCTCGCACAAGCCGCTCGTCGGAATCCGTCGAGACATCGTGGACACCGTCAACGAAACACTCGGCCGCCGGTGGTTCCGCCAGCCGCATGACCGCGTCCGACCCGCAGCGGCATGGTCGGACGCCCGCGCCCGACAGCGGCATGATCGGGCGTTGACAGCGACGCGCGATCCGCGGCATGGTCGCGCGAAATCAGGCGAGTTCTCTGCATCAGGCGACCGACCTCGAAGAATTCCAAACACCTGACGACGTGTGCCTGTCGTCGTGGCGGCGTCCATCGGTTCGAAGGTCGCAACTAAGCTTGCGCAAGGTTACTATCGCAATATGTCTAGTGATCACTTGCCGTCTCCGACTACCTCGACACGAGCTGCGGCCGAGGGTCGCGAACTGACAGATCCGCGCACGATGCGCGCCCTCACTCATCCGGTGCGCCTTGCGCTCCTCGAGGTGCTGCTGCTCGAAGGTCCGGTGACGGCGACGCAAGCCGGCGAGCTCATCGACGAGCCGCCGAACACCTGCTCGTTCCACCTACGTCAGCTGGCCAAGTACGGATTCGTCGAGGAGGCCGGCCCCGGGCCCGGACGCAACCGGCCGTGGCGTTTGACCTCGATCGGGATGCATTTCAGCGGCGTGAACGCCGACTCGGAGACCAGGCTGGCAGCACGCGGACTCCAGCGAATGCTGCTGGAGCGCTACCTCGCCCGGGTGCAGGACTTCTTCGAAAACCAATCCGACTATCCGCCCGCGTGGCGCGAAGCCTCCGGAGCCAGCGAGTTCATCCTTCACGTCTCGCCAGACGAGCTCCAGGCGATGAACGCCGAGATCGCCACCGTGCTCAATCGGTACCGAGGTCGTCTGGAGGATTCGACGCTGCGCCCCGTCGATTCGGCGCCGGTCCAAGCGCTGCTGTTTGCCTACCCGCTCAAGACTCAGAAGCAGTAAGCAGTCATGCGCAGGCTGATGGCACACCGCGACGCCCGGATCTATCTCCTCGGTCAGGTGGTGTCCGTCTTCGGTGACTCACTGCTCACGCTGGCCATGGCTATCTGGGTGAAAACACTGACCGGCAGCAACAGTGCTGCCGGCTTTGTGTACTTCTTCTTTGCCGCAGCGAGCCTATTCGCGCCCGCTGCCGGGTTACTGGTCGACCGGCTGCGACGGCGCCGCCTACTGGTCGTCACCAATGCCGTCACCGCCATCGCGGTGCTGACGCTCCTGCTCGTTGACGACGCCGGCCAGGTATGGCTGATCGACCTCGTCATGTTCGCCTACGGACTGTCCTGGACGGTGCTCAGCCCGGCCCAGTCGGCCCTGCTCACCGACCTGCTCCCTGACGATCTGCTGGCCGACGCCAACGGGGCGCTGCGCACCGCCCAAGAATCGTTACGGCTAGTCGGCCCGTTGGCCGGCGCCGGCTTGTTCGCCGCGGTCGGAGCGCATCCCATCGTGATCATCGACGCAATCACCTTCGTCGTTCCCATCATCTGCTTGCTCGCGCTGCGCACCGACGAACCGACACGGCAAACCCTCACACAGCACTGGCGCGACCAGATGATCGCCGGCATCACGCATGTGTGGCGCACTTCGCCGCTTCGGCAGGCCGTCATCGCCGCCGCCTCGGCGGCCACCGTGATCGGATTCGACGAGACCATCATTTTCGCCGTCGCTACCAACGGTTTGGACCGAACGCCGAGCTTCGTAGGAGTCCTCATCTCCATCCAGGGCGCCGGCGCGGTACTCGGCGGCCCCACCGCAGCCGCACTCATACGTCGAATGGGAGAAGGCCGCCTCATGGGCCTCGCCCTCGTCATATCCGCGGCCGGCGCAGCACTCCAGATACCGCCATCCCTGCCCTCAGTAACCGCTGGTGTCGCGCTGATCGGCGTCAGCTTCCCGTGGCTGGTGATCGCCCTCGTCACGTTGGTCCAGCGAAGCACTCCATCACATCTGCAAGGCCGCGCCTACTCCGCGGCCGCCACACTCATCACCGTCCCGCAGACCCTCTCCATCGCCGTTGGCGCAGCCCTGATCGGCGTCACCGGCTACCAACCTTTGCTCGCGATCATCGCGGCGGTGAGCGTCCTCGCCGCCATCTACCTGCTCAGCCGGCCCGCACAGCGAGGCAAGAACCCGAACAGCGAGGCACGACCCGAACAGCGAGGCACGACCCCGAACAGCGAGGCACGACCCGAACCGCATCATTGCCGGCGCAGTCAAGCGACCCCGCCGGGTATTGCTCGTAGATCGGCTCGGGCCACATGGAGGCCACGCCGCAACCGAAACAGACCGTCGCAAGTGGCGGCAACCAACTTCGGAGGTCGAGGAATTCCGGGATATCCAACGGCAGTGGGAGTAACCAACCGTCCGGGGAAAGCATTGACACGGTAGGGGTCACTGGTTCAATCCCAGTATCGCCC
>JALYVG010000175.1 GCA_030853345.1 Actinomycetota bacterium | reverse complement strand
AGCTGGTCCCGGTGATGGCTGAGCTCGGCAGGTGGGGCGCGCACCACCGTCGGACGACACCGACGCAGCGCGTGCGAGCCGAGCTGCTCGCCGACGGTGGGCCGGCTATGTGGGAGGACTTCATGACGGAACTGCGAGCCGAGCACCTCGGGATGCGCGTGCCGTCGCGATCTGGACCAACTGCGACTGAGCGCCTTGCCTCGGCCCACGCCGCAGCACTCGCTGCCGACGCAGACCGCTGATTGGCCTCAGATGACTCGCCGCAAGACCGACGGCAGGCGTGCTGGGTCCCGTTGCGCCCGGTCAGGTGCGCCTTGCGGGACGCCGATCCGAGGACAGATCTCTTGATGGCGCGTGCAAGCTCCAGGTCAACGCCAGTCACCGGGCGCGCCGAAGGACGGCTATTGCCGTGCGGTCGCCGACAGCGGTTGGACGGTTCCATGGGCCTAGGTCGCAGGGTCCAACGCCGAGTGTCGGATCGAAGCTGGCATGACTGACGAGGTTCTCGCTGAGCAAGTGAGCTACTACCGCAGGCGTGCCGCCGAATATGACGCGACGGCCTACGGCGATGTGGCGACGGCCGCCAATCGCATCGAACGGCTCGTTGAGCAGATGCAACCCTGCGGCGCGGTGCTGGAGATCGCGTGCGGGACCGGGATGTGGAGTGCGGCTCTCGCGCGGCGCGCGTCGACCCTCACGGCTGTCGACGCGGCACCGGAGACGATCGAGGTCGCTCGCTCACGCGTTGTGCTACCCAACGTCACCTTCGAGGTGGCCGACATATTCACCTGGACCACCTCGCGGCGCTTCGACGTCATCTTCTTCTCGGCCTGGTTATCCCACGTGCCGACCAGCCGGTTCGACCAGTTCTGGGCGCTGCTGCGGCCCATGCTGGCCGACGGGGGGCGGGTGCTGTTCATCGACGAACACACGGACGAGGTCCATAAGGAGTCCTACACCGAGAGTGGTGGCGAGATGATCGAACGAACGCTGCTCGACGGCAGCAGGTTCCACATCGTGAAGAATTTCGTCGATCCCGACCACCTCACCACGCGGCTTGAGCGGCTCGGCTGGCATTCCCGGATCGACCGCGACGGGAGCGACTGGGTGCGCGGCGAGGCGCGTCCCCAGTGATCACGCACGACTGAGCTGGCCCGGCGCGGGTGCGGCGGGCCGGATCGGTGCGTCCTACGATGCGAGTCGGAGGCGGTCTCGGGGGAGAAGGTTGCCATGCACCCTGCCTATGAAGATGATGCTTTGCGCGGGCTGACCGCAGCTGACCGGACTGACCTGTCCCGGAGGTTGAGGGCTATCGAGGGTGAACTCGACGCCGGACTCGGCGGTGGCCACCAGGCCCGGGAATTGTTCATCACGATTACCGCGTGCGCCTCGCTGATCCTCGTCCCTTGGATCGCGTTTCTGCCGGCTGTGCTCCCTGCCACGCACGCCGTAAGCCACTGGCGGCAGGTGTGGGTCGGATTCGACATCACGCTCGCGATCATGTTGGCGTGTACCGCATGGCTGGCGATCCGCAGACGTCAGATCGTGGTGTTGGTCGCCTTCGTGACCGGGACGTTGCTCCTTTGCGACGCCTGGTTTGACCTGATGACCGCTGCGAGCGGTTGGGATCGCGTGTTGAGCATCGGGAGCAGCGTGCTGGAAGTGAGCCTGGCGGGGATTCTGTTCAATACCGCGCGTCTGTTTTTCCACTACACCGCGCACTGCTCCGGCTCCCCGGACGCCGGGCGGATCGCGGAACTGCCGGGCCGTAGCCGTGGCGCGCTCACGGGTCTGCCGTCAGGTCTGGAAAGCCTCTCGCTGCTCCGCGTCGTCAAACAGCACCGGACTTCGCCCTGACCGAGCGCTCGATGCCGGACTGCTGCCAGATTTAGCGGCAGGACGCGAGTTCGTCGAACGCGACCTGACCGATCGTGTGCTCACTGTTTCGTGCCCGAATTCGGGGCCCAAACCAGTCACCGAAGACAACAACGACCGATAAGTCGCTTTTCGGACGCTTGTCCCGTTAGTTGCTCAGGAAGAGGTTTCTGTGTAAAGCTCGAGGGAGACTGGGTAGGGATACAAGGTCGAGTATTGCTCGCCGAGTCCAGCGGCGCGTGAAGAAGAGCCGCTCCCAAGTGTCGGCGAACGGGAATCGGGGATCCTGTGAACCAGGGCACCTCTGCTGTCGGGCAAGTGCTCGCCCGGATGCGCAAGCACGGCGTGCCGCTGCGTGATCGCGGGCGGAGGGTCGTCGACGGCGTGGTGGCGAGGTCGGGAGTTCTTCGGGTCGGGCCAGGCGGCAGATCTGCTGCCTCGGTGGACTCAGCTCATCGTCCAATAGAGCTCGAGAATTGGGCCGGTGTGCTCGGCGCGTCACCCCCGGCACCCGCGCCACCCCCGGCACTCGCGGCGCAGCAGGTCGATGCTGAGGCCCAGGCACCTCCAGTCGCCGTCCCCACGGACCCGACGCAGCTGGCTGACGAAGCCGACTCCGACCGGGCAGCGAGTGATCTACGACGCGAGCTGCAACGGCTGTTGCACGACGCGGTCGCGCAACAACACAGGATCCGCGACGCCCTGCAAGGACACCGCGACCCGGCGGCACGTGCCCCCCAGGCTGTCGAGCCCGATCGACGGACCCCGCGCCGGCGCGTTCGGGTAGCGCTGTTCCTCGGTGTCGCAGCGCTCGCGGTCCTTCTCGTCGTGAGCACCATCGTCGTTCTTGAGCACGGTGTGCATCGAGCAAATCACAAGAACGCCAACGTGCCCGCAGCCGCCCCAGCCGCCCCAGCGCCCGAGCTCACCGCGGCTGCTTCCTGGGCCCGCCGCGTGTTGTCACCCTCATTTCACATCATCGCCGATCCCGCCGTGCGCACCGCACTCAAGGCTGCTGGATTCACGAACTTCACCACGCTCGCCCGCACGCCGAATTCGCGCGGCCAATCGTTCGACTTTGTGGTGTCCAGCCCAACCATGCGCGCGATGGCCCGGACAGACGGCGAGCTGAACCGCGCACTGAACTCGTCGGCCCCGGTGGCTGCCTTCGGCTCGGGGGCCCGCCAGGTCGTGATCCGGCAGGCGACCGACCTGTCCTTGGCCACCGTCATTTCCCGTCGGCGCGCGGATAAGGACACCCGGATCGTGGCCGAGCGCCAACTGCTGACCAACCCCGCCGTTCACGCCAGCGTCGAGGCACAAGCCGCATTGCGAGCCGGGGACCTCGACCTGCGGGCGGCGACTGTCCTGACGGTGCTGGCCGGGTCGAGCCACGTCAACGTCCTCGCGGTAAACGTCGACAATTCGGAACGAGCGGCCGGTCTGCCCGCACGAAGTATCGACGTTCGTACCGACGCGCCGGGTTCAGCGAGCGCAATCCTCAGCAGCCTTCCGTCTGCCTTCGCACCAAGCAAGATCATCCAACTCGCGAATGACACGAACCGACTGTCATGGCTGATCGTCGCAGTCCCACCCGTCGGCTTGAACTGACAGACCAGGAGACATTGATGAACCGAGCAACCGCCCGTCTGAGCGCGGTCGCCGTCGCGATCGTTGCGCTGACCGGCATCCCCTTCGGCGCACCGGCGAACGCAGGCGCACCCGCGGCCGCGACGGCATATCTGCGCGGGGCGCATTTCTCGCCTGACACAGCGGGCGTGGACGTCTACCTCACGGCGTTCAGTGGCGGCACCAGCACCTTGTGGCTGTCCGACGTCGGCTATGGCGATGTCAGTGGCTACCGGCAGATGCCACCCGGCGTGTACGCGGTGTCGATGCGCCCGCACGGCACGTCCGCTACTAGGCCACCGGTCTTGTCCTGGACGGTAAACCTCAAAGCGGACTCGGCATACACTGCCGCGGCTGTCGGTATGAGCAATGAGATTCGGGGCGTGATCGTCGCGGACACCCTCAGCGCGCCGGCGGCCGGCACCGGCCTCGTCCGGGTGATCCAGGCTTCGAGTCAGGCCGGCCACGCCTCCGTCCGAGCGGATAACGGCCCGGCTCTCACTACCGATACCGCGTTCGGCTCGACGACCAAGTACGTGGCCGTGCCCAGCGGAGCGTGGACCGTGCGCGCCGTCTCGAGCACCCGGCCGAACCTCTCGACCAGCCTCGACGTCTCGGTCGCCAGCGCGAGTATCACCTCGCTCGTTCTGTTGGACGCTCGCGGTGGTGGGATCGTGCTTCGGACCGTTCTCGACGCCGCCGGCGCGAGCGGCGTTCCGAACGGGTCGGTACCAGCTGGTGGCGGCGGCATGGCGCCGCGCGCACACGCTGCCGTCGACATGTTCATCAGCTGGGCTGCGCTCGCCTGCGCCGCATTGGTCTTGCTGTGGGGCATACGTTGCGAACGTAGAGCCGCCACATCACGAACATGAGCACGCGCGGCCGGCACCGTCGTCCGCGACGGAGCGGGCCGATCGCAGCCACCGCAGCAGCAGTACTCACGCTCATCGCGATCAGTGGGTACTACCGGCTGCGCGCAGCGGATACGCGCAATGCCACGGGAACACCAATCACCCACTCCGCGCAGCCCAATTCCGGTGCGCCGTCGACGTCACCCACGATTTCCGGCGTCAACCCCACCCGCCTCACGCAGCCGCCGCGCACGACAACAACGCCAACCCACGTCACCATCGCCTCGATCGGCGTCAGCTCCGCCCTCGAGCCGCTACACCTTCTCGCGGACATGACACTGAAGGCTCCGTCACAGTGGGCGGTGGCGGGCTGGTATTCCGGCGGAGTCGTGCCGGGTCAGATCGGTCCCGCAGTGATCGCCGGACACGTCGACTCAACTCGTGGACCGGCGGTGTTCTACCGGCTGCGCGATGTCACCGTCGGAGCAACTGTCTCGATCACCGACCGCAACGGCGCCGTCAGCACCTTCGTAGTGGACCAGGTGCGCAACTATCCAAAGGACAAGTTCCCAACCGCAGCCGTGTACGGGCCGACCCCGATCCCCGTGTTGCGACTGATCACCTGCGCGGGCGAATTCGACCGGGCAACCGGAAACTACGTCGACAACCTGGTCGTGTCGGCCCACCTAGTCTGAGCGGTTCACCGCCCCCGTGCCAGGCGGCCCGAGCGGGCCGCGGACGAGGCCTCGCCGACCGTGGGCCGGTGCACCGCTCCAGCGGCTTGCGGTCCCGATCTGCCTCGGCGAAGAGCGGACGGGCAGCGACACCGATGCCGATCTGCATCTCGCCGGCAAGCCACGACCCGGTCGCGGATCTCGCGGACGGCACCCAGCGCGGCGGTGGCGAGATCGTCGAGGTTCGCCCCGGCGCGCGCCGCGCCGATGTTGTGTGCGGCGCGAGCTGCGGTTCGCTGCAATTCGCCGACGATCTGATCAAAGCCGAGCGGCCGGAGCGCGCGAAACTACGACGTCGACCGAGAGCGTGGCCTCTTCGTGCAAACAGAAACCCTGTGACACGCAGTTAGTCACGCAGCAGCGAAGAGGCCACTTCAGTTGTCGGCTTGTCTGGCATCTGCGGCGATGCGGCGGATGATCGTGGCGGCCGGTTGGGCGGTCACCTGACGCCAGCCGGTGCCGGCCCAGAGGTTGGGCACGCTGGTGTCGCCTACCTGGGTGGCGGCGCTGCGAAGCGGTCGGGTGAGGTGGTGCACCTCGGGGTATGCGGGCGGCGCTTGGGCGTCGTGGTCGAGCGCGAACTGATTTGCTAGCCCACGGGCAAAGCGTCCGGTGTAGGCACGGGTGAGGATCGTGTCGGGGTAGCGCGCATCCAGCAGCGCCTGCCGGTAGGGGGCGGATGTCCCCGCCTCGGGCGTGCAGAGCAGCGCGGTGCCGATCTGGACCGCGATCGCGCCGGCGCGCAGCACCGCGGCGGCATCGCGTCCGGTCATCACGCCGCCTGTGCCGATCATGGGCACGTCGCTGCCGCTCTCGCGGATCTCTTCGAGGATCGACAGCAACGGCCTGTGGTTCGCGGCCGGGTCGGCGAAGCTGGCTTGATGGCCGCCTGCCTCGGTGCCCTGCACAATCAGCAGGTCCGTGCCGACCGCTATCGCAAGCTGGGCTTCACGCAGTGACGTGACGGTGACCGCGACTTGAACATCGGCCCGATGCAGCTGCTCGACCACAGCCAGGCTAGGGCAGCCGAACACGAAGCTGACCAGATGCGGGCGGGCTGCCGCGATGAGGTCCAGCTTGGCGTCATAGCCATCGGCCTCCCAGCATGGTTCGCCCAGGGCCACTCCCAGGCGCTCGGCGTCGGACTGCAACGAAGCCGCGTAGGCGGCGACCTGCTCGTGATCACCGGGTGCAGAGGGCACGAAGAGATTCACCCCGAACGGCGCCCCGCTCAGCGTTCGTGTCTTCTCGATGGCTTCACGCAAGCCGTCGGCGGACAGATAGCCGGCGGCGACGAAGCCGTAGCCGCCCGCAGCGGCCACGGCCGCAGCCAAAGCGGGAGTCGACGGTCCACCCGCCATCGGGGCTTGGACGATCGGCAGCTCGCTCGGCAGGCTCACGTCCCCAAGTTTCACCCGTCGCACGACAGGTCAAACAAGGCCCGCGCAGAGTGCCAGACCCGCCCGCAAGCTGAACCGCTTGCCGTGACGAATCGGTGGTATTCGTAGGCCGTGTGCGGACGGTGGTGGCCGGGCCGGTGCGTGGCCGTCGGCCACTGCGTCGTTGCCTGCCTACACCGCGGCGGCGATCGGCTCGAGCGCCGCGACGAGCTCGTCGAGCTCGTCCGCGGTGAGTGCGTCGTATGCCGGCGCGGCCAGCTGATCGGTGAGGGCCTCGATCCGCTCCCTGCTCGCCAGCCCGGCGTGGGTGAGCGAGCCGGCGGCGTCCACGAGGCCGCGGTGGCGCAGCCCGTCGATAACAGCGGCCAGCTGCGCTTGGGGCAGGTGTTGGGTCCGGCTGAACTCCGCTGCCTTCATCCCGAAGGAGAGAGCAATGAAGACGTGGGCCTCGGTGCCGCCGATGCCGTGGGCGGCGAGGGCGCAGTTGTGCCCGTCCCCGCGGTGCTCGCGAAGCAGCGTCGCCGCATGCCACAGCCTGGCCACCGGATCTTCAGGCACGTCGAGCGCCCGGAGCCCGGCGTAGAGCGCTCGGCCCTCGCTCGGCGCGCTGAGCGCTGCTCGAGTGGCGAGGTCGGCGGCCCCCACCAGAGCGGGGGAGTCGGCGAGCTTTCCGATCCGTTGCCGTAGCGTCGCGGTGCTGCTGCGCTCGCGCACGGCGATCGCCTGCTGCGGGGTGATCTTGCCCCACACCCAGGGGATGTGGCGCGCCACCTCGCCGTCGGCGAAATTGTAGAAAATCGCGTGGACCACCTCGGCCGGTGCCATCCCCAACGGCGCGGCCCGGCCCGCGAAGTACCCGTCCCAGTAGTTGCGCATGCCGAGAGCGAGGAACGCGTCGGTCGGCCCCTTGGAGAACGAGACGGTGGCGATCGGCTCGACGAGCTCGAACATGCGGTGAATCTTGGCTTGCGGGTGCGGCATCGGTCGGCATCTCCCTCGGTCTTGAAAGCTGTTCATGGACCGCCTAGCACGGAGCAAACTTCCAGGCGGGTGGGAGCACTCATCCCTACGTCGATCCCGCGGCGCCGGATTCGACATCCGGAGCAGACATTCCCCGACGAAGGCGAGACCAATCCTCCTGAACCTGTCCGATCGACTCCCCCTCAGATGACGCACAACCGCATCAGCACGCCGCGACATAGCGACCCGTCTGCGCGATGGCGCGACGCCGACGATGTGCGCGGGATCGACGGCTACCGAACGTGCGATCAGCGGCATGGGAGTGCTGAATGGCGCCTTCTGCTTCAACGCAATAGGGCGAGATCCCGTCGGATGTAGCGCAGGTGCGCCCACTCCTCCTCCAGGATTACCCGAATGCAGTCACCGACGCTCGGATGCCAGTCGCCGCCTCCCCACGGGTTCTCGCGTTCCTCCGCGAGCAGCTCCGCCGTAACCGTGGCCAGGAAGTCGGTCACGAGCCACTGTCGCTCGGCACGCACCGTGAGGATCTCCTCGTAGGTCGGCGGGTCCGCACAGAAGATCGACATATCGAAGCCCATCTCGTCGGCACCGGTGAAAATCTGGCCGATCTCGTGGAACGGCTGCTGCATGCGCAGGATGCCGCCGCGTAGCCAGGCGTCGGTCGCCAGGATGAGGTGCCGCAGGGTCTGGGCCAAGGACCACTCGTCCTCGACGTGGGCGTCCACCAGGTCCGGTGGCGTGTCCGCCACAGTCGTCCGCCACGCGGACTGCACGGCGACCCAGCCCTCGCGCAGGCCGTCGGGCGTCTGCGCCTTCTGCAGCTCGCGGCCCGGGAACTTTCGGTTGAGCTCGGCATCCACGAGCGGCACCACATCGACCCCATTGACGAACAGGCTGCCGAAGAACAGGTCGTGGCTGTCGATGTCGAGTCCGTCCACGTCAACGCTGCGCATCGTCACGCCGCTGACATCGCAGGATCGGAGTGTGGCCCCCTTGAAGCTGGCCTTGACGAAGGTCGCGGCTTCGAACTCCTTGGTGCGGGAATAGGTCGTCATCGCTCTATCATGACCGGGGTCGGGGACATCCCCGACCGACAAGGTGGGACATCGACATCAATGACCGTCACAGCCCGGTCAACGGATGTGCTCGATATCGATCTATGTGCGCACGTAGCCAGCTCGACCGCGGCGCGCCGAACGACGGGGTAGGCGCGCGTTTTGGTGCTGTCTGTGTGCGTCCGCCCGTTCGACCGCCATGTGCGAGGTGCGGCTAGGGCAGTAGTACAAGTTTTCCGCGGACGTGACCGGCCTGACTGACCGCGAACGCCTCGGCGGCGCGGTCCATCGGGAAGGTCTGCACCTTGATCACGAGCTTGCCCTGTTCGAGCAAGCCCGCGGTTTCGGCGAGGGCGTCGAAGGGGCGGGCGTCGGCCCCGCCGCCGGTGATCTGGACGCCGGACTCGCCGGCACCGAAGTTGGCGATCGTGACTACTTGGCGGGGCTGCTCGACAAGGCCGATCAGCACGTCGATTGGCGTCTTGCCGGCGACGTCGACGACGCCGGCGATCCTGGCGTCGGCCGTCGCACGTACCCGCTCTGCGACGCAGTCGCCGTACAGCACCGGTGTCGCGCCGATCGCGCGCAGGTAGTCCTGATTGTCCGGACCGGCTGATGCCACCACTCGCAGGCCGCGCGCGACGGCCACCTGAACAGTTACCGCGCCGACGCCGCCCGCGCCGCCGTCGATGAAGACCGTGTCACCGCCCGCGACACCGAGCAGACGCAACACGCGCTCCGCTGTCTCGCCAGCGACCCCCGCAGCGGCCGCCATGGCCCAGTCGAGGGACGGAGGCTCTGCCGCCCAGGCGTCGAGAACCGCGAATTGCGCGTCGGTGTTTTGGCCCGTACCGAACACCTCATCGCCCACCGATACGCCCGATACCCCGTCGCCGACCTCGTCCACGACCCCGGACGCGTCGAAGCCGAGCATGCCGGGGCCCTCGAGAGCCTCGCCACCGGACATGGCACCGGACAGCAGCTTCCAGTCCAGTGGATTGACACTGGCCGCGCGGACGGCGACACGAATCTGCCCGCTCTCGGCGTGCGGCTCGACAGCCTCGGCCACCTCAAGAAGATCCGGCCCTCCAAAGGCCTGGTACTGCAATGCAAGCATTTGGGTCTCCTCCGCTGGTCCGCTCCTACTAGCGCAAGCACGTCGCGAGTCGACCTATTCCACCGCACACGTTCGCTCAGACGGACCCATCTGTGCGGCGCGCTCTGTCGATCAAACGACGGTTACCCGCGCCTATCGACGGCTACGTGCGCGCCATAACGCACTCTGTCCGCTGCAGAGATCCGGTTGTGCGACGTGGGTCTCGGATCCGGCCTGCAGAGACGTAGACCTCTACAAGCAGACGGACTCATCGACCAACGTCACGGTGGCGATCACGGCTTCGGTCATCGCACGGTGCGCGACCGCCAGGTAGTCATCTGTCCGCAAACTGGGTCAGGCGCGCCAGGCCAGGCTCGAGGTGGGTGCGATAGCGCTCGAGCGCCGCTGTGAGTTCAGCTGTGGCCGGAGCGTCCGGGGGGACACGCGCCGGGTTGAGTGGAACTTGATCAGCCCACGCCTTGATGTCGGGCTCGGCCCCGAACGACATCGCCGCTCGCGCACCTAGTGCCTGCATCCACGCCCAGTCGGTGGGGGTGTTCGAGTAGGGAGACGGCGGGCAGATCCGGTTCTTCTCGGCGTCGTCGTGGCGCGTTGCCTCTACGTATCCGGCCAGCGCCGCCCCGAAACACGGAAAGCCGGCCCGGATGTTCTGCACGGTAATCGCTTCGCTGCCCCAGATCGGGACGAGCCGTGGATACCGCAATCCGGATGCGGCGCAGTGCACGATCACGGCGTGCTTTGCGATGGGGAGGTTGCTGTCGTCGAACACCAGGCGTTCCGACTCGACGTGACGTAGGCGCCCCAGCCGGATGACGTTGTCGATACTGCGCAGGTAGTCCAACTCCCACCCGGCTATGGTCGGCGTCTTCGCCATCGTAGGAGTGATCGATCCGTCGATGCGGAGCATCACCCCCGCCTCTTCCAACCGGAGGAACACCTCGTCTGCCGACCTCGCCTCGGCAGCGGCCTGGAACGTGTCGGCAGCCATCCCGATGAACACCTCAGGGTTCGGCTGAACCACCGCGCGGTTGAGCATCCATGGATCGCGTGGACGAACCCAACAGATCGCATTCGGGTCAACACCGTTTGACAACAGCCAGGTGCATGCGTCCATCGCGGTCTTGCCCGCGCCGACGATCACGTAGCCCGGCGGGGCCTCGTCGAGCGTGACAAGCTGGTTCACCGTGATGACCCGCGCGCCTTCGGCGACGCCGAATGGCGCCGGGGTATCGGTCGGTATCCGCGGCGCGAGGTAGTTCGCGTCGACCACGCGGCAGCGGGCGTTCAGCTGGTAGCGCTGCCCGGACAGACGTGACACGAACTGCCGGTCGCCGACGTAATCACAGTTCGGGTAGAAGGACACCCTCGCTGACGCGAGCATCCGGGTCTGCAGCACTCGTGCGTAGTACGCACAGATCTCTGGCGACGTCGCGCGCTCCTGCAGGCCGGCTTCGGGCCCCTCCGTCTGGACGGCTCCGTCACCGAGGAGTGTCGAGGCCACGCCGTAAAACGCGGACGCCTGGTGGAGGCGGACGAACGGGTAGGCATCCAGCCAGTGGCCACCGACAGCGTGCCGACGATCGACCAACGCGACGCTGACATCCGCGTTGGTGATCAGGGCATCAGTGAACGCCATCCCCGCCGCGCCGGCGCCGACCACGAGATAATCGGCGTCCACCGCCTCGGTCGCCACGCTCGCCATCCTGGACGGCTCGAGTCGCCGGGTCAATGACGAGGCGATCCGCATCTCCGCAACGCTGACCAACTGCTGGAACCCACCCGTAGCGTCAGCAGCGCTGCGGTGCGGCGCTGCTCGAGCGTGCCGCCATCATGAGTCGGCCAGCCGTCATGCAGTCCGCCCGCGGCAACAAAGATGTCACACAACAGCACCCTGATGCCTTCGGCACCCGAGCGCGAGCCAGGAGGGTCAGGACCGACAAGATCAGCCGTTGGCGTCAAACCCATCTGGGCTGGGTCGGCCGCGCGTCCTCGGCTCGATCGCGGATGCCGCGCAGCATTCGCTGGCTCATGACGGCGCTGACCAGTTCGACCGGTTCGACGATCAGACCGGACCACCAGCGCGAGTAGCTGTAACGCTCGCGGACGATCAACCGGGTTGCATCGTCTTGGCTCTCGCGCAGAACGAAGGCCCAGGTGAAGTCGTATGGCGCCGGCGCGTTGCCTATCGGCACGCCACCACGCAGAACCAGTGCTTGCCCGGGCTCGATTTGGGCGACGACCAGCGCCACGCCTGGGTGGAGGCGGACCTCGTCGCCCAGCACGATGGACTGCCACTGCGGAGCGATGCGGTCGGCACTGTGAATGTCACACCCGACGAGGTTCTCTAGCCGGTCATAGCTGTAGAAGCCGCCGCGGCCCTGCCCGAGCTGGGCGAGCCACGGCCACACGTCGAGCGTGGGGGCCCGGATGGTGATCGCCCGCGTCGCGGTCAAGTCCGCGTCGTCCATCAGCTGGTCGCCGGGCAGCGCGCTGCGGACCTCCTCGCCGGTGGCGCCCCAGCGCAGGTAGCGCCGCCGCAGAGCCACGACGGCGCCGGCACCGACCGTTGCTCGGGCGGCCCAGTGGCTCATGGGCGGAAGGTCGCGTTGGTGACGTGGGCGCGGAAGAACTCGCCTTCGTTCTGCCGGTCAGTGCCCCACCACCAGCCGGCGCGCAACGTGGAGGGGATGGTAATGCCGGCGAAGGTGCGCTCCGCCTCGACGGTGACCCCGAACGGGTGGTAGCCGTACGGCTCACCGCCTGGGTTGCTCCAGCGTTGCAGCAGCACGTCGAGCAGTTGCCCTTCGGGGCCGACGTGCACCTCGACATCGACGTGTTCGGCACCGATCCGCCAGGTCGCCACCGCAGTGTCAGGCCGGTCACCGAGGCGCCATGTCGCAGCCCGGAATGAGGTCGGCACCAGCACGAACTCACTCGCCAGCCGGCCGGCGGCGCTGCGGGTGATGTCAGGTCCCTGAGCGGTCATCACCGGAACCAGGCTGAGCAGGCGCCAGCGCATCTGCGCGGTTCCCGAGCTCAACCGGTCGTAGCCGACCACAGGTACTCCGAAGATCCTCGTGCGAGCGGCCCAGATGTAGCCGAGGGGCGGCGCTGCCACCTGGTTGGCGGTGAAGCCGCGCCAGCGGCCGAGACGGATCTCGCCGTGCATGGCGAGTTCGACCGACTGCCATAGCGGCGTGCCGGGCGCGATCGCGCGGGTCAGCCAGCGCCGCGCCGGCTCCGGCAGGTCCACCAGCATCGCCAGGTCGAACTGCTCCGCGGGCGGCCCGCACGCACGCAATCGGTCCCACGCATGCCGGACGGAACGAGCCTCTCGTGGCACCGTCGAGATGGTCATGTTTCGGTCATGCTGCTGCCCGGATGCGCGCGGGGGCAGTCGGGCGTCTAGGGGCGAGCTCGACGCTACTGCGTCCCGTGAACCAGAGCGCGACAGCGAGCAGGGCGATCAACGGGGTGGCGAGGCTGGTCCAGGTCAGGACGGCGAACGGCACCGTGGCCAGAACAATCAGCACCAACCGCGCTACGGGGTGGAGCGGTACCCACGCAGCGCCGGCGAGAACCGCGCCGCTGGCCATTCCCAGCACCAGTATGCCTAGGGGTGCGGCGCTCACTGCGATGAGCAGCAGATACGCCCCTAGGACACTGATCAGGATCCGAGCCCAGTGGGCGCGGATGGTCTCCGCCATGCCGCGCAGGTCGCTCGCGGCGGCGATGCTCGCTGCGGCAAGGAGCAGCAGTGTCCCGGGGATCCACCACAGCCGCCCGGCAGTGCTGAAGCAGACGGCGGCGGGGATCACGAGCCCGGTCAGACCCGCCGCGCTCCGACCGGCCGTGGCCGGGTGCGTCGCACGCAGGGTCAGCGCACAGCCGACAGCGACGAGGCTCAGCGCGACGGTCAGTAAGCCCAGTCCGACGCTGTTGCTCTTGTTGCCGCTCCAGTCCGGAATGTGCGAGCCGGCCAGTGTCTGTGTGAGGCCGGCCAGGACGCCCAAGCCGCCACCCAGCAGGGCAAGCTCGGCGCCGAGCGTGAGCAGGCGCGGCCGGCGCCGGGGTGCGGTGCTCATGTCGTGATCGCGTTCAGCGAGCGGCGCGGGCTCTTGCGGGTGGCTCGTTGCGGGTGTCCGAGGCGGAAGGTGACCAGGCCGTGACGGCCTTGCTGATCGACTTGTTGACCTAGGAGCCGGTCGAAGCGCGGTCCGAACGTGTCCGGTCGGTTGGTGGCCTGGTCGCGGTCGATGCGTTCGGTGATCTGGTTCATGTACTGCAGGCTCAACTGGTCGGTGGTGGCGGCGAGGTGGATGCGTTGCATGAGTCGGCCACCGTTGAGCCGCGTCGCCGGGTCGGCCGGGTCGGTGACGGTGATGACGCCGTAGGCGGCGGCCGTCCCGGTGTGCACGGTCCGGGTCTGGGTTAGCCAGAACTGGTCACCGGCAGTTCTCGAGCTGGCCGGGAGCAGCTTGGCCAAGGTCAGGGTGATTGGTGCGAGGCCTTGGCCGTCGAGGGTCAGGCCGTCGCGATGCTTCTCGATCGCGTCCCGGTTGTTACGGAACCAGGAGAACCCTTCCGCGGACTGGTCCTGGTCAGCGACGACCGCTTCGGCAGCGTCGATCAGCAGAGCGCTGAGTGTCGACATCTCCGCGGGACTGGTCACCCAGCGCACCGTGACGCCAGGCAGACCCTGCGCCAGTGCGGCGAGGGCGCTCAGGGTCGTGGCGGGCACCCGTGCGCTGGTGTAGGGGCCGCGATCGGAATGCCGGGACCCGATCGCGTCGTACTGCGACGACGGGATCTTCGCAGTGGTGCTCAATGCCACCGCCGCGACATGCGTGGGATCGGCGCTGGCGGGCAGCAGACGCAGATCGGGCCGGTAGCCGCGTGCCTCAAGGGCCACGATGAGGTTCTCCAGCGCGCAGCCCAGACCGATCTGATGCTCCCGCTCGAGTGGGTCGGTGAAGGGCATCCGCCGGGACGGATCGCTGAACACGTCAATGGCGCTCGCCGTGACGTGGAAGCGCCAGGGCTGGGTGTTGTGCGGGTTGGCCGCCAAGATCGCCGCCGCCACCGCGCCCGAGGGGCTGGGATCATCACGCCAATGGCTCCACGCGTCATACGGCGTGCCGGCGCCGGCGTCCAGGACGCCGTTGTCGTAGACGCGGTAGCTGACCACGCCGGTGCCAGCGACGAGCACGGTGAGTCCCGCCGCGCCGACGCCCTTGAGGACCGAGCGTCGGTCCAGCGTGCGCGACGCGTCGCCCGGCGCCGAAGCCTCCGATTGACCAGGCACGACATGGCCTGCCTCGGTCTGCCCGACCAGGGTGGAGGTCGCGAGCGTGTGCGTGTGCGCAGTGCCGTCCGCTGCCGGTAGGTACTCTGGCGTACGTCGCTTCGGCGCACTCGGAGCGTCGAGTGGCCTAGCCGTCATGTCCGTGATCCCGACACTGCGGTGACGACATGTGCGGCGGCAGGCAGGTCAGCCGCGACAGCGGCGAATATGCCCAGAGCGCTGTCCTCGGTCGTCGTTCGCGTTCGTGGACGTGGTCGCGACGTCGGGGTCGTTGATGTACCTCGGCGAGGTCAGATGTGGCGCGGCGGAGCCGGGCGTGGGCGTCGAACCAAATCGGCGGCATGACTGAATCTTGATCAGTCCTGCCCCGCGGGGGCAGGGCTGAAGGTCACACGCAGTGGGGGACCGTATCGAAGCTCACGTTGCGGTTGCGGCTGTGGCTACGGGCGGGCCGGGGCGGTTGGACCGCACCGCGCCTCCACTTCGCCGCCCTGACCCTCAAAAGGGGACGTGGACGGAGAGCAACCCCTCGCCCTTTCGGCGCCCGGAGACCGTCCGGCAGAACTCGATCGCGTCTATCTCGATGTCCTCGCTATCGGATCCGGCCTGCCACGAACCGCCGGCCTGCCCGGTAAGGGTGAGTCGGAACGGCTGCCCGTGCCGCTGCGCCCACTCCGCCACCACGTCAGCGACGATGACTCCGTCGTGGTCCTCGGTGAGTGTCAGCGGTGCCCCGCTTGCCCGGCTAAGATCCACACGGTGCATCCATGGATCGCGTGTCATGACCGTGTCGGTCAGATATCCGAACGACCACCACTCGACACCGTCGGGCATGTCCTGCGCCGTCGGTAGCAATCGCCGGCCCATGACGCGGGAGAAGCGATGCCGTCGACGCGCCGCACGCGGCGCAGCCTTTTGCAGACGCTCGATCAACTCGGCCGGGCTCACCTCGGCGCGCTCGCGAACCTGCAGTGCGGTCATATCGTCAACGCCGGCCTTGCCGGTGAGCCGCATCTGGTGCACGAACTCACGGTTCGTTGACCACAATTCGGCCATGCCGACGACGTGGGCCGCGAGCTCGCGGACGTCCCACGCAGGGCATTCGGTCGGTGCCTGCCAGTAGTCGATCTGCCTGAGCATCTCCAGAGTGCGCTCGTATTCGGTCGCTGCGAGCCGCATCGCCACGTCGTGGTCGAGGGCGGGTCGGCGACGGAGCGACTTGGTGCTGCCGATCGAGGGTGCGGTCATAGTGGTAGCCATGATGCCTCTCACGCTGCCTGAGCCGGTGTGAGCCGAGCAGCGTAGCCAGCGGCCAGGTCGCGCAACGCCACATCACACGCACCGGTCGCGGAGGGGCCGTGCATCAGCGCCAGCGTCCGCGGCGCCAGCTCAGCGAGATCCCGGATAGTCGTCACGGTAAGTGGCCCGAGCGACGTGCCGAGGAATATGTCTTCCGTCGACATGGCCGGTGTGATGAGGTCGGCATCGTGGACGAGCGCCGGACCGCACCCGACTTGGGTGAACAGGTCGCCGCAGAAGAGGGTCGACGTCGTCTCGTCGAACAGCAGCTGAGCCTCCCAGTTGTGCGGGACGTGCGGGGTGGGGATCTGGCGGAGTCGGTGCCCGCCAATGTCCAAGACCTCTCCGTCGGCCAGTGCGCGCGGCGGCCGGTCAGCCATGTCGTTGATCGACACATTGCAGCCGAGCTCACCGTGCGCGACCTGCGCGTGGGGAGCGGCGGCGAGCCACTCGTTCATCGAGCCGCATTCGTCGGACTCGACGTGGCCGAACGTGATCCAGCGCAGGCGGTCGAGCGGGATGATGCGCGACGCCGCCTCCGAGACCAGCGGGAACAGTCCGCGCGGTCCGCAGTGGAAGAGCAACGGCTCGTCGCCGATGACGAGAAACTGGTTCATCGTGAAGCCAGCCGGGGGCAGGTCGGGCAGTTGCGTGGAGAGGCGGTACACGCCTTCAGCGATCTCGTGGACGGTGGTTTCCATACATCAGATCTTGCTGCCGGAAACGCCGCTGGACATCCGTGCCGAATACCTGGTTTGGCAGTCGGACTACCCGTTTAACCGGTGACTCGCCCGCCGCCTTCAGCTGACGGCAAACGCCGCGAGCCTTGACCGAGAATCGGACCCGGTGCGCCGCAAGAGGGTGGCGACGTGGTTCTCGACGGTGCGCGGCGAGAGGTACAGACGTGCGCCGATCTCGCGGTTCGACAGGCCCTCGGCGACCAGTTTCAACACATCGAGTTCCCGGCTGGTGACGCCGAGCGCGCGCAAATCGGCGGGAACGGTCGACTCGCCTCGACCCCGACGGGGGGCGGGCGCGCCGGCCCGGACGAGCAGCGCCCGGCAGGCTCGGGCCGGTCGATCAACGCCCAATTCGGTGAACCTCGCCTCCAGTTCGCGTAGCCACACGACCGGTTGGCCCCAGCCATCACGAACGGCTGCCTCAGCGGCGAACCGATGGACAAGGAGGTGCGCGCCGAAGGCCGGCGCCATGCGCTCGACCAACCGGCGGGACCGTTCGAACTCCCGTGCCGCCTCGTCCAGACGGCCCTGCCGTCCCAGCGCAATAGCTTCCGCCGCGTACAGCGCGATGGGGCCCGGGGGCAGCGCCATGAACTCGGCAGTCGCCAGGTCGTTACGCGCCTGCGCGCCCAAGTCGTCATCGTCCAACGTGTGCACGATGGCGTGCAGTGCGCGGCCGAAGTACAGCGAGCGTCCGGGCGGCGCGGTTCTCATCAACCTCACCGAAGTGTCCAGGGCCTGTCGCAGCCGTTCGCGGTCCTCACGCACGGCGTGGTACATCGCGCGAACGCGGCCCCACGAGTCCGTCCGGATGCGCTGATCGTCAGGATCGACGGCCAGCGCCTCCGCGAGAACAGCCTCCATTCGGTTCTCGTCACCGCGCAGGGCACTGGCACCGGCGAACCACATCAGCGCGACAGGCAGGCTGGCCAGACCAAAGCGGCGGCTTGTCTCGATGCAGGCCGTCGCGGACCGTTCGCAGCCCGTCGCGTCCATCTCGCTGAACGCCATTTCGGCGAGAACGAGGTCGAGGTGGGCGACCACTGTGAGCGCCCCAGCAGCCGAAGCCGTTGATCGAGCCTCACGTAGTGCCGGGGCACCCTCGGCGGTAGCGCGCATGAGCGCCGACTGCTGCAGCGCACGCAGTCGCCAATATTCCAGCCCGTGCGCCTCGGCCGTCCTCATCGCACGCTCAATCAGGGCCAGAGCGCCATGGGCATCACGCGTCCAGCGGATTCGGCTGAGCACCTCCAAGGCGGCGCATTCGACCCCCGGCAACCCGGCTGCCTCGGCACGCTCCACCGCCCTCTCGGCCAGACGCTCGGCCGTCGCCGGGTCCTCGGCGTCGAGCGCAACGTGCGCAGCCAGCGCATCGAGCCGCGCCGCGAACACGTCGGTGTCCGCCCCGACGAACTGAGCGCCGCGGGCGTCAGCGAGCAACCGCTGCGCGCGCGCATTGTCGCCGGCCGAGATGGCTGCCTCGGCAAGAAGCATGCGCAGGTCGGCCGCGCGTCGCCGCGCCTGCATCCCGTCCATCCGCTCGAGCACCGCGTGTCCCGCGTCCAGGGCGCGTGCGACATCACCCGACTGCGCGAGCACCTGAACGAGGACTTCGTGGGCATCGGTCCATACTTCGGAGGCGGCATCGGTCAGACCTACGGCTCGCTCCGCGGCAACAGACGCGCTGCGGAACGCGCCCCGCAACATCGACCGACGAGCCGACTCCACCAGCAGCCGCGCTGCCTCCGAAGGGTCGCCGGCGCCCTCGGCCAGTTCCGCGGCCATTTCGCAGAAGGTGCCCGGGACACCCGGATGCGCCAGGCGGACTGCATCGAGTGCACGACGGGACAGCTGCATCCGTTCCGGCGGCAACAGGTCACCCAAGACGATCTCTCGGGTGAGCGCGTGCCGGAACCGGAACTCCTGGCCGTCCACGGTCACCAACTGCGCGGCCAGTGCTGCCCGCAGCGCGTCGACGACCGCTGTTCCGTCGGTCCCAGCGGTGCCAGGGACCAGATCCCAGTCGAAACGCCGCCCGAGAATGGCCGCGGCACCGAGCACCTGCCCACCGGCGGGACCCAACGCAGCGACCCGTCGGCGAACCGACTCGGCCAGACTCACGGGCGCGCTTGGCGTCAGAGTCGCCACGGCCTGCCATCCGCCATCGCAGCGGACGAGCGCTCCCGCCGTCACCACACTGGCCAACAATTCTTCGATCAGGAAGGGCACGCCGTCGCTATTGGTGACGATGAAGGTGGCCAATTCCGGCGACAGATCGACGACCCCGAGGCACGCGCGCAGCATCATTTGCTGCTGATCGCGCGTCAGCGGCGCGAGCGGGAGCACGTCAGCGGCGCCCGCTCGGCGAAGACGTTCGAGCAGGTTGTCCGCGACCGGCGAGTCGGCGCGGGTCGTCGCGATACAGAGAACCCGTTCGCTGCCGAGATTGTCGGCGAGGTACTCGACCACCGAGATCGTTTCCGCGTCGGCCCAGTGCAGATCCTCGAGAACGATCACGCACCCTCGTCCACGCGCCAGGACCCGCAGTAACCGCACAACTGCCTCTGCGATGAGCAGCGGCGACTCGTCCAATTGTCCCGCTTCGACGGCGCCCCATCCCGGCACAAGGCGCGCGATCTGTCCTTCGAAGCCGGTCAGCTCTGGACCAGTTGGTGGCTCGCCGTTCCGACCAGCGGCGAGAAAAGCCTCGGTGAGCGGCCGGTAGGGCGACGGCGACGTGGTGGGGACCGCCCTTCCGGAGAGGA
>JALYVG010000170.1 GCA_030853345.1 Actinomycetota bacterium | reverse complement strand
CGCCTGGACCGGACGGTCGCGACCAGCGCGACGATCGGTGCCGACGTCTCCGCCGGCCCATTCGCCTACCTGCGTCCCGGGACGACGCTGGCCGACGGCGTGCACATCGGCTCCTACGTCGAGGTCAAGAACAGTGACATCGGGACCGCTACCAAGGTGCCGCACCTCTCCTACGTGGGCGACGCCACGATCGGCGCGCACACGAACATCGGCGCGGCCACCGTGTTCGTCAATTACGACGGCGTGGCCAAACATCGCAGCATCATCGGCGATCACGCCCGTACCGGCGCCGACAACATGTTCGTGGCGCCGGTCGAGATCGGCGATGGCGCCTACACCGCGGCCGGCGCGGTCATCACCGAGGACGTGCCACCCGGGGCCCTGGGTCGCTCGAGTGCCCGCCAACAGAACGTGGCAGGCTGGGTGGCGAAACGGCGGCCGGGCACTGCCGCCGCTGATGCCGCCCAAGCAGCCACTGCCATCGAGCCGAGCGAGGAGCAAGGTCGACGATGAGAACCGGACGCAAGCTGCCCACCGCGGTACCGGCCACGACGACAGGTTCGGTGGCGTCGGAGTGAGCGTCATCTCGGTAGCGGGACGCAAGAGCCTGATGCTGTTCTCGGGCCGCGCCTACCCCGAGCTGGCTGATGAGATCGCCGCCCATATCGGGGTGACCGTCACCGACACCACCGCCCGCGACTTCGCGAGTGGCGAGACGTTCATCAAGTCCAACGAGTCGGTCCGCGGTGCGGACGCCTTCGTGATCCAGAGCTACACCACGCCCATCAACCAGTGGATGATGGAGAGCCTGATCCTCGTCGACTCACTCAAGCGGGCCTCAGCCAAGCGGATCACCGTGGTCGCGCCGTTTTACCCCTACGCGCGGCAGGACAAGAAGCACCGCGGGCGGGAGCCGATCTCAGCCCGGCTGGTCGCCGATCTGTTCAAGACCGCAGGCGCCGACCGGGTGATGGCAGTCGATCTGCACACCGCGCAGATCCAGGGCTTCTTCGACGGCCCGGTCGACCACCTGTTCGCGCTTCCCCTGCTGGCCGAGCACGTCAAGTCCAAGTACGGCGACGAGGACATCGTTGTCGTCTCCCCCGACACCGGCCGGGTGCGCGCCGCTGAGCAGTGGGCCGACGAACTCGGCGGTCTCGACCTCGCGTTCGTGCACAAGACGCGCGACCTGGACGCAGCGAATCAGGTGGTCGCGAACCGGGTGGTCGGTGAGGTCGACGGAAAATGCTGCCTGCTGATCGACGACATGATCGACACCGGCGGCTCGATCACCAAGGCCGCTGAACTGCTCTTCGAGTCCGGAGCCACCGACGTCGTGGTCGCCGCCACCCACGGCATATTCTCCGCGCCGGCCACCGACCGGCTCAAGAACAGCCGGATCCGCGAAGTGATCGTCACCAACACGCTGCCGGTTCGTCCCGAGCAGGACTTCGACAAGCTCACCGTGCTATCGATCGCCCCGCTGCTCGCCCAAGCCATCCGCGCGGTGTTCGAGGACGGGTCGGTCACCAGCCTGTTCGCCGGCAGAAGTTAGACCCTAGCCGGGTTCCTCGCTGCGGATCCAGGACGATCGAACCCGTCTTTGACCCCGCCAGCGCCGCAAATGCGGCCGTGTCGCGACGCTCGCGGGGTCAAAGACGGGCGGGTCTCGCGGCGGCGATCCGGGCGAACGCACTCAAGTCCAGCGTCTCGCCGCGGGCAGTGGGATCCACGCCGGCGGCCTGCAGGGCCGCCATTGCCGCAGCGGGCGAGCCCGCCCAGCCGGCCAGGGCCGCGCGCAGCATCTTGCGCCGCTGCGCGAAGGCCGCGTCGATGACGGCGAACACCTCGCTGCGCGCGACGTCGACCTGGGGCGGTGCCTGCCGGACGAGGCGAACCAGCCCTGAGTCGACGTTGGGGGCCGGCCAGAACACCGACCTGGATACCGCGCCGGCCCGAGTCGTCCGGGCGTACCAGGCGACCTTGACGCTCGGCACGCCGTACACCTTGGACCCGGGCCCGGCAGCCAGCCGATCGGCCACCTCGGCCTGGACCAGTACCAGCCCGGTGCGCAGGGTCGGCACGGTCTCCAGCAGGTGCAGCACGACCGGCACCGCGACGTTGTAGGGCAGGTTCGCCACCAGGGCGCTCGGCGCAGCACCGGGCAGCGGCCCCAGGCGCATCGCGTCAGCGGTGAGCACGGTGAGCGGTGCCTGCGGCAGATGCGCCCGGACGGTTCCGGGCAGCGCGTCGGCCAATACCGGATCGATCTCGACGGCCGTGACGGCGTGCCCGGCGGCGAGCAGGCCGAGCGTCAGCGAGCCCAGCCCCGGCCCGACCTCGAGCACGACGTCATCCGGTGCGAGTTCGGCGGTGCGCACTATGCGACGGATCGTGTTGGCGTCGTGCAGGAAGTTTTGCCCGAGCATCTTCCGGGGCCGAAAGCCCAATCCGTCGGCCAGCGCGCGGATCTCCGCGGGCCCGAGCAGCGCCGAGGTCACGGCGCCGAGTCTGTCAGTACCAGTTATGGGCTTGCCAGAACGCCCAGGCACCACACGGATCGACGTAGCGCCCGGCGATGTAGCCCAGGCCCCAGGTGATCTGGGTGGCCGCGTCGGTCTGCCAGTTCGGCCCGGCCGAGGCCATCTTCGAGCCGGGCAGCGCCTGCGGGATGCCGTAGGCACCACTCGGGTTCGAGGCGTTGACGCGCCAACCGCTCTCGCGGCTCCACATCGGCACCAGGCAGGCGAACTGGTCATCGCCCCAACCGCGCGCCTGGGCCAGTTTCTTGGCGATCGCCTGAGCCTCGTTCGCCGGGACCACGACAACCGGGGCCACGACAACCGGGGCCGGCGGTTTGGTGCCGATCTTCACCACCTGCGTGGTGGGTGCACTGAGGACGACGGTCCGGACAGGGGTCTTGCCGACGACCTTGCCGTCGACGTATACGACGGAGTAGGTGATCCGGGCGGTGCCGTCCTGTCCGGGCGTGACGACCTGGGTCTGGCCCTTGTCCAGCGTCGCGTCCGGATCGTTCTTGACTGGGAAGGGCAGGGCGGCCGTCGTGGTCAGGATCGTGTGCTTGACGCGGCCGACGACGATCTTTTGGTTGGGCTTGAGGATCGAGTCCGGCGCGGCCGAAAGGCGGTCCTTCGCGCTGAAGGCGATCCCGAGATCGCTGAGCAGGCGGGCGACGGTCGGCTCGGTCGTGGTGACCTGCTGCGTCATGCCGTCGTGCACGATGGTGACCAGACGCGGGGTGCGCACCGTGATGTCGGTGGCCCCGAGCGCCAGCCGCTTGGCCCGCGACACCGAGGTGAAATCCGCCGTCGAGTAACCCAGCTGAAGCAACGCGTCGGAGACGGTCGGAGCGGTCGTCCAGACATCGCGGCGCACGCCGTTGACGTCGAGGTGCAACAGCCGACCCCGCTTGTAGACAACCTTGCTGCCGTCGTGGACCTCGACGCGGGGCGCGGGTGCCACCAGGTCGTGCACTCCGACGTGGTAGCCGGCGTCGTCGAGGACATCGGAGACTCGGCTCGCCGTCGTGTGCACCTGCTTGGCCTGGCCGTCGACGACCAAATTGACGGTCTTGTCGACACTGCCCCAGGCGACGGTTCCACCGACCAGCCCGGCCAGCACAGCCCCGTACAGGCCGTACTTCACACTGCGTAGCAAGAACAGACTCCTCGAACGTAGTTTCGGGCAGGCCGGCGAACTGGGTTACGGAACTGTAACGGACAGGAGATTGCCGGCTTACCCCGGGGGTCAAAAAGTGGCAAATCTGCGCAGAACGAAGCCCGGCTGCCGGATCACAGCCGGGCCTCGTGGCGCGGCGAATCTAGAGGTTGGCCCCACAGACCGGCCACGGGCTGGACCCGCGGGCGTTGTACAGCCTGGTAGCCACCGCGATCTGCTGCTCCCGGCTGGCCAGGTCCGCGCGGGGCGCGTACGCGCCACCGCCGTTGGACAGCCAGGTGCCGGAGTCGAACTGCAGGCCACCGTAGAAGCCGTTGCCGGTGTTGATGTGCCAGTTGCCGCCGGACTCGCACGCGGCGACCGCGTCCCAGTTCAGGCCGCCGGAAGTCGCGGGCGGGGGCGCAGGCGGGGCGACTACCACCGGACGCGCCTTGGTGCCGACCTTGACGACCTGGGCGGTCGGCTGGCTCAGCGTCTGCTTGCTGACCACCTTGCGCCCGCCGAGCCTGCCGTCGAAGTAGACGAGGTCATAGATCGCGCGCACCGACCCCCGGACGCCCGGGGTGATGACCGTCGACTCGCCCTGGTACATCGAGGCGTCACTACGCTTGCTGACCGGGAAGGCAAGCCACTCGGTCACGGTCACTCGCTTGCGGGCTACCCGCTTCACCAGGATCTGCTGGTCGGACTTGACTACCGAGGTAGCTGCGGGCGTGATCAGGTCGAACGCACCGAGTTTGATCCCGGCACGTTTCAGCACGTCGCGGACAGTCAGGTCGGTCGTCCAGATGGCGCCCTTCTTGCCGTCGTGGACCACCACTACCCGCTTGGGCGACCGCAGCGCGATCGAGGTGGCATTCAACGGCAGGCGCTTGGCACGCGACACCGACACGAAGTCCGACGCGGGGTAACCCAACTGGGTCAGCGCGTCAGCGACTGTGGCTGCCGTAGTCCAGACGTCGCGCCGCTGGCCGTCGATGTTCAGGTGCAGTAGACGTCCTTGCTTGAGGACGATCTTGGTGCCGTCCTTCAGCTTGGTCTTGACCGCCGGTGCGACGAGATCGTGGCTGTCGACCTTGTATCCCGCGGCATGGAGCGCGCCATTCACGTCGCTCGCCTTGGTGCTGATCTTTTTCGATTGTCCGTCGACCACGAGGGTGACGGTCTTGGCGTTTGCGGCAGTTGCGTAGACGGCTGAACCGCCCACGAGACCGGCCAGCACAGCCCCACAGAGGCCGTACTTGACGCTGCGACGCATATATTCTCCGATCTTTGTCGCACACTTCGCGTACTCGTTCGGTCACAGGACGGTAACCATGGCGTTGCGCGGCAAACAAACCGGGAAGCGAGAACTGGCAGCTAATTCAGGGCGATTCCGGTAGTCAATGGCGCGGCTTGCTGACATCGGTTTTACAGCCACGCGGGTGGATACGGCCGGCCTGCCGGGCCGGGTGACGCGGATACAGCCCAATGATTCCGGGGGGTGTACTGGAACCGATCAGGGCGCGGCCAGCCGACCGCAAGGACAGGCAGTTGATAGTGCAACCGGCTACCTGTTTGGCATATCCGGCAAGTTCATGTGAATGCCGCCACGTTGGTCGGTGAATTAGCGCGAATCGGGCATATCTCGCCCGGCCGAGTCCGCGTTCAGTCAGCCGGCAGGCCGAACACTCTGCTGCCGTTGGCGACAATTGCCGCGCACAATATGCCCAGGTCGTGGCCGCCGGCTTCGGCCAGGCCGCGCACCGTGTACGGCAGCAGGCGCGGCGCGTTGGGTCGTCCGCGGAACGGGTGCGGGGTCAGGAACGGCGCATCGGTCTCGGCCAGCAGGTGCTCGAGCGGCACGACAGCGGCCGCAGCCCGCAGCAGCGGCGCATTGCGAAACGTGATGACGCCCGGAAACGACAGGACGTAGCCCGCCGCGACGCATTCGGCCGCCATCGCGGCGCCGCCGGAGAAGGCGTGGAAGACGACCTGCCCCGGCGCACCCTCCTCGCGCAGGATGCGCAACACGTCGGCGTGCGCGTCGCGGTCGTGGATCATCAGCGGCTTGCCGACGCGCTTGGCCAGCTCGATGTGGCGACGGAAGTGATGCTGCTGGGCCGCCGGCTCGGTGCGGTCCCAGTAGTAGTCCAGGCCGGTCTCGCCGACGGCCACCACGCGGGGATCGGCAGCGAGGCGTTCCAGTTCGGCGTACCCGTCATCGTCCAGGTCGGTGATCTCGGTGGGGTGCACGGCCACCGCCGCGTACACGTCTGGATGGGCATTGGCCACCGCGACGCACCACTGCGACGCTGCGATCGTGTCGCCCACCGTGATCGCCCGCGTGACGCCGGCCGCGGCGGCCGCGCTCATCGCCGCGGCGACGAACTCAGGGGTGGGCTCCAGCCCGGCGCGCTGCGCCATCGCATCCAGGTGACAGTGCGCATCAAAAACCGGCACCCGCAGACTTGGCCCCTGAGCAGGGTCGACCGCGGCGTGTCGCCCTGCTACGGGGCCAAGCTGGTCGGTCACTCGGCCTCGAGGCGGGCCAGCTCGTCGTCCACCACCGACGGGTCGAGCTTGCTGAACACCGGCGTCGGCGCTGCGATGGCCCGGCCGACGTCGATCGGGACGGACTCCCAGCGCGCCTGGGTCTGATAGGCACCGGTCAGGATCGAGTACGACGGTGACCCAGGCGCCGTCTGCTCGTTGACCTCCACCAGTTCGGGCATCGCAGCCCACGCCCCCTCGCCGCCCAGCTGTTCGTGCACCTTCGACGAGGAGGACGGCAGGAAGGGGGTCAGCAGGGTCTTGGCGTCAGAGACCACCTGCAGCGCGACATGCAGCACGGTGGCCATCCGGTCCGGATCACTGCCACGCAGCTTCCACGGCTCCATGTCGGACAAGTACTTGTTCGCAGTGCCGACGACGGCCATTACCTCGCTGAGCGCAGCCTTCTGCCGCGACCGGCTGAGCAGGTCCCCCACCGTCACGAAGGCGGCCGTCGACGAGGCGAGCAGCGTGTGGTCGGCATCGGTGAGGACGCCGGCGGCCGGGATAGATCCCAGGTTCTTCGCCGTCATCGACAGCGTCCGATTCACCAGGTTGCCCCAGCCGGCCACCAATTCGTCGTTGTTGCGGCGCACGAACTCCGACCAGGTGAAGTCGGTGTCCTGGTTCTCCGGGCCGGCCGCGGCGAGGTAGTACCGCAATGCGTCCGCGTCGTAGCGCGACAGCATGTCCCCCACATAGATGACCACGTTGCGTGAGGATGAGAACTTCTTGCCCTCCATCGTCAGGAACTCACTCGACACCACCTCGTACGGACGGTTCAGCGCCCCGAGCGAGCCGGGCGTCCCATCCTTGGCGCCGACGCCTGAGTAGCCCATCAACATCGCCGGCCAGATCTCGGCGTGGAAGACGATGTTGTCCTTGCCCATGAAGTAGTACGCCTTGGCGTCCTCGTTCTGCCACCACGCCCGCCACGCCTCCGGATCGCCGGAGCGCCGCGCCCACTCGATCGAGGCGGACAGGTACCCCACGACGGCGTCGAACCAGACGTAGATGCGCTTGTCCGGACGGTCGCGCCAGCCGTCCAACGGCACCGGGATGCCCCATTCGAGGTCACGGGTGTAGGAGCGCGGCTTGAGGTCGTCGAGGAGGTTGACGCTGAACTTGAGCACGTTCTGACGCCAGTGCGACTGCGTGCCCAGCCACTGCGCCAGCGCGTCGCCGAACGCCGGAAGGTCGAGCATCATCTGCTCGATCTCGACGAACTTCGGCGTCTCACCGTTGATCTTCGACACCGGGTTGATCAGGTCGATCGGATCGAGCTGGTTGCCACAGTTGTCGCACTGGTCGCCGCGCGCGTGCGGATAGCCGCAGATCGGGCAGGTGCCTTCGATGTAGCGGTCGGGCAACGTGCGGCCGGTCGACGGGCTGATCGCACCGAGCTGGCTGTGCGGGAAGACATAGCCGTTCTTGAGCAGGCCGAGGAACAACTCCTGCGCGATCGCGTAGTGGTTCTTGGTGGTAGTGCGGGTGAACAGGTCGTAGGACAGCCCCAGATCCTGGAGGTCCTTGGCGATGATCAGCGCGTTGCGGTCAGCGAGCTCGCGGGGCGTGACGCCCTCCTTGTCGGCCTGCACCTGGATGGGCGTGCCGTGTTCGTCCGTGCCACTGACCATGAGCACGTGGTTGCCGGCCAGACGTTGGTAGCGGCTGAAGATGTCGGACGGGACGCCGAACCCCGCGACATGGCCGATGTGCCGCGGGCCGTTGGCATAGGGCCAGGCGACCGCCGTGAGGATGTGCTCGTTCACGCCGCTGACCCTATCCGCCGGGAGTCCCTCGATTTCCCCTCTCGCCCGCTCGGGGAATCTCTCGCGCACTCGCCGCGTGCCCCTTGCCGGCTACTACGGCGTCGAAGACCGTCCGCTTGGGCGTGGCGTGGGCCGCGGCTACCGCCGCGATGGCGTCCTTGCGTGCTTGGCCAGCGGACTCCCGCACGGCGACCTCGCGGGCCAGCGTGCCCGGGTCCGCCTGGGACGCCGCCGCCGGTCCGGCGCCGGCGATGACCAGGGTGATCTCGCCTCGTACGTCGCCGGCGGCCCATTCCGCCAGTTCGGCCAACCCGCCGCGGCGCACCTCTTCATATGTCTTGGTCAGCTCGCGGCAGATCGCCGCTGGGCGCGCGGCGCCGAACGCGTCGACGAGATCGCCCAGCGCCGCGGCCAATCGGTGCGGCGCCTCGAAGAACACCATCGTCCGCGGCTCGGCGGCCAGCGCGGCCAGGGCCCGACGGCGCTCGCCTGCCTTGCGCGGCAGGAAACCCTCGAAACAGAACCGATCCACGGGAAGGCCCGACACAACCAGCGCAGTGGTGACCGCTGACGGGCCCGGCAGCGCGGTGACCTCGATGCCGGCCGCGACCGCCGCGGCGACGAGCCGGTAACCGGGATCAGACACCGACGGCATCCCCGCGTCGGTCACCACCAGCACATCGGCGCCCTCGCGCAGCGTGTCCAGCAGGCCGGGAATGCGGGCTGCCTCGTTCGCCTCGAAGAAGGACACCACGCGGCCGGTGGGCGTCACTCCCAGGTCCGCGCACAACCGACGCAGCCGGCGGGTGTCCTCAGCGGCGATGACCGGCGCGCTGGCCAGCGCGGCACTCAGCCGCGCGGACGCATCGCCGACCTGGCCGAGCGGCACGCCGGCGAGGATCACCCGCCCAGCCGTCCCGGACTTCACCATGCCGCCGACCCTATTCGCCACCACCGGTCGAGTGCCGTGCGTTTGACCCGACACTAGGATCGGCGGAGTGACGGCGACGCTCGAGGCATCGGCGCGCGCCGACGCGACCGACGGCGACGACGTCAAAGAGCCGCCCCAGGCCGCGCATCCGGTCCCTGCGGCGTTGGCTCCGTGGCGCGATCCACACCCGCGGGTGGGCTGGCTGATCATCGTGCTGGTCACCGCGCTGGCCGCGATCACCCGTCTGTGGGCGCTCGGGTTCCCGAACTCCAAGAACTTCGACGAGGTCTACTACGCCAACGAGGCGCACGAACTGCTGCGCTTCGGCTACGAGGACAACCGCGGCTACATGTTCATCGTGCATCCGCCGCTGGGCAAGTGGCTGATCGCACTGTCGGAGCACTACTGGCACAGCCGCGGCGGGATGGACTCGATCGGCTGGCGACTGGCACCGGTGGTGGCCGGCGTCGTCTCCGTCATCCTGATCACCCGCATCGTGCGACGGATGCTGCGCTCGAACCTGTTCGGCGCCATCGCCGGCCTGCTGCTCGCCCTCGACGGGTTGTCGCTGGTGCTGTCCCGGACCGCGCTGCTCGACATCTTCCTGCAAACGTTCGTCCTGGCCGGCTTCGGCGCGCTCGTGGTCGACCGCGACCAGATGCGCTCGCGCCTGGCCGGCCTGATCGCCGACGGCGCCGACCTCGCCTCCGGCGCACCGACCCTGGGACCGCGGCCGTGGCGGCTGGTGGCCGGTGTCATGTTCGGCGCCGCAGCCGCAGTCAAATGGTCGGCACTGTCGTACTTCGTGCTGTTCGTCGTGCTCAGCTTCGTGTGGGACCGCGCAGCCTTGAAGACGGCAGGCGTGCTGCGGCCGACCGGCAATGCCCTGCGCCGTTCCGTCTTGCCGGCGTCCGGGTCCCTGCTCGTCGCCCCGCTGGCCACCTACCTGCTCACCTACCTCGGCTGGTTCGCCGGCGAGAACAGCTGGGGACGCCACTACGCCGACACGCACAGCGCCTCGGGACACCTCAACCTGCCGCTCGGGATCCGCCTGCCGTTCACCTGGAGCTGGGTGCCCGGCCCCATCCGCTCCCTCGGCTCGTACACGCTCAACGCCTACCGCTTCCACGAGGGTCTCGACAGCGGGCACCCGTACGAGTCCAGCCAGTGGAGCTGGCTCGTTCTGGGTCGGCCGGTCGACTTTTCCTACAACGGCTCGGAGACGACGTGCGGGGCGTCCGCGTGCTCGCGCGAGATTCTGTTGATCGGCACCCCGCTGATGTGGTGGGCCTTCGTGCCGGCCTTGCTGTGGTTGGCCTGGCACTGGGTGACGACGCGGGACTGGCGGGCCGGTGCGGTGTGGGTGGCGTTCGTCGCGGGATGGTTCGTGTGGTTCCCCGACGCCAAGCGCACGAAGTTCCTCTTCTACATGGCACCGCTCGTACCGTTCCTGATAATCGCGGTGACGCTCGCCCTGGGCGTCATGCTCGGCCCGGCGTTGCGGCGAACCGGGGAGCCGGCGAGTGACCGGCACGCCGCGCGCCGCCGACAATGGGGGACGGCCGGGGTGGCCGCCTATCTCGGGCTGGTCGTGGTCGACTTCGCCTGGATGTGGCCGATCTTTACTGGCGGCCTGCTGACGTTCGACACGTGGCACGCGCATATGTGGTTGCCGTCGTGGGTATGAGCCCCACGAGCGGGTCGCCTGCTCGGCGGCCGCTCGTCAATGTGATCGAGGAGAACCGATGAGCCTGTCAGCCAAGCTTCGCCGTGCACCGGCCCGCATCGTCACGGGGGCGTTCATCCTGAACTCCGGACTGGGCAAGCTCAAGGGCGACGACGACACCGCGAAGATGGTGCACGGGATGGCGGCCGGTGCCTACCCGGCGCTGGAGAAGGTGCCGCCGAGCCCGTTCCTGAAGACGTTGGCCGTGAGCGAGGTCGCGCTCGGCTCGGCCCTGCTGGTGCCCTTCGCGCCGGCCGCGCTCACCGGGCTCGGGTTGGCCGGGTTCTCCGGCAGCCTGCTCGGGTTGTACTGGCGTACACCTGGGATGCATGAGGAGGGCAGCCTCCGCCCTACGCAGCAGGGCATCGGGTTGGCCAAGGACGTCTGGATGCTCGGCATCGCCGTCAGCCTCCTCCTGGACTCGACGCTCGAGCCGGTGCACGACAAGAAGATCGCCATGAGCCACGACGTCCGGGCCTCCACTGCGCGCCGGGCGCTCAAGGCGACCTCGGCGGCAAGGCTCGCCCGGGCCAAAGCAGAGACGAAGGCCGCGAGGGCTGCCCGGAAGGCGTCGAAGCGGGCCAGCAAACAGGCGCTCGCCGTCAAGGGAGTGGCGGCAGCCGCAACGAGTGCCTCCCGGGCGGCGTATGACAAGGTGACACCCTGATCGATCGGGCTGACCAGGCTGGCCCTCCGGCGCGGCGTCCGGTCTGATCGAGACGTCCGACCCGGAGGTGCACCATGTTCTACCCGCTGATCGTCCGCGACTTTCTCGACCGGGCCGAGCAGGTGTATCCCGACCGCGTGGGCGTCGTCGACGAGCCCGACCAGCCCGCCACGAGTATGGGCGAGGTGTCCTACCGTGAGATGGCTGCGCTGGCTCGCGCCCAAGCGGCCCGGCTCGATCAGCTCGCCGTGCCTGTCGGTGCGAGGGTCGCGGTGATCTCGCAGAACTCCGCCCGGCTGCTCACCTCGTTCTTCGGGGTTTCCGGGTGGGGACGGGTCCTGGTACCGATCAACTTCAGGCTCGCCCCCGCCGAGATCGAGTACATCGTCGAACACTCCGGCGCCGACGTCGTGCTGGCCGACCCCGCGCTGACGGACGTCCTCGACGGACTGGACGTGGCGCACAAGTTCGTGTTGGGCGACGACGACGCGGTGTACCTGCGGGACACCGAACCGCGCGACTGGGACTCCCCCGACGAGGGTGCGACCGCAACGATCAACTACACCTCCGGGACGACCGCCCGCCCGAAAGGCGTGCAGCTCACCCACCGCAACCTGTGGCTGAACGCCACCGTGTTCGGCCTGCACAAGACCATCAGCGATCGCGACGTACTGCTGCACACGCTGCCGATGTTCCATGCCAACGGGTGGGGCATGCCCTTCGGCGTCACCGGGGTCGGGGGCAAACACATCGTGCTGCGCCAGATCGACGGCGCCGAGATCCTGCGCCGGATCGACCGACACGGGGTGACCCTGATGTGTGCGGCACCGGCGGTCGTCAACGCCGCGCTCGACGCCGCCGCCGAGTGGGACGGCCCGATCCCCGGCAGCGGGACGGTGCGCATCGTCGTGGCCGGGGCACCGCCGCCCACTCGCACCATCGAGCGGGTCATCGACGACCTGGGCTGGGAATTCTGCCAGATCTACGGGCTCACCGAGACTTCGCCCGTGGTCACCACCAACCGGATGCGCGCAGAGTGGGACGATCTGTCGACCCATGAGAAAGCCCGCCGGCTCGGTCGCGCGGGCGCGCCGGCCCTCGGCGTTCGGGTGCAGGTCGACACCCACAGCGAGGTGCTGACCGCGTCAAACCACAACCTGGACGGCTACTGGGCCCAGCCCGACGCCACCGCCGAGGCCCAGGCGGGCAACTGGTTCCACACCGGCGACGGCGGTTACCTCGACGACGAGGGTTACCTCGTCATCTCCGACCGCAAGAAGGACGTGATCATCTCCGGCGGAGAGAACGTGTCCTCTATCGAGGTCGAGGACATGCTGACCTCGCATCCTGCCGTGCGCGAGGTGGCGGTGATCGGCATCCCCGACGAGAAGTGGGGCGAGCTGGTCACCGGCCTGGTCGTCACCGATGGGTCCGACGTCACACCGGACGACCTGATCAAGCACTGCCGGGCCTCGCTAGCCGGTTACAAGTGCCCCAAGCGGATCGAGTTCGTCAAGTCGCTGCCGCGTACCGCCACCGGCAAACTGCAGAAGTTCAAGCTGCGCGAGCCGTTCTGGGCCGGCCACGAACGTCAGGTCAACTGACTGTTCCTATGTCTCGACTTTGACCCCGCCAGCGTCGCAATCCGGGGTCGCCGGCGACGCTGGCGGGGTCAAAGTCGAGACAGCGGGGGGCGTGTCGGCCCGGCCTGCTAGACACGAGCTATGACAGCGAGCGCATCCATCGCCGACCGTACGGCGCTGCGGGCGCAGGCTGAGACCCACCTGCGCGCGCTCGCCGGACCCGACGCCGTGCTGCGCGAGGACCAATGGACCGCCATCGAGGCCCTGGTCACCGACCGGCGCCGCGCCTTGGTCGTTCAGCGCACCGGCTGGGGCAAATCAGCGGTGTACTTCGTGGCCACCGCGTTGCTGCGGGAACTCGGCGCAGGCCCCACCGTCATCGTGTCGCCGCTGCTGGCGCTCATGCGCAACCAGATCGCCGCGGCCGCGCGCGCCGGTATCCACGCCGCCACCATAAACTCCACTAACACCGAGCAATGGGCCCGGACCTACAGCGAGGTGAACCGCGGTGACGTCGACGTGCTGCTGCTCTCGCCGGAGCGGCTGAACAACCCTGACTTCCGCGACAACGTGATGCCCCAGCTGGCCGGCACCTGCGGCCTGCTCGTGGTCGACGAGGCACACTGCATCAGCGACTGGGGGCATGACTTCCGCCCGGACTTCCGCCGGCTGCGCACGCTGCTGCCGGAGCTGCCCGACGGCATCCCGGTCTTGGCCACCACCGCAACCGCAAACAGCAGGGTCGTCGACGACGTGGCCGACGTCCTGGGGTTAGGCCGCGACGGCAGCGACGTCCTGGTGCTGCGCGGCAGCCTCGATCGCGAGTCGCTGCACCTCGGCGTGCTGGAGTTGTCCTCGACAGCCCACCGGCTGGCCTGGCTGGCCGATCATCTCGACGAGCTGCCCGGCTCGGGCATCATCTACACCCTCACGGTCGCAGGCTCTCAGGAGGTCGCCGACTACCTGCGCGAACGTGGTCTGGCCGTCGTCGCCTACTCGGGACAGACTGAGCAGACCGAACGGCTCGCCGCAGAGGATGACCTGCTCACCAACCGGGTCAAGGCGCTGGTGGCCACCTCGGCGCTGGGCATGGGCTTCGACAAACCCGACCTGGGCTTCGTCATCCACTTCGGTGCGCCGCAGTCGCCGATCGCCTACTACCAGCAGGTCGGTCGCGCCGGCCGAGCCGTTGACAAAGCCCACGTGATCCTGCTTCCCGGCAGCGAGGACGCGGCCATCTGGGACTACTTCGCCTCCGTCGGCTTTCCCCGCGAAGACCAGGTCCGGGCGGCCCTGACCGCACTGGGCACCAACGGCGAACCGATGAGCACGGGCATCCTCGAGACGCAGGTCGAGCTCTCCCGCACCCGGCTCGAGGCAATGCTCAAGGTGCTCGACGTCGACGGCGCGGTGCAGCGCGTGCGCGGCGGCTGGGTCGCCACCGGGCAGCCGTGGCGTTATGACGCCGATCGCTATGCCAAGGTGGCGCAAGTTCGCCGCGACGAGCAGCAGGCCATGCGCGATTACATCGCCACGGGCGCCTGCCGGATGCGTTACCTGCGCGAGCAACTCGACGACCCGCAGGCCACCGACTGCGGCCGCTGCGACAACTGCGGCGGGATGTCGCTCACCGCCGAGGTCAGCGAGCGGACAGTGCGCGCCGCGAACGCCACACTGCACCGCCCCGGCGTGCCGTTCGACCCCCGACGGATGTGGCCGAGCGCCATGCCGGGCCTCGGTGTCGACGTCCGCGGCAAGATCGGTGCCGCCGAAGTCGCCGAACCAGGCCGGGCCATCGCCCGGTTCACCGACCTCGGCTTCGGCCAGCGGGTGCGTTCGGTGCTCGCCCCTGGGACGCCCGACGCCGCCGGGCCCGACGACCTGCTCGCCGCGGCGGTCAAGGTCCTGGCGTCTTGGGGGTGGGAGCAGCGTCCCGAGGTCGTCGTGCACGTCGGCTCGGCGCGGCGGCCCCTGCTGGTGGCCGACCTGGCCGCGCGCCTCGGCGCGCTCGGCCGGATGCCGCACCTGGGTCAGCTGCCGCACGCCGGGCCCTCATCGCGACAACGGTCCAACAGCGCGATGCGCTTGCGAGAGGTCTGGGGCAGCTACGTCGTGCCCGACGAGCTCGCGGCTTCGCTCGACGGCCGCGCGGTGCTGCTCATCGACGACTACACCGACACCGGCTGGACGCTCACCGTCGTCGCCCGGCTGTTACGCCAGGCCGGAGCCGGCCAGGTCTACCCGTTCGTGCTGGGCATCGCAGGCTGACGGTGAGCGCAGGCTCAGCTGCTCGGCAGCAGGCAGGAGGCCGGCAGCTCGAACCAGCGGAGCTGGTCGAAGTCGGCGGACACCGTTCCGGCTGACACGGGAGCCTCTGTCGTGCTCCGATGCTCGGCGGCGGAAAACTCCGCCGCCGCCTCGGTGAGGTAGTGCGCGAGCTGTGACTCGGGGGCGGTGTCGTCGAGATGCGGGTAGCTCATCGTGCCGTTGGTGTCGTAGCCGACCTGACTCAGTCGCAGCGGGGGTTCCACCAGTCCGAGGCGGTGGTGCCAGAGTCCGGTCACGGGGTCGAAGCAGTAATCGCCGAGCAGCCGCCAACCGTCCCGGGCGACCATCCGAACGGCGTCGACGAGATAGCCGAAGACCGGCTCGGAGATGAAGTAGTTGAAGTTGATCCGCACCCAGCCCGGTTTGATGCCCTCACAGCCGTGGGCGATCTCGCGCTCGAACTCGTGCGAACGGTCCAGGTCGATGCCGAGCAGGCGGTGCCCGTACGGCCCGGCGCACGAGCAACCGCCCCGGGCTTGGATGCCGAACAAGTCATTGAGCAGCGAGACGACGAAGTTGTGGTGCAGGTAGCGCCCGCTGGGTGCGCGGATCACGAAGGAGACGATGGACAGCCTGGGCGCCGCCAGGTTGCCCAGGATCTCGATGCCTAAATCGCCCTGCCATGCGGTGACCGCCCGGCGCAGGAAGCTCTCCTCGTGCGCGCGGATGACGTCGATGCCGACGGCGTCCTTGAGCTGGAACACCAGTCCGGCCCGGATCGACTCGACAATGGCCGGGGTACCGCCCTCCTCACGTTGCGCCGGGTCGGTCAGGTAGCGATGCTCGGTGGGGTTGACGTAGGCGACGGTCCCTCCGCCGGGCACATCCGGAACCCGGTTACGCAGTAGTTCGCGGCGGGCCACGAGCACGCCGGGAGTGCTCGGCCCCCCGATGAACTTGTGCGGGCTGAGGAAGATCGCGTCCTTGTACGCCAGCGGGTCGGCGCCGCCGGACATCTCGATGTCGACGTAGGGCGCGGCCGCGGCGAAATCCCAGAACGACAGCGCGCCGTGGCGGTGCAGCAGCGCCGAGATCCGGTGGGTGTCGCTGACGATGCCGGTGACGTTGCTGGCCGCCGAGAACGACCCGATCTTGACCGCGCGATCGCCGTGGCGGACCAGTTCGAGTTCCAGTTCGGTGATGTCGATGTGCCCGTCGCTGTTCTGCGGAATCACCACGACGTCAGCGATCGACTCGCGCCACGGCAACTCGTTCGAGTGGTGTTCGAACGGCCCGATGAACACCACCGGCCGGTCGGCCGCTGGGATCGTGTCGCTCAGGTGGTAACGGTCGTCGAGGTCGGCCGGGATGCGCAGGCCGAGGATTCCGATCAGCTTGTCGATCGCCCCGGTGCAGCCCGAGCCGGCGAAGATCACGACGGTCTGGTCGTCGCCGCCCACCGCATCGCGGATGATCGCGCGGGCGTCCTCGCGCAGCCGGGTCGTCTGCAGTCCGGTGCCGCTGGATTCGGTGTGCGTGTTGGCATAGCGGGGCAGCACCTCGTCCCGGATGAAGTCCTCCAGGAAACTCAACGCGCGACCGGAGGCGGTGTAGTCGGCGTAGGTGACCCGTCGCGGCCCGTACGGGCCGGGCATCACCTGGTCGTCGCCGATGACGCAGGCACGGATGCGCTGCAGCAGGGGCGTGTCCTCCGGGGCTGGAGCCTGCATTGGTCACTCTCCAATCGGTCGCGACTCGGTGCGGCGCAGCGGCACGATGAATCCTAGGCTGACAGAGGTCCACAGCGATCCCAATCCGAGGCGAGGTCTCATGGCCGCACCCGCCCACACCACAGGCGACGGGCTGACCGCGGACGACTGCCGGTTGCCGGACCTGCTCGAGGTAGTCGATCAGCGCACGGACCTCGGCCACTATCCGCATGCCGCCGCGGTGCAGCACAACATCCTGATCTACGACGGTGCGCGGCTGCGGGCCGACTGCGCGGACGCGACACGGCGCCGGACAATCGCGGCCGAGCTGGCCGGGGCGTTGATGCAGGGTCCGGGAATCGTCGTATTCAGCGGGGCGTTCCCCGATGCTGCGATCGTCGACCGGGCCACCGCCGCGTTCCACGAGATAATCGCCGAACAGCACGCCCGCGGCGGCACCTCGGGTGATCACTTCGCCAAGCCCGGCGCCAACGATCGCATCTGGAACGCAGTGGAGAAGCTCGCGCTGCGCGATCCGGATGCCTTCGCGGGGTATTACGCGAACGACCTCGTCGCCATGATCTGTGCGGCGTGGTTGGGTCCGCACTACCAGGTGACCGCACAGGTCAACGTCGTCAATCCCGGCGGGGCCGCGCAGACCGTGCACCGCGACTACCACCTCGGCTTCCAGTCCCAGGACGAGGCGGGCCGCTACCCCGAGCACGTCCATCGGCTCTCGCCCGTCCTCACGCTGCAGGGCGCGGTCGCCCACACCGACATGCCCATCGAAACCGGCCCGACCCAGTACCTGCCGTACTCACAGCAATACCTACCGGGTTACCTCGCCTGGCGCCGTCCCGAATTCCGTGAGCATTTCCAGGCCAACTACGTTCAACTGCCACTGACCAAGGGTGACGCTGTGTTCTTCAACCCCGCGTTGTTCCATGCCGCCGGCGCCAACCGCACTCCGGACGTCAGGCGCATGGCCAACCTGCTGCAGGTCTCCTCCGCGTTCGGCCGCGCGATGGAGATCGTCGATAGGCACAGCATGTCGGTTGCCGTGTTCGGTTCCCTGCTCGCCATGCAGGAGGCCGGTGCCGACGAGTCGGCGATCGCCAACGTGATCAGCAGTTGCGCCGAAGGCTATTCGTTCCCGACGAATCTCGACCGCGATCAGCCGGTAGACGGCCTCGCCCCCGCCAGCCAGGCCGACATCCTCGCTCGAGCGGTCACTGAACGGTGGCCGGAGACGCGGCTGCGCGATGAATTGGGCTCTTGGGCTGCCCGGCGCTCGGACGTGCGGTGAGCCTGCTCGACGGCAGGATCGTGCTGATCAGCGGCGGCACCCAAGGGGTGGGCGCCGGGGTCGCGCTGGCCGCCGCGCGTGAAGGCGGCACCGTCACCGTGACCGGACGTGACCGGCAACGTGGGCACGCGCTCGAGCGCCGGATGCGAGAGGCCGGAACAGCGGCGCGCTTCATTCAGACCGATGTCAGTGATGTCACCCAGGCCCGATCCTCCGTCGCGGCGGTGATCAGCGAGCACGGGCGCATTGACTGCCTGGTCAACGCCGCCGGTCTCACCACCCGTGGCACCCTGCTCGACACCACGCCTGAACTGTTCGACGAGCACATCGCGGTGAACCTGCGCGCTCCGTTCTTCCTCATGCAGGCGGTCGTCGCCGACATGAGAGCCCGTAAGGCACCGGGTGCGATCGTCAACATCATCTCGACCTCGGAACTCGGCGGGCAGCCCTACCTCGCGCCCTACGTCGCCGCCAAGGCGGGTCTGGCCGGGCTGACCCGCAACGTGGCCCACGCCCACCGCTGGGACCGCATCCGGATCAACGGGCTTGATATCGGCTGGACCGACACCGAAGGCGAGGACGCTGTCCAGCGTGGCGCTCACGGAGCCGGAGACGACTGGCGCGAACGGGCCGGCCGGTCACTGCCGATGGGCAAACTCGGGCAGGTCGACGAGATCGCTGACTTCGTGGTCTTTCTGCTCTCCGAGCGCAGCGGTGTCGTGACCGGCTCGGTGATCGACTGGGACCAGAATGTCTTCGGCGGACTCGACTGAGCGAAAGGACTTCCATGCGGCTTGGCCTCATCGGACTCGGCCGGATCGGCGCCTTCCATGCCGAGACACTTACCGGGTTGGCGGTCGTCGAATCCCTGGTGGTGGCCGACTCCGTCCCCTCCTTGGCCGAGGAGATCGCGCTACGATTCCACGCCGAGGCGGTGGACAGCCCCGAGTCGCTGCTGGCCGCCGGAATCGACGGCGTCGTGATCGCGGCAGCCACCGACGCGCACCCGGAGCTCCTGATCGCCGCGGTACAGGCCGGCCTGCCGGTTTTCTGCGAGAAGCCCATTGCCCGCAGCGCGGCCGAGGCATTCGCAGTACAGCAGCGAGTCGCCGGCGCTGTCGTGCAGATCGGCTATCCGCGCCGCTTCGATCGGGGATTCATCGCCGCCCGGGCAGCCGTCGCCGCGGGCGAGCTGGGCCGGCTGCATACCGTACGGTCTACGACCCTCGACCCCGCTCCGCCACCACGCGCTTACGTCGCCACGTCCGGCGGAATCTTTCGCGACTGCAGCGTGCACGACTTCGACGCCGTCCGATGGGTCACCGGCCAAGAGGTACAAGAGGTCTATGCCACGGGCAGTAATCGCGAGGAGAGCTACTTCGCCGAACTCGGAGATGTCGACACCGCCGCTGCCGTGCTCACCATGGCCGATGGCACACTCGCGCTGGTGTCCGACTCGCGATACAACCCGCGCGGCTATGACGTCCGGCTGGAGTTGCACGGCACGGCAGACAGTATTGCCGTCGGCTGGGACGAGCATCTGCCGCTGCGCTCGGTCGAGCCGGGTGTGACGTTTCCGGGCGGGACGCCGCACCGTCTGTTCATGGACCGCTTCGCCGGTGCGTTCCGAGCAGAACTGAGCGCGTTCACCGACGTGGTGGCCGGGCGGCGCCCGTCCCCGTGCACGGTGGCCGACGCGATGGAGACGACCTGGGTCGCCGAAGCGTGCGCCGCGTCCTTGCAACAACGCCGGCCCGTCGCGGTGGAGGAAGTGCGTCTGGGAACGCCGTGACCGAACGAGAGATCGTGGTCCATGAACCTGCCGGTGCTCCTACCGTTCGACCTCTCGCACCCGGCCGTTGCGGGCAAGCCGCAGTACGGCAGTAGCCGAATCGTGTCCGCCTACGAAGGTGTGTTCCCCCACCACCGGCGGCAAACCGATCAACAGATGCGACGCGACGAGGTCAATCCGACGCGGCATCCCAGGAGCGCTCAGCGGGAAGCGAACGGAGACAGCCACGACCGCAGAATGGCAGTACTCAGTCTGAGGACTGGTGTGGACGATGCGAGGGAGGCCGTGCGCCTCGCCCTGACGACCCTTCGCGCGGTTGGAACGTCACGGACTGCCGACTCGTGGTGTCGACGCTGAGGTGAAAGACGTCCGGGCGGGCGTAGTGGCCGACGGGGTCGAATTGTCGGCGTTCAAGCCGTGGTAGATCGGGGTCGATGTCGGCATAGAGGATGCCTTCCTGCTCGGCCAGCGGGCCGGCCAGGACGTCCCCGCCGGGTGCGATGATGACGGACCGGCCGCGGCTCATCCAATCCTCCTCGCCACCGTAGATGTCAGCGCGGAGGTCGGCCGGGACGTCGGAGCCGCGCAGCAGAGGTGCGACGCCGATGACGTAGCAGCGGCCCTCCTCGGCGATGTGGCGCAGGGTGCAAAGCCAGGCGTCGGAGTTGTCCCAGGTCGGTGCCAGGTAGACGTCTACGCCTTGCGCGTACATTGCCGCGCGGGCCAGCGGCATGTAGTTCTCCCAGCAGATCAGCCCGCCGAGCACTCCGAACGGCGTGTGGATGGCGTCGAGCGTCGAGCCGTCGCCCATGCCCCAGATCGTGCGTTCGCCCCCGGTGGGGACGAGCTTGCGGTGCCGGCCGACGAGCTGGCCAGCCGGGTCGAGATAGAGCAGCGTGTTGTACAGCGTGCCGCCGTCGAGCTCGTTGACCCCGATCGCGACATAGGCGTCGGCCTCCGCCGCGGCTACCGCGAGTTGCTCGACCACCGCCCCGGGCACGGTCACCGCTTCGCGGTACAGCCGCTCGATGTAGGGCCCGTCCTGCCAGGCCGGCAGTCGCCACACCCAGTCCGGATAGGTGGGGATGAACGTTTCGGGAAAGACGACCAGCGACGCGCCGGCACCGGCCGCCTCCTTGATCAATCGGCAGGCCTTGTCCGTAGTCGCGGCGCGGTCGAGGAACACCGGCGTCGCCTGAACCGCCGCCACCACGACAGGCCCCGCCCTCACGTCGGCCCCGGGTTTGTCGCGGCGGCGACGAGCATCTCGCACGGTCCGACGAAGCCCTCCGGGCCATCGAACGCCTGTAGCTGAGCCGTGATCTCCTGCCACGCGGCCGCTCGACCTGCCTCGTCCAGGCCGGTGAGCATCTGGTGGAGGGCACCGAAGGACTCCCGTTCGAAACGGACGCAGTCCGCAGCGCTCGGCAGCAGGAGCGGTGAGGGGACCGTGTGGATCTCGACGTCGGCGAAGCCGGCTCGGGCGAGTACCTCCTGCAGCACGCCCGGCGACCCGAGGCTGAACGGGCCGGGCTGGCCCGGCATCGGCGGGGGCAACTGTGCACGCGAGCGGATGACCGAGATCGGGATCGAGAAGAATCGGTTTGCCTCGGGGGTCGAGTAGACGATGGCGCCGATCCGGCCACCGGGACGCAGAGCCCGTCGCATGCCGACCAGCGCCCGCTGCTGGTCGGGGAAGTAGATCAGCCCCACCCGCGAGATCACGGCGTCGAAGTGATCGGCCTCGGTGTCGAGGTCCTCGCCGTCCATGACCCGCGTCGCGACGTTGGACAGTCCCGCCGCTCGGGCCTCTCGCTCGGCGTGCGCGAGCAGGTTCTCGGCGATGTCGGTGGCCAGGACGCGGCCGGTCGGCCCGACGCGGCGTGCTGCCGTCACGCTCTGGCCGCCGGCACCGGCGGCGACGTCCAGCACGTGCGCTCCCGGGCGCAACTGGGTCAGGTCGAGCATCAGCTCGGTCGCCTCCCCCAGCCACGCCTCGATGACCGGTCCCCAGCTGTGCCACGCCGCGGCAGCGGATTGCCACTGAGTTCGGGTCGTGTTCTTGTAGGCGACCGGGTCAAAGGTAGTCGTGGTCATCGCGCACCTCCGGTGTTGCGAGGGGGACCTATTCCTCCTCGATCCAGCCGAAGATCTCTGACCGTTGCATGCCGGCCAGCACTGCGGGATGGTCGCTGCGCATATGCACCTCTATCGCGGAGACGACCTGTTCGTCGTCATCGCCGCGTGCGAGGAAGCCACATTCGCATCGGATGAGCTTCGCCATCGCCACCACGCTCCTTCGGACTGAACAATGACTACGCCCAACACCTTGGCACGACCTTGGAGCAATCATGACGTCCCGCCCGGTGCGTATACAGATCTGCGGCCGGCTCGCCGTGGAGGTCGATGGTCGCCGCCGCGAGGCACTCCTACCAGGTCGGCAGGGCCGATTGCTCCTGACCTATCTCGTCCTGCACCGCCACGACGCACTGGCGCGGAGGCACCTCGCGGACGCCCTGTGGCCTAGCGACCCGCCCGATGCCGCCGAGACCGCCGTCTACGCGCTGCTGTCAAAATGCCGCACAGCACTCGGTGCCGAACTGATCTCCTCACGCGGTGCGGTGCGGCTCACCCTGCCCGCTGCCACCTGGATCGACCTCGAGATCGCCCGCGACGCCGCCCACCGAGCCGAATCAGCACTCGCCCAGAACGAATGGGCCCGGGCCTGGGGCGCCGCCCAAACCGGTTTGTTCATCGCACGCCGCGGGTTCCTTCCTGACGAGGACCTCCCGTGGGCGCGGCCCGTGCGTCGCGAACTGCAGGACCTCTATCTGCGATCGCTGGAGACCTACACCACCGCGGCGCTCAACCTCGGCAACACCGAACTGGCCACTGCCGAACGGGCCGCCCGCGAACTCGTGGCCGCCGCGCCGTTGCGCGAAAGCGGGCACCGGCTGCTCATGCAGGCGCTGACGGCACGCGGCAACCCAGCCGAGGCGCTGATGGTCTACGACCAACTACGCCGCCACCTCCGTGACGAACTCGGCGTCGCACCCAGCCTCGAATCCCGAGACTTGCACACGGCAATTCTCGCGCGATCGATCTAGCTTCTCCGGAACCTGGGACGTGCAATCGATGCACGCGGCTAACAGTGCCAACGCAGGACACCCAAGGCCGCACGAGAGGTCTCGAAGGTCACTCGAGCGGACGGCGGCCGAGGGCGGTGGGGGTACGTCCCAGTAGCCAGGCCCCGCCGGCGGCGGCCACTGGCAGTCCGATTACCAGGATGGCCAGGTCACGATATGGCGGCCGGTTGAGGTAGCTGATGTCGTGCCAGTGCCAGGCGATCAGAGCGAGGTAGGCCGTGGCGGTTCCGAGGATTCCACCCAGGAGGGCCAGCGCTCCGGCGGACGCCGCGTTCAGCGTGCGCCGAGTGGCGCCACTTGCGCCGGTTGCGGTGAGGGTGCGTAGGTCTCCTGCCGTCTCGCTGCGGATCAGCCCGACGGTCATGGCCAGCACGGCCAGTGCCACCAGCAGACCGGCTAACGTCGCGTAGTCGCGCAGGCGCTGCAGGGTTCGGTCGGGACCGGCCCGGGTCTCGACGGTGATTCCGGCGGCTGCGGCTTGGTGGCGGGCGTCGATGATCTGCACCGATGTGATCGGGTGCGGCGACTGAACCAGCCAGCCGACCGGCTCGGCGGAGTATCCGCCTGCGGTGACGGCCTTCGGCGTGACCAGGGTGTTGGGAGCCGAGGTGTAGTTCGGCAGCAGCGTAGACACCTG
>JALYVG010000164.1 GCA_030853345.1 Actinomycetota bacterium | reverse complement strand
TCGGTCCTAACGTCGCCAGGCAACCGGGCCCGTCACGAGACAGCCCGCACAACTCACGAAGAGGTGTCTTGCAGATGGCCGCAGGTTTCGACCGGGAGAAGGCGCTCGACGTCGCCCTGGCACAGATAGAGAAGCAGCACGGCAAGGGTGCGGTGATGCGCCTGGGCGATCGTCCCTACGTGCCGATCGAAGTCATCCCGACCGGCTCGATCGCCCTGGACGTGGCGCTTGGCATCGGCGGGCTGCCGCGCGGGCGCATCGTCGAGATCTACGGTCCGGAAAGCTCCGGCAAGACCACGGTCGCCCTGCACGCGGTTGCCAACGCGCAGGCTGCCGGCGGGATCGCGGCGTTCATCGACGCCGAGCACGCCCTTGATCCCGAGTATGCGCGGGCCCTGGGTGTCGACACCGACGCCCTGCTGGTCAGCCAGCCCGACACCGGCGAGCAGGCGCTTGAGATCATGGACATGCTGATTCGCTCCGGCGCCATCGATCTCGTGGTCGTCGACTCGGTCGCCGCTCTCGTGCCGCGGGCCGAGATCGAGGGCGAGATGGGTGACAGTCACGTCGGCCTACAGGCCCGGCTGATGAGCCAGGCACTGCGCAAGATCACCGGTGCGCTCAGCAACTCGGGCACCACGGCCATCTTCATCAACCAGCTGCGCGAGAAGATCGGCGTCATGTTCGGCTCGCCCGAGACCACCACGGGCGGCAAGGCGCTGAAGTTCTACGCCTCCATCCGCCTCGACGTCCGGCGCATCGAAACGCTCAAAGACGGTGGCGAGGCGGTCGGGAACCGGACCCGCTGCAAGGTGGTCAAGAACAAGGTGGCCCCGCCGTTCAAGCAGGCCGAGTTCGACATCGTCTACGGCCAGGGCATCAGCCGCGAAGGCTCGCTCATCGACGTCGGCGTCGAGCAGGGTTTCATCAAGAAGTCCGGTGCTTGGTACACCTACGAAGGTGATCAGCTGGGGCAGGGCAAGGAGAACGTGCGCAGCTTCATGCGCGATAACCCCGACCTGGCCGACGAGATCGAGAAGAAGATCAAAGAGAAGCTGGGTATCGGTCCGCAGGTCGACAACGGGGTCCCGATCGAGGCGCTGCCGGCTCCGGTCGACTTCTGAGGCAGGCCGCGTGACTATGGCCGAGGTTCCCGGGGACGGCGAGGACCAACCGCCCGGGGACCCGGAGTCGGTGGCCCGTACGATCTGCCTGCGCCAACTCGACCAGCGGGCCCGGACCCGCTCGGAGCTGGCGGCGACCCTACGCCGCCGTGGGGTACCCGACGGTGCCGCCCGGGCGGTGCTCGACCGCCTCACCGAAGTGGGGCTGATCGACGACCCCGCTCTGGCCGAGAGCTACGCAATGGCCGTGCACCGCGAACGGGGCCTGGCCGGGCGCGCCGTGGCGCTGAAGCTGCGCCAACGCGGCATCGACGAAGACAGTGTCCAGGCTGCGGTCGCACAGATTGATCCCGAAAGCGAGGCGGCCTCGGCGCGAGCACTGGTGGCCCGCCGCCTGACGTCGCTGCGCGGCCTCGATCCACAGGCCCAGGCACGCAGGCTCGTGGGGCTGCTGTCCCGGCGCGGCTACCCGGCCGGTCTGGCCCACCAGATCGTGCGCGAGACAGTAGGTAAGGCAGCGATCGAGGCCGTGGCAGACCTCGACGAGTAGCGACCGGCCGGGGCGCGGGCGCGCCAGACTTGATTTGTCAGGCAAGCGTTCATAGCCTCGGGTAACCAGGAGTAACGCCTCGATGCCCTGCCAGGCGCCCGGCCCACGCGGGCCGACCTCAGGCGGGCAGCACATAGCTTTCGTCCGCGACACAGAGAAGGGGCAGTCCCAGACACCATCCGCTGGTCCGTCGTACCCGGCGGTCGAGTGAATCCACGCATTTCGCGCTCTCCTGGCCGACGGTTGTGACCGACAGGAGGCCACGGTGCAGGGAGTCTGGTTCGCAGCGGTCGCGGCGGTTTTCGTTCTTGGTGTCCTGTTTGTGGCGGCCTACTCACGCCGCGGCGCCCCACCAGGTGGACGACATGAAGTCGGCCAGGGAGCCACCGCCGACGCCGAGGCTGAAATCGAGTCGGCGCGGCGGCTTGCTGCGGCCGAGGCCGCATCCGTCCGGCAACTTGCGCAGACCGAGGCCGAGGCAGTGCGCCGGGCCGCCGAGGCTGAGGCCGAGGCGGTCCGACGTGCCGCGCAGGTCGACGCGCGTGCCGCGCAGACCGAGGCGGAGGCGGTGCGCCGGGCCGCCGCGAACCAGGCAGCGGCGCTGCTGGCCGACGCGCGCCGCGACGGCGAGGCCCAGCTCGCCCGCATCTCCGACAGTGCGCGCCGGGCCGAACACGACTGGGCCGCCCAGGCCGCCCGGCTGGACGAGACTGAGACCCGGCTGGACGCCCAGTCGGTGCGCCTGGAGTCCGAGGCGCTCGAGCTGGATCGCGCGCTGGCCGAGCTCAATGAGCGGCAGCAGGCCCAGGCTGTCGTCGCCGTCGATCTGGAGGAGCGCGCCGCCGCCCTGGCCGAGCAGTCGGCTGCCCACGAACAAGAACTGGCCCGCATCGCCGGGATGACGGCTGAACAGGCCAAGGCTGAACTGCTCACCAGCGTCGAGGCATCCGCGCGCCGCGATGCGGCCGTGCTCGTGCGCACTATCGAGGCGGAGGCGCGCGCCGAAGGCACCGACCGGGCGCGGGCGATCGTCGTCGAGGCCGTGCAGCGGGTGGCCAGTGAACAGACCGCCGAAACGGTCGTGAGCGTCCTGCATCTGCCCGGCGACGAGATGAAGGGCCGGATCATCGGCCGCGAGGGCCGCAACATTCGCACCTTCGAGGCGGTGACCGGGGTGAACGTCATCATCGACGACACCCCCGAGGCGGTGTTGTTGTCCTGTTTCGATCCGGTGCGGCGCGAGGTCGGCCGGCTGACACTCGAGAAACTCATCCTCGACGGCCGCATCCACCCGCACCGCATCGAAGAGGTCTATGAGCAGAGCAAAACCGAGGTCCACGAGCTGTGTCTGCGGGCGGCCCGCGACGCGCTCGCCGACGTGGGCATCAATGACCTCGACGAGCGGCTGCTGCCGACCCTCGGCCGGTTGAAGTACCGCACCAGCTACGGGCAGAACGTGCTCGGTCATCTCACCGAAACGGCGCACATTGCGGGTGTGATGGCCGCGGAGCTGGGTATCGAGCCGACCCTGGTGAAACGCTGCGCGTTCCTGCACGACATCGGCAAGGCACTCACCCACGAAGTCGAGGGCAGTCACGCGATCATCGGCGCCGACCTGCTGCGGCGCTTCGGCGAGACCGAGGCCGTCGCCCATGCCGTCGAGGCGCACCACAACGAGGTGCAGCCGCACAGCATCGAAGCGGTGCTCACCCAGGCCTCGGACACCTGTTCGGCCGCGCGGCCCGGGGCCCGGCGCGAGTCCCTCGAGCTCTACGTCAAGCGACTGGCCCGGATCGAAGAGATCGCCAGTTCGCGTCCCGGCGTGGAGAAGGTCTTCGCGATGCAGGCCGGCCGCGAGGTCCGGGTGATGGTGCAGCCGGCCGAGATCGATGATCTCGCCGCGCAGGTGATCGCACGTGAGATCGCCAAGCAGATCGAGGACGAGCTCACCTACCCGGGCCAGATCCGGGTCACCGTCGTACGCGAATCGCGCGCCACCGAGATCGCGCACTGATCGGGTCCCACGCGCTCAGTCGAAGGCGTCCTGGGCGCGTTGGTAGTCCGCGTCGCTCACCGGCCCGAGCCACTCGGTGCCCCCGGAGGCGGTCACGGCCAGGTGGAGGAACATCTCGTCGGCCGCAGCGCCGTGCCAGTGCTCGACGCCGGGATCGACATGCACCCAGTCGCCGGGCAACAAAGGCCGGGCCGCGTCGAGTCCGGACCAATGCGCCAGGCCGCGCCCTCCCACGACGACGAGCGCCTGGTCGCCCTCGTGGACGTGCCAGTGCGACCGGGCGCCCGGGCCGTACAGGAAGCGGTGGCCGACCAGCCCGTCCTGCCCTACCCGGGGCAGGTGCTCGGTGCGCCATACCGGCCCGGTGAAGCAGTCCGGGTCGGCCGGCTCGGAGATCGCGGACCACTCCGGATAAACCTGCATGGGCTACCTCCTCGTCCGGTACAGCGCCGTGAGCTCCTCGCCCGGCTCGGCCTCGATCATCCGCTCACCGACCAGGACGAAGCCGTTCTTCTCCAGCACCCGCCGCGATGCGGTGTTCGATGTCGCGACCGCCACCAGGATCGGCGCCTGCGGGTGGGTGCACCGAATCTGCCGCACGAGCACCGTGATCAACTCGGTGCCCACGCCGCGTCCCACGTCGGCCAGCGTGCCGATCCCGTAGTCGATCCCGAAGTCGTGCTCGCTCGCCCCGTACTGCGGTGCCTCGTCGGGGGTGTCGGCCCACCGGTACCACTGCGCCCAGCCCACGGGCCGGCCGTCCTCCTCGACGACCAGCACGTGAGTGGTATCGCGCCCCGCGATCGCGTCCGCGAACTCAGCCAGTTGCTCGACCGGATCCTCGGACCACCAGCGCGCGACGTGCGGCTCGAGCAACCACTCACCGAGCAGCGGCAGATCGGCCGCCGTCATGTCGCGCACCGTCACCGTCACGCGAGCCAGTCCGAACGCAACAAGCCCATGATCACCTCGTCCTCGTACTGCCCGCGCACCCAGTTGTGCTCGCGGCTGCGACCCTCCTCGACGAAGCCCACCTTGCGGTAGGACGCGATGGCGCCCGCGTTGGACGCGGTCACCCTGAGGTGGAGCCGGCGCAGGTTGCGCCGGGTGAACCCGAACTCGACGAGCAGGCGCAGTGCGGCCGTGCCGTAGCCGTGACCCCGGGCCTCGGCCACCAGGCCGATACCGACCATGGCGTGCCGGGCCAGCGGGTCCTCGTCGAACAACGTGCACCGGCCGACGGCCACTCCGTCCACGGCAATCTCGAACTCCACCGAACCGTCGTCGTCACGTTCGGCCCGCGCCTTGCGGAAGGCAGCCAGCGTGAGCGGCTTCGGTGCCGCCGGCGAGCGCTCCTCCCAGGTGTCGAGGTCGGCCGCGAGGCGGTAGTGGACAGCCTCGTCCTCGTCGGTCTGGGCGCGCAGTTCGACTGATCCTGACGTGGGCATGCAGCCGAGCGTAGGTGCTGCGCACCCGGCGGTCAGCCGCTTATCGCCGGCGCCCGTATCCTCGAAGGCGCCATGACCCGCACCTATGACATCCGCACCTACGGGTGCCAGATGAACGTCCACGACTCCGAACGCCTGGCCGGGCTGCTGGAGGAGTCCGGCTACGTGCGCGGGTCGGGCAACGACGTCGACCTGGTCGTCTTCAACACCTG
>JALYVG010000137.1 GCA_030853345.1 Actinomycetota bacterium | reverse complement strand
CACCTGGCCCGCGCCGGCAACCGTCACGTCAAAGCGCACGGTTCCGTCGCTGCTCGCGCGCGTGTTGGTCACCTTGAACATGTTGTTCGGCGGCTTTGGCGCGGGTGGCGGGGGAGGTGGCGGTGGCGGTGGCGGTGGATCGTTCGTCGCACCCGGACCGCGCGGCAACTGGACGGCAGCGGCTGGTCAACGGGCCGTGGATCGGGCGATGACCTGGCTCGGCACGCCTTATGCGTGGGCCGGCGGCAATTCCGGCGGCCCCACCCGCGGCGTGTGTGCCGGGGACGGCGCCTTCAACGACTGCAACGTGGTCGGCTTCGATTGCTCTGGTCTGGTCATGTACGCGTGGGCCCAGTTCCCGTTCGCGCATTTCGCTGCGACGCAATACCTGCAGGGCTCGGTGCATCCCGATGTCTCGAGCCTGATGCCAGGCGACCTGGTGTTCTGGAGCGACGGCGGCCAGGCCCTGATCCACCACGTCGCCATTTACATCGGCGGCGGCAACGTGATCCAGGCGCCGCAGAGCGGTGACATCGTGCGCATCACGCCGCTGGGCCAGGTCTCCTCGGGTTACTACGGAGCGACCCGGCCACTGACCTGATCGCAGGTACGGTGGTCACATGACTGTCAGAGTCGAGCCGGAGGCCGTCCTCGTCGACCGGTTCGGTCGGGTGGCGACCGATCTGCGGATCTCGCTTACCGACCGCTGCTCGCTGCGCTGTACCTACTGCATGCCGGCCGAGGGCTTGCAGTGGCTGACCAAGACGGAGCGGCTCAGCGACTCCGAGATCCTCCGGCTGGCGGCGGTGTTCGTCGGGCTCGGGGTCCGCAGCATCCGGCTGACCGGCGGCGAGCCGCTGGTGCATCCGACGTTGGTGCCGATGGTCGCGCAGCTGGCTGGGCTCGACCCCCGTCCGGAGCTGTCGCTGACCACGAACGGCATCAGCCTGTCCCGTTCGGCCACGCAGCTGGTCGAGGCCGGCCTGGACCGGATCAACGTCTCACTCGACACCCTCGACCGCGAGCGCTTCGCCTCGCTCACTCGCCGCGACCGGCTTGACGACGTCCTGGCCGGAGTGGCCGCGGCGGCTGCCGCCGGCATCAGCCCGTTGAAGATCAATTCAGTGCTGGTCCGCGACAGCAACCTGGCCGAGGCACCCGCCTTGCTCGAGTGGGCGCTGCGGGCTGGTTATCACCTGCGTTTCATCGAGCACATGCCCTTGGATGCCGATCACCTGTGGTCGCGCGATGCCATGGTCACCGCGGACGAGATACTCGCATTGCTGGGTACGCATTATCAGCTGGTGCCGCGCGGACACCACGGCAATGCGCCGGCCGAGGAGTTCGACGTCGTCGACGGGCCCGGACGTGCGCACTGGGCGGCTACCCCGGGCCAGCTCGGTGTCATCGCTTCGGTGACCCGGCCCTTCTGCCGCGACTGCGACCGGTTGCGACTGACGGCTGATGGCCAGCTTCGTACCTGCCTGTTCGCCCGCGACGAGACCGACCTACGAGGCCCGCTACGCGACGGCGCCTCCGACGCCGAACTCGGCGCGATCATCGCCACGGCGGTGGCCGGCAAGCAGGCCGGTCACGGCATCGGTACGGCGTCCTTCGTCCAGCCCGACCGGACGATGTCAGCGATCGGCGGCTGAGCGTCGGCTCGACCTACCCGTCCGCCGGACCGCGGCCGAGCAGGAAGTCACGCGCGGCCAGGAAACCGGCCAGGCCGTCGGCGTGCTCGGCGCAGGCCAGCCAGTGCTTGACCCGGGCGGTGTCGTGCAGCCGCGGGTTGCGCCACCGCAAATCCTCCGTCGCCGGGGTGCGACAGCCCTTCGCCGAGCACCGCGGCCGGTCGACGTCGTCGCCGACTCCGGGATGCTCGACAGACACTCAGGCACCGTAACCTGGCGGTCCCGTACCGTGAACCGGGTCCACGAGAACAGCGGAGGAGAAGCCACGTGATTGCGCCGTGACAGCACCGCCCACCCACACGCCCGCAGCCGACGCCACCGCTCTCGAGCGAGTGATGTTCGAGGTCAAGCGGGTGATCGTCGGTCAGGAGCGGATGGTCGAGCGCATGATGGTGAGCCTGCTCGCCCAGGGCCACTGCCTGCTCGAGGGAGTACCCGGAGTGGCCAAGACCCTGGCGGTCGAGACTCTGGCGCGCACCGTCACCGGGTCCTTCTCCCGGCTGCAGTTCACCCCCGACCTGGTGCCCTCGGACATCGTCGGCACCCGCATCTACCGCCCGGGCTCGGAGAGCTTCGAGACCGAGCTCGGTCCGATCATGGCGAACTTCGTCCTCGCGGACGAGATCAACCGCGCGCCGGCCAAGGTCCAGTCCGCGCTGCTCGAGGTGATGGCCGAACGGCACGTCACGATCGGCGGTGTCCAGCACGACGTCCCGCTGCCTTTCCTCGTGCTGGCCACCCAGAACCCCATCGAGTCCGAGGGCGTCTACCCGCTGCCCGAGGCGCAGCGTGACCGCTTCCTGATGAAGATCTCCGTCGACTACCCGAGCGCCGGCGAGGAGCGCGAGATCGTCTATCGGATGGGTGTCGACCCGCCCGTCGCGCATGCGGTCATCAGCACGGACGAACTGCAGCGACTGCAGGCCACCGCGGCCCGGGTCTTCGTGCACCACGCGATCGTGGACTACGTCGTGCGGGTCGTGCTGGCCACCCGCGACCCCGGCCATCAGGGCATGTCCGACGTCGCGCAGTGGGTCTCCTACGGAGCCAGCCCGCGCGCCAGCCTCGGCCTGATCGCCGCCGGGCGGGCGCTTGCGTTGCTGCGTGGACGTGATTACGTGTTGCCGCAGGACGTTCTCGACATCGCCGTCGACGTGCTTGCGCACCGCCTGGTGCTCAGCTACGACGCGATCGCCGACGGCGTGCCGCCCGAGCACGCGATCCGGCGGGTTCTCCAGACCATCCCGCTGCCCCAGGTCGCCCCGCGCCAGCGCGCCGGTGGCCAGGTCGAGATGAACACGCCGTCGCAGCAGGCACTGGTTTACGGCCAGTCCGCCCCGGCGCAGCAGCAGCCACCCTGGGGTGAGCGCTCGGCATGAGCCAGCCGGCAGAGCCGACACCCACCCTCGACCTGGCCGCGGCCGAGCCACTGCTGCGCCGGCTGGAGCTGAGCGTGCGCAACAGGCTCGACGGTCTGCTGCAGGGCAATTACCTCGGGCTGGTGCCCGGCCCCGGCAGCGAGGCCGGCGAATCCCGGCAGTACGTGGCCGGTGACGACGTGCGTCGCATGGACTGGCCGGTCACCGCCCGCACCACGATTCCACACGTGCGCCAGACGATTGCGGACCGCGAGCTCGAGACCTGGGTGGTCGTCGACCTGTCGCCCAGCGTGGACTTCGGTACGGCGCTCACCGAGAAGCGCGAACTGGTCCTGGCCGCGATCACCACGGTCGTCCATCTGACCGTGCGGGGTGGCAACCGGGTGGGTGCGCTGGTCAGCAACGGCGAGCTGACCTACCGCATCCCAGCGCTGTCCGGCATCGCCCATGCGCGCTACATGATGAAACGCATAGCCGCGACGCCGCGAGCCGAGGGCGCCGGCGGCACCGACCTGGCCGCCCTGCTGGAGCAGCTGCGTCGCCCGCAGTTGCGCCGCGGGCTGGTCGCCGTGGTGTCCGACTATCTCGAAAGTGGAGTGGTCGGCGTGGAACCCTCCTGGGAGCGACCGCTGCGCGCCCTGTCCGCTCGCCATCAACTGCTCGGCATCGAGGTGCTCGACCCGCGCGAGCTCGAACTCCCGGCCGCGGGCCTAGTCACCTTCGCCGACCCCGAGACCGGCCGGCACCTCGAGGTGCAGACCTCGGATGCGTCGCTGCGACGCAGGTACGCGGCAGCAGCCGACACGCAGCGCGCCGCGATCGCGACGTCACTGCGCCATGCGGGGGCAGCGCATCTGCAACTGCGCACCGACCGGGACTGGCTGAGCGACGTGGTCAAGTTCGTGATCGCCCGCCGTCGCTTCGTGGTCGGCGCCGTCGGAACGGCGGTGCGTTGATGACGTTCCACTCGCCTGCGTGGCTGTGGCTGTTCGTTGCCGTGGCGGCGCTGCTGGGGGGCTACGTCTACCTGCAGTTGCGCCGCAGCAAGTACGTCGCCCGGTTCAGCAACGTCGAACTGCTGGGCAGTGTGGCGCCCCGCCGCCCCGGCTGGCGGCGGCATCTCACCTTCGCGCTGCTGCTGATAGGGCTGTCGGTGCTCACCATCGGCGTCGCCCAGCCGACCGCCTCGGTGCGGGTGCCGCGCGACCGTGCCTCCGTGGTGATGGCCATCGACGTCTCGCTGTCGATGCAGGCCACCGACGTGCTGCCCTCACGACTGCAGGCGGCGCAGCAGGCAGCGACGAGCTTCGTCAACCTGTTGCCGGGACGGATCAACCTCGGCCTGGTCTCCTTCGGCGGCAACGCCAGCGCGGTCGTGGCCCCCACGGTCGACCGCGACGCCGTCAAGGTCGCGATCGAACGGTTGCAGCTGCAGGAATCCACCGCGATCGGCGAGGCGGTGTTCACCTCGCTGGACGCGATCACGGCGTTCAGCCGGGCGACCACGGCCAAGGGGGACAAGCCGCCGCCGGCGCGTGTCGTGCTGCTCAGCGACGGTGCCAACAACAAGGGCCGTTCGGTCAGCGAGGCCATCGTCGCTGCCCGAAAGGCTGGAGTGCAGGTCTCGACGATCGCGTTCGGCACCGACACCGGCACGGTGACCGTCGACGGCCGCACCATCCCGGTGCCCGCCGATACCGTGACGCTCAACCGGCTGGCCCGCAATACCGGTGGTTCCTATCACGCGGCGCACTCGGTGCAGGAGTTGGAGTCGGTGTACTCGGACATCGGGTCCCAGATCGGCTACACCACGCAGCGTCGTGACATCAGCTGGCGCTTCCTCGTGCTCGGCCTGTTGTTCGCGCTGGCCGCAGCTGGGGCGTCCATGCTGTGGGCTGGCAGACTGATCTGAGCCGACTGGACCCGTCTGCTGCGGGTCGTCAGGTCTGCGGCTCGAGGACGAGCTTGCCGACCGATGAGCGGTCCAGCAGCGCGCGGTGGGCGTCCCCGGCGCGATCGAGAGGATAGGTCTGGCCGATCACCGGCCGGATGGAACCGTCCGCGATCATGCCCAGCAGGTCCGTCACGGCTGCGGCGAACAGCGCCGGGCGCGCGGTCACGTGCACCAACCAGAAGCCGACTACCGCGGCGCTGCGGGCCATCAGCAGCCCCGGTTGAACCGGGGTCGGTGCGGTGCGCCCCGCCTGCCCGAAGACGGCCAGCCGCCCGAGCGGTGCCAGCGCGGCAAGGCTCTGGTCGAAGACCGCCCCGCCCGTCATCTCCAACACGACGTCGACGCGCCTGCCGTTGTTTGCCTCGCGCAGCGCCGCCGTCAGGTCGGTGGCGGTGGAATCGACCGCAGCGTCGGCCCCGAGGTCCAGAGCCAGCTGCCGTTTCGACTCGCTCGAGGCCGTGGCGATCACCCGGCCCGCTCCCCATCGTTTCGCCAGCTGGATCGCCAGGGTGCCGACACCCCCGGCGCCGGCGTGCACGACGACGGTCTCGCCCTCCTGCAGATGGGTGCTGGTGCGAAGCAGGTGCCACGCGGTCGCGCCCTGGACCAGCGTGGTCAGCGCGGCAGGGTCCGAGACGCCGTCGGGGATCGGGAACAGGCGACGCGGATCGGCGGCCACTTTCTCGGCGTACCCACCCGCGGCGAGCAGCCCGACCAGCCGACGCCCGTCCTCGGTGCACACCACGACCTCCCCGCCCGGGATGAGTGGGAGGGTCTGCTCGGCCAGGTAGGAATTCTCGGTCTGGTGGGTGTCCGCGTAATTGACGCCTGCCGCCAGGACGTCGAAGACCTGGTCGCTCGGGCCGGCGACCGGGTCGGGCAGTTCACGGACGGTCAGGGTCTCGGGACCACCGAACTCGGTGATCTGGATTGCTCGCATGAGCCCGAACCGTACCCCGCAGGCAACGCTGCCCAGCCAGGCCTTGCCCGCGATCCGCTAGCGTGGCCAGACGTGAGCCGATCTGTGCTGGTGACTGGTGGTAATCGCGGCATCGGACTGGCCGTGGCGCGGTTGTTCGCGGCCAACGGCGATCAGGTCACCATCACCCACCGCGGCACAGCGGTCCCCGACGACCTTTTCGGCGTGCGCTGCGATGTCACCTCCGAAGCCGACGTCGATGCCGCCTTCGCGGCGGCTGAAGCGCAACACGGCCCGGTCGAGGTGCTCGTGTCCAACGCCGGGGTCACCGACGACACCCTGCTGTTGCGGATGAGCGAGGAGTCCTTCACCCGGGTGGTCGACGCCAACCTGAGCGGCGCGTACCGCGTCGCGAAGAGAGCCGCGGGCGGGATGCTCAAGCAGCGGCGCGGCCGGATGATCTTCATCTCCTCCGTGGTCGCCCTGGTCGGGGCACCGGGGCAGGCGAACTACGCGGCGAGCAAGGCCGGCCTGATCGGCCTGGCCCGCTCCATCGCCCGGGAGCTGGGCAGCCGCTCGATCACGGCCAACGTCATCGCCCCCGGCTTCATCGACACCGATATGACTGCCGAGCTCACCGACGCCCGCAAGGCCGAGATCCTGGCCAACGTGCCGCTCAAGCGCTACGGGAGCGCCGACGAGGTCGCCGGAGCTGCGCTGTTCCTGGCTTCCGACGCCGGTGCCTACGTGTCCGGTGCCGTGCTGCCGGTCGACGGTGGTCTCGGCATGGGCATCTGACCGGGGTTGCGGCCCCACCGACGCACGGAGGACACATGGGATTGCTCGAGGGCAAGCGACTGCTCATCACCGGCGTCATCACCGACGCCTCGATCGCCTTCACCATCGCCCGGCTCGCGCAGCAGGAGGGCGCGCAGATCGTGCTGACCGGGTTCGGCCGGATGTCGCTCGTCGAGCGCGTCGCTCGCAAGCTGGCCGACCCGCCGCCGGTGATCGAACTCGACGTCGCGAACACCGAGCACCTGGACAGCCTCGCCGACCGGGCGCGCGAACACGTCGATGGCCTGGACGGCGTGCTGCACGCGATCGGGTTCGCGCCGGCGTCCTGCCTCGGTGGCGGTTTTCTCGACGCACCATGGGAGGACGTAGCCACCGCCATCCAGGTGTCGACGTTCTCACTGAAGTCACTCGCCGTGGCTGCCCTGCCGCTGTTCGGTGAGGCAGGCGGCTCGATCGTCGGGCTGGACTTCGACGCCCGCGTGGCGTGGCCGGCCTATGACTGGATGGGCGTCGCCAAAGCCGGCCTGGAGTCCACGGCCCGTTACCTGGCCCGCGAGCTCGGCCCGCGCAAGGTGCGGGTGAACCTGGTGGCCGCTGGGCCGATCCGGACGATGGCCGCGAAGAGCATCCCCGGCTTTCACCAGTTCGAGGACGCCTGGGCCCAGCGCGCGCCGCTCGGCTGGGACAACGCCGATGCCGAGCCGGTCGCGCGAAGCACCCTCGCGCTGTTGTCGGACTGGTTCCCCGCGACGACCGGTGAGCTCGTACACGTCGACGGTGGCTTCCACGCGATGGGCGTCTGACGTTGCCCGAACTACTCGAGGAACCCCACGCAGCCGGCGAGGCACATCCCGGCGGGTACGACGCGTTCCTGCTGTTGTCCTTCGGCGGTCCGGAAGGACCCGACGACGTGATGCCGTTCCTGCGCAACGTCACCCGCGGCCGGGGGATCCCGGAGGACCGGCTCGCTGCCGTCGCCGAGCACTACCAGCACTTCCACGGCGTGTCGCCCATCAACGCCGTCAACCGCGAACTGCTCACCGCGCTGCGCACCGAGTTCGCCACGCGGGGCATCAATCTGCCGCTCTACTGGGGCAACCGTAACTGGAAGCCCTACCTCGCCGACGCGGTCCGGCACATGCGCGACGACGGTGTGCAGCGCGCGCTGGTATTCACCACGAGCGCGACGGCGTCCTACTCCGCGTGCCGGCAGTACCGCGGCGACCTCGCCCAAGCCCGGTCGGTCGCGGGTACCGGAGCTCCGGAGCTGGTGAAGCTGCGGCATTTCTTCGACCACCCGGGCTTCATTGCCGCCAACACCGACGGGGTACGTGCGGCACTGGCAACCCTTGCACCCGACCAGCGGGAGCGGGCCAGGCTCGTGTTCACCGCGCACTCGATCCCGATCACGATGAACGACGCGTCCGGACCAAAGGCGAACGGGCTGTACGCCGCCCAGCAGCGCGAGAGTGCCCGCCTGGTGGCCGAGTCGGTGCGCGGGACCGGCGCGCAGTTCGATCTGGTGTGGCAGTCGCGGACCGGGCCGCCGGCCGTGCCGTGGCTCGAGCCGGACATCAACGAGCACCTGCGGCTGCTCGCGGCTGAGGGCGTGAGTGCGGTAGTGGTCAGCCCGACTGGATTCGTGGCCGACCACGTCGAGGTGGTGTGGGACCTCGACGTCGAGGCCCGCCAGACGGCCGCCGAGCTCGGGCTGCACTACGCGCGGGCGGCGACGGCGAACACCCACCCGGCGTTCGTGATCGCGATCGGCCAGCTCGTCGAGGAACGGCTGTACGGCACCGACCCGCTGGCCCTCGGTGCACTGGGCCTGTGCGGCGTCGACTGCCCGGTTGGCTGCTGCCCCGCACCGAGCCGGCTGGCCGTTCACGGCTGATGCCGCACTTCCCGGACGGTCCGGAGATCGCGCTGCCGGCCGGAGACGTGACCGAGGGCGTGGTGCGCATCGGAGATACCGTCCGCCGCCCGCACCAGCCGACCAGCGCGGCCGTGGCCGCCTACCTCGAGCATCTGGCCAGCGTCGGCTTCGCGGGCGCGCCGCGCTACCTCGGCCGCGACAATCAGGGCCGTGATGTCCTGAGCTTCATCGACGGTGCCGTCCCGGGTGACCCGGTGCAACCGTGGGCCGCCGCCGATGACCTGCTGCCCAGTGTCGGACAACTCGTCCGGGCGCTGCACGAGGCCGCCGCCGGTTGGGAACCGTCGATCGCTCTCGCCTGGCCGGTAGCGGGCCGCCCAGCGCCGCCACTGCCCGAGGGTGAGCCACGGCTGGTGGCGCAGCGCGACGTCACCCCGCAGAACACGGTGTTTCGCGACGGCGCGGCCGTAGCCCTGATCGACTTCGACCTGGTGGGCTGGACGACGCGGTCGGTCGACCTGGCCAATGCCGCGATGCACTGGGTGCCGTTGTGCGATCCGCGCGACCGCGGCCCCGCCTATCGCGACATCGACGTCGGCGTGCGGCTGCGACTACTGCTGAATGGGTACGGCACGGACGCGGTGTCGGGGCAGCAGTTGCTCGATGCGGCCGCGCTGCGGTCCGGTGCCGCCTACGAGAGCATGCGCTGGAACGCCGAGCACCTCGGTGGTGGCTGGGCCAGGATGTGGGAGGCGGGCGTCGGCGGGGTGATCCAGCGACGGGTGGCCTGGTTCGCCGCCGTGCGCCATCAACTGGCCGCCGCGTTGGCCGGCTGAGGGCCGCGTTGGCCAGGCCATCGACATCGCATCAGGAGGGACGGCTGAGCGCTCAGCTCGGTGGGCCGTCAGCGAGCGCGTTGTAGCCGGCCAGGCGGGCGCGGCGGACGGCGGTGGCCAGTGGTCGCAGCGCCTCGCGGCGCGCGGCGATGCCGCTGCGGTCGATCGCGCCGCCCGTCGGATCCTGGGCGGCCAGGTCCAGCACGGCCTGCAGCCGCTCCGCCTGGGCGATCAACGCGACGGCGCGCGGTGGGAAAGCCGGCGGCAGGTTGAGGTGCTCACCGGCCCGGCGCGCCTCGTGCAGCGCGTCGGCGATGTCCTCGATCCGGCCGGCTACGTTCGCCGCGGACAGGGCGGTGGCCGACTCACGGATCTCGGAGGTCAACTCGTACTGCGCGTCGGTCACCGCGATGAAATCCGGTGGCGCCGGCGTGACGTCGAAGGCCTGCCACAGCACAGTCGGCGCGGCGCTGCTCGGGGCGTGCTCGATCACGCTCGGCACGATGCCGAGGGTGGCGCCAAAGACCGCCTCACCGGCCTGCAGCGCTGCGCTGCGGAACTCGAGGGGGCCGGGCAACCCGCGTACGTCACCGGCCACTGGGAGCACCAGCCGGACCGAACCGCCCGCCCGCCGCCACGCGACGAGCACCTGGCTGAGCGGGACGAACTCGGCGCCCACGCCGGTCCCGGCTACCTGGTGCGGGGCGTCCCCGCCGGACGCGGCCAGCAGCACGTCGTCGGAGGCAGCGTGACCGGCGAGCCAGGCCGTCGTCCACGCCGCGAGCGGGCCGGAACGCAGACGACTCACCTGGCCAAGGCTAGAGCGCGCGGGTGTACCCCGCTCGACCTATGCTGCCCAGATGCCACAGCGATCATCGAGCAGGCTCCGCCGCAGCGCGGCGGTCATCGACAGGTGGGACGTCGCGACGAGCAACGCCATCGCGAAGGCGGAGTTCCCCACCGTTCTCGATCGGGGTCTGCCGCTGCTCACCTGGGCCGCGGACAAGTCCAAGCTGTGGATGGCCCTGTCCGGAGCGATGCTCGCCAGCGGCCATCAGCCGGCCCGGCGCGCCGCGGCACGGGGCCTTGCCTCGATCGGGGTCGCCAGCCTGCTGGCCAACCAGGTGGGCAAGCGCGCTCTGCCCCGACGACGCCCGAACCTGGCCAACGTCCCGATCAGGCGCGTGGCCAGCCACGTGCCTATCTCGAGTTCCTTCCCGTCCGGGCATTCCGCCTCCGCTGCCGCCTTCGCCGTGGCCACGGCGATCGAGTGCCCCCCTCTCGCCGTGCCGGTGGGCGTGCTGGCCGGAGCGGTCATGTTCTCGCGGATCTACACCGGTGTGCACTTCACGAGTGACGTGCTGGCTGGTGCGACTCTCGGCGCGGCGGTCGCCGGAATCGGCGCCGCCACCTTTCCCGCCCACCACGAGCAGGTAATTCGATCCGGCGCCGAGCCGCCGCGCCCGCAGCCACCGCGGCCGACCGGTGCGGGCGTAGTGGCGGTGCTCAACAATTGCTCAGGCAGCTTCGGCCAGCAGGTTCTCGACACCCTTCGCTCAGAGCTTCCCGACGCCGAGTTGATCGAGGTCGTGAGCGGCGATGACATCGTTGCGGTGATGCGCAAGGCGGCGGAGCGGGCTCAGGTGCTCGGTGCGGCGGGCGGTGACGGGACAATCAACGCCGCCGCGGCAGCCGCGATGGCGGCCGACGTCCCGCTGCTGGTCATCCCGGCGGGTACGTTCGACCATTTCGCCAAGGACATCGAGCTCGCCGACCTCGACGACGCGCTCGGCGCGCTGCGCGAAGGCCGGGCTATCTGTGTCGACGTCGGCGATGTCGACGGCAAGCCGTTCCTCAACACGGCGAGTCTGGGTAGCTATCCCGAGTTCGTGAAGATCCGCGAACGTTTCGAGGGCCGCCTCGGCAAACCCATCGCTGCCGCCATCGCGATCGTCAGGGTACTTCGGCACTGCCCCCCTCTCGATGCCGAGGTCGACGGCGTCTCACGGCGGCTGCTGCTGCTGTTCATCGGTAACGGGGACTACCGCCCGCGCGGCTTCGTACCGAGGTGGCGTCGCCGCCTGGACGCCGGGCACCTCGACGTGCGCTTCGCCGACGAGGCGCGCGGGCACTCCACGTGGCGCCTACTTGCCGCCACCCTCTCGGCCGATCTGTACAAGAGCAGCAGTTACGTCGAAGCGCGCCAGCCCGCCGTCACAGTCACGATCTCCGGCAACACCGGCTATCTGGCGCGCGACGGAGAGATCGAGGACGCGCCCAGCGAAGTCAGGTTCTCGGTGCGGCGTCAGGCGCTGACGGTTTACCGCGGCCCGGTGCGCACGCCCGAGCGCTGATCTGGCGCGCCTGGCCCCGGGCGGCTGGTCTGCCGCCTAGGGTCGGGAATCATGCGCGACTACCACGATGTCCTGGCCCAGCCCGCGCCACGCCGACGAGCGGTGCCGGAAGTGGCCGCCGAGCCCGATCTGGTCGTGGAGACCAGCGACGGCGCATTCTGCGGAGCCGTCGTCGGCATCGGCAAGGCTGTCGACAGCGGGGAGAAGCGCGACACCGTCACGTTGGAGGACCGCAACGGCAGCCGGCGGGTCTTCCCGATGCTGCCCGCCTCGTTTCTGTTCGAGGGCAAGACGGTGACGCTCGTGCGGCCGACGCCGAGAGCACGGGCCAAGGCCGCACGTGCCAAGACCGCGTCCGGCTCGTACGTGGTGCCCGATGCAGCAGCTCGGGTCGCCCGAGAGAGCCGGCTGTGGGTCGAGGGTGTCCACGACGCCGCGCTGCTGGAGCGGATCTGGGGCGATGACCTTCGGGTGGAGGGCGTGGTGGTCGAACCGCTGGACGGGATCGACAACCTGCTCGGCCTGGTCCGCGCGTTCCGGCCCGGCCCGTTGCGACGGGTCGGGGTCCTGGTCGACCATCTGGTGGCAGGCAGCAAGGAGTCCCGCATCGTCGACGGGGTGCGCCGCGCGGGGTTCGCCGGTTCGGTGTTGGTCACCGGGCATCCGTACGTCGACGTCTGGCAGGCGGTAAAGCCGACGGCGTTGGGTATCGCCGCCTGGCCGACGATCCCGCGCGGCACGGATTGGAAGTCCGGGATCTGCGCCGCGCTCGGCGTCAGCGAACCGCGCGAGATGTGGCGCCGGGTGCTGGCGAGCGTCGACACCTTCGCCGACGTCGAGGTGCCGCTGCTGCGGGCGGTCGAGGAGCTGATCGACTTCGTGACCGCCGCGCAATGACGCGATCGTCGGTGTCGGTGTGTCGAGTTAAGTTCACGCCATGTCGGATCGGATCTGGACCGTCGACGATCACCTGGCCGGCCAGCCCGAATCGTCCGTCGCCCTGTACGAGCGCTTCGTCGAACTGCTCACGCGGTGTGGCCCGTTCAGCTATGCCGTCAGCAAGACGTCGATCACGTTCAAGGGGGTACGCCGGGGATTCGCCGGGGCCCGCCCCGACCGTCGCGGCCTGCGTGGTTACCTCGACCTGCAGCGCACTGTCGAGGATCCACGCATCCTCAGCGCGGCGCCGTACACGAACCGCCTGTTCGTCCATCATTACCGCGTCACCGCACCGGATGAGCTCGACGATGTCTTCGCCGGTTGGCTCCGTGAGGCCTACGCGGTCGGTAATGGCGAGCATGTGCGGCCACGTCGCTGAGCGCCTCACCCGTGGCACACGGATAGGTGTCAGGATGTGCACATGCCCGCCTGGTTGATCTGGCTGATCGCCGCCGGCGCCCTCGCGGCCGCCGAAGCGGCATCGCTCACGTTCGTGCTGGCGATGTTCGCCGGCGGCGCGTTGGCCGGCGCGCTGACCGCCGCGTTCGGCGGTCCGACCCTGCTTCAGTTCATCGTGGCGATCGTGTCGACTCTGGCCCTGCTCGGCGTGGTGCGCCCGATCGCCAAGCGACACCTGCGCATCGGCACCGGCGCCCGCACCGGGACCGACGCACTGGTCGGCAAGGAAGCGATTGTGCTGAGCGAGGTCGACGTGCACAACGGGCGCGTGCGGCTCAACGGCGGAGAATGGTCGGCGCGCTCCTTCGACCGGGCCCAGGTCCTGCCGGCCGGTACGGTCGTGCGGGTCATGGAGATCTCGGGTGCAACTGCAGTCGTTTGGCAAGAACCGCCTTTCTAGGGAGCCACATCTATGAGTGCCGGGATCATCGCCGCCATCATCGTGCTCGTCGTCCTACTGATCGCTCTGGGACGGATGGTCCGCATCGTGCCGCAGGCGCGTGCCGCAGTCGTCGAGCGGCTGGGACGCTACATCCGCACCGCGACCCCTGGACTGACGTTGCTGCTGCCCTTCGTCGACCGGATGCGCCCGCTCATCGACTTGCGCGAGCAGGTGGTCAGCTTCCCGCCGCAGCCGGTCATCACCTCCGACAACCTGACGGTCGCCATCGACTCGGTGATCTACTTCCAGGTCACCGACCCGCGGGCTGCCACATACGAGATCCAGAACTACATCCAGGCCGTCGAACAGTTGACGATCACCACGCTGCGTAACGTCGTCGGCTCACTGAATCTGGAGCAGGCGCTCACCAGTCGCGACGAGATCAACACCAAGCTGCGCGGGGTGCTCGACGAGGCAACCGGCCCGTGGGGAATCCGGGTCGCTCGCGTCGAGATCAAGGCCATCGATCCGCCGCCGTCCATCCAGGACGCGATGGAGCAGCAGATGCGTGCCGACCGGAACAAGCGGGCGATCATCCTGACCGCCGAGGGTCAGCGCGAGTCGGCCATCAAGACTGCTGAGGGGCAGAAGGCGGCGCAGATCCTCGGCGCCGAGGGGCAGAAGCAGGCCGCGATCCTGGCCGCCGAGGCCGAGCGGCAGTCCCGGATCCTGCGGGCCGAGGGTGACCGGGCGGCGCGCTACCTGACGGCGCAGGGGCAGGCCAAGGCGGTCGAGACGACGTTCGCCGCAATCCACGCCGCGCGGCCGGACCCGGCCCTGCTCGCCTATCAGTACCTGCAGACGCTTCCCCAGATCGCCCAGGGCGACGCGAACAAGGTGTGGGTGATCCCGAGCGAGTTCAGCAAGGCACTCGAAGGGCTGGCCAAGCTCGGTGGCGCGGACGACACGGAGGCACCGTCCTGGCTGCAGGCGACGGCGACGGAGGGGTCGGGATCGCAAGCTGAATCTCTCGACGCATCCACCTGGTTCGACTCCAACCTGCCCCCGGCTCACGAACAGCCCGAAGCGGTGAACCTGCGAGCCTCGGACAACGATCCGGCGTCGATCGAGGCCCACGTCGGCCTGGCACCGGGGGAGTTGCCGATCATTGCGCCGCTGACGTTCGAACCCGAGGTTCCCGACGATGAGCAAGCGGTTGACCTGCCCGCGGAGGCGCAGCGCTACGGCGCGCCCCAGGAGTACGGCCCCGCGCCGCAGCCCGAGTACGGAGCGCCGCAGCCCGAGTACGGAGCGCCGCCGCAGCAGTACCCGCCGCCGCCGCAGCCCCAGTACGGAGCGCCTCAACCCGAGTACGGAGCGCCGCCGCAGCAGTACCCGCCGCCGCCGCAGCGACAGTAGAACCAGTCCAGCCAGGTGTCGCGTCGGCGGGGACTAGCCGATCCCGATCCGACTTAGGCGGCGATACGGACGAGCGGCGGCACACAATGTGCTGGTCGCGACTGAGCCGCTAGAACTGCCGGGCAGCCGGTGTCAGTATCTGTGCGGAGCCGACCGCAGTCGGCGGTTGGCCGCGAGCCCACGAGGTGGGTCTGATGGCAGAAGTCCTGATCAGCAACCTCGAACGTGACGGTGAGACCCGCCCGTTCGCAGCGCACGGTCATGCCGTGGTCGGCAGCGCCGGTGGCGAGGCCGTCCTGAGGGGGGTTTTCGAGCCCGGCTGGCGTTGGTCAGCCGACATCGCGCCGATCGCGGGCACGGCCACCTGCCAAACCCGGCACCTCGGTTATGTCCTGTCCGGGCGGATGCAGATCAAACTCGAGGACGGTCGGGAAGCGGTCATCGAGGCGGGTGACCTGTTCGACCTGCCCGCCGGCCACGACGCGTGGGTGCTCGGTGACGAGCCCTGCGTGATGATCGACCACTCGCCGGAGGCGACGCGCTACGCGACCAGTTTTGCCTCGCCCGGGGGCGCGGTGGACGAGAACCTCGATCTGGTGCGCAGGGGCTATGCGGCCTTCAACGACAAGGACATTCCGACGCTGATGTCGATCCTGTCGCCGGACGTGGTCCAGCACGTCCCGGGCAGCAGTCAGGTGGCCGGTGACCATCGCGGTATCGACGCCGTACTGGGCTACTACGGCAAGCTCGGCGAACTGACCGACGGCTCATTCCGGGCTGACCTGGTCGACGTGCACGGCGACGGCGTCAGCCACGTCAATGCGGTGCACCAGATCAGGGCCACCCGTAACGGCGTCACCCGGGTCAGCCGCGGTTCGATCCTGTTCACCTTCCAGGACGGAAAGGCCACGGACATGCTGGAGCTGCACGGCGATCTTGCGGGGGACGACGCATTCCTCGCCTGAGGCGACGCGACGGGGTTCGACACTGTCGGCGCAGGGTGGCGGACGTCCTCCGGGATCCCCCTCGTTCGCCATCTAGAACCCCGTCGCGTTCCAAGGCGGCAGCGTCGTGGCGAACATCGCATCCGTGCGCGAAAGCGATCCGGGCGTCAGTTCGTCGACGTTGCCGCTGATGACCAATTGCCGCAGCGTGAAACCGCCCAGGTAGATCGAGGCCAGGGCGCGGTGCGAGATGCGCAGGTCAGCGGCGGCGGTGGTGAGTTGGCAGTGTGCGCCGTCGTGGTCGGCCTCGAGGAGAAAGCGGCCGGCGGCGTAGCCACCGGTGTCGTCGTCGACGACGTCCATGACAACCCGGCCACCGGCGCTGTAGCCGCGTGCCGACAGTGCGGCGGGCACGTCGAGCAGGCGTACCCAGACGTCGTCGCCGGTGAATGTCTGCCGCAGTGCCCGACCGTCGGCGAGCAGCCACCGGATCGGCTCGTCGACCGGTCGGCGCGCCACGATGACCTCGCCGACCACGTCGAGGCCGGCCAGGTAGGCCCATAGATTGCGGTAGGCCGCAGGTGTGGCGGTGATCAGGTCTGCCACGTTGACGGCGCCCATCTCGCCGGTGAGTTCGAAGTCGCGGCTGCCGGCCCATCGGAGCAGGCCGTCGGCTACGCCGTCGCTCTCGTGCACGATGTAGTTCGGCGTCTTTCCGTGGTTGATGGGCTGATAACCCTCCAGGCCGAGCCGGCGCTTCCACCATTCCCCGGGCCGATCGACGCCGCCGGCGCGCAGTGATCGCGACGCTTCGAACACGGCTGGTGCGATGTCGGCGAGATCGGCCGGGTCGACCTGGCGGACCGAACCGGTGCCGGTCGGCGTCAGCAGGCTGTCGCGCGTGCGGGTGAACAGCGTGTAGTTGGAGGTCAGCGTGGCCGGCGAATACCCGTACCTGCCGTAGATCGGCCACTCGGCGGCGAGCAGGATGCTGAGCGGGTCACCTCGGTGCTTGGCCGCCCGCAGCGATGCCGACAGCATCTGGGTGAGCAGGCCGCGACGGCGATGCGTGGCGCTCACAGTCACTGCGGTCAGCGCGTCAGCGACCACGTCGACGGGCCGTCCCGCCGGTCCGGGAATGGAGATCGACCTGGGTTCGGTGGCCAATGTCGCGACCCAGCGTCCACCCGCACGAGCACCCCAGCTCCGATCGGCGAACCAGTCCCGGCGCCAGAACTCGACCATCCGGTCGAAGTCGTCGCCTTCGGTGTTGTCGAGGAATGTCGTGGCCAGTGCGGCCAGCCACGGCCGCACCTCCTCAATCGGGACCGGGTTGATCACTTCGATGTCGCTCACGGCCCCGACCCTGCCAGTTCGGCCAGGTCGTGTCAGCAGAATTGATCACCGGATGGAACAGGCGGCGACCCGATCAAGGAGTAGCGTCCGCTCCCGCGCGTTCTGCGTCATGGCCGCGGCGCGCTCGAACTCGACTCGCGCCTCGTCCATCCGGCCCAGCTTGAACAGCAGATCCCCGCGGACACTCGGCAACAGGTGGTAGCCCGCCATTGCCCCAGAGGCGTCGAGTGCGTCGAGCACGTCGAGACCAGCGGCGGCCCCGCGAGCCATGCCCACCGCGACCGCTCGGTTCAACTCCACGACCGCCGAGGGCTCGGTGGCAGCCAGGACGTCATACAACTCGGCGATCCGCGCCCAATCCGTCGCGTCGACCGTGCGTGCCCGGGCGTGACACGCCGCGATCGCCGCCTGCAGCACGTACCGGTGACCGCCCCCGCCCAGCGACTCGGCACGCTCCAACGCCGCCAGCCCGCGCCGGATGAGAAGTTGGTCCCACCGAGCCCGGTTCTGATCCAGCAGGAGGATCGGCTCACCGGAGGGTCCGACTCGGGCGTGAGTGCGCGAGGCCTGGATTTCCATCAGCGCGACCAGGCCGTGCACCGCGGGCTCACTCGGGCAGAGCCCGGCCAGCACCCGACCCAACCGGATGGCCTCGGCGCACAGTGTCGGGCGCATCCAGTCGTCTCCGGCGGTGGCGGAGTAGCCCTCGTTGAAGACGAGGTACACGACCTCTAGGACAGACGCGAGGCGGGCGTCGCGCTCGGCACGGTCCGGCTCCTCGAACGGCACGCGCGCCTTGGCCAGGCTACGTTTCGCGCGCACGATCCGCTGCGCGATCGTCGGCTCCGAGGAAAGGAACGCCCGGGCGATCTCGGCCGTGCTCAATCCGCCGAGCAGCCGCAGGGTCAGCGCGACCCGGGCTTCGGTGGACAGCACCGGGTGGCAGCAGATGAAGATCAGCCGCAACAGGTCGTCCTCGATGTGGTCGTCGAGGGAGGCGTCGAAATCAGGCACGAATGCCTCCTGCGCCGTGTCGAGGTCACGACCCACTGCGCGGTAGGTCCGTTCGGTGCGCTCCGAGCGCCGAAAGTGGTCGATGGCCCGCCGTTTGGAAATCGTCATGAGCCAGGCACCGGGATTGTTCGGCACGCCCGATTCGGGCCATTGCGATAGCGCGGCGACGAGCGCGTCCTGGGCCAGGTCCTCTGCCAGGCTGACGTCTCGCACCATGCGCACCAGCCCGGCGATCAGCCGCGCGGACTCCATCCGCCAGACGGCTTCGATGCTTCGGTTGGTTGCCTCGTCCGTCACGACTGACGATCAGAACACCCCGCGCCGCCGCGCGCAAAATCCACGGCGGCGCGTCGAGGAGCTACGGCTGGGGGAAGTCGTCCGGGCCGGCGATCTGGCGAACTTCGCACACCGCCTCGACACCGGGCCACAGGTCCGCGTGCAACTGCATGAACCGACGCGCGGCCTCGACCGCCTCCTCCTTCGAGCGCAGCTCGTAAACCGCGTACCCACCCACCATTTCCTTGGCCTCGGTGAACGGCCCGTCGGTCACCGTCACCGTGCCGTTGGCCACCCGGACCCGCGTGCCGCTCGCGCTGGGCAGCAGGCCACCGGTCTCGACGAGCGTGCCGTCCTTCATCCCCTGCTCGCCCAGTTCGCCGATCGCCGCGAATAACTCGGCCGGTGGCGGGCCGGCCGGGAAGCTCTCGTCCATCGCCACTGTCGCCATGAACCGCATCATGATCTCCTCGTGTCTAGCGAACCCGGCCAGCCCGGGCTCTGTCAACGCGTCGTCCGGGCGCCCCGGGAATCGACATCCGCCACAATTCTTTTTTCTGGCGGCCCGGCTAAATCCAGGCGATCCGGTTGTGCAGGTACAGATAGCCGATGAAACTGACCGCATCGAGCAGGAAGTGCGCGATCACGAGGGGCATGACGCGCCGAGTCCGCTGGAACCAGTATCCGAAGATCAACCCCATGACCATGTTGCCCAGGAAGCCGCCGAACCCCTGGTACAGGTGATAGGAGCCGCGCAGCACAGCGCTGGCAGCCAGCGCCCG
>JALYVG010000127.1 GCA_030853345.1 Actinomycetota bacterium | reverse complement strand
GCGGTGATCAGCGGTTTGCCGTCGTTGCCGACCAGTCCAAGGCGTGTGCAGGTCTGCGCGAGCGGGGCTTCGAACAGGTAGGTCGTCGAGGCGAGTCGGCCCTTGCGCAGGAACAGGTAGCGCACCGGGTGGCCGAGGTCGCGGTCATAGATGCCCCGGTCCCGGTGGCCGCCTCGGATCGCGAGCAGGGTGCGGATCGCCTCGGCGGCTTCGTCGTGGATTGGGACGGTGCGTTCCTTGCGGGACTTGCCCGCGGCGAGCCGCAGACGCGCGGTGCCGTCGGTGTAGGTGTCCAGGCAGTCCAGGTGCAGCCGGCGGATCTCGCCGCGGCGTGCGCCGCTCCAGCGGGCCACCAGCAGAGCGCATCGCTGGTAGGCGCAGTCCAGGGCGCGGAGCTGGTCCATCACCGGGCCGAGTTCGTGGTCGGGGATGTAGCGCGGGACGCGTTCGACGGTGCGGGGAACGTCGGCGGTGATCAGCGGCGGCCGGGCCGGCACGTTCTCCCACTCGTTGTTGTAGGCGTAGCGGAACATCGCCATCACGTTCCAAATGATCATGCGGCGATAGTTGGTGCTGATCGGCTCGGCGGGCTTGAGCGCCTTGCGCTGGTCGATCAGCCAGGTGAGGAACTCGAGCAGATCGGACCGGTCCAGCTCGGCCAGGCTGGCCAGGTCCGGGCGGGACTGGTCGATCCAGGTGCTGAGCCGGCGCATCGCCGCGTTGATCTGCATGACGGTGCCCGGCCGATCGATCAGACGTCGTTCGGCGACGTAGCGGTCCATCACCGCGGCGACCTGCGGACGCGTGCTCAGCGGCTGGGCCGGTTTGGTTTCGGCGCGGGGCGGCATCCGGTCGATGACCCCGGCGTGGAACAGCGCGACGCCGGTCTGGAACGCGTAAGTACCCCAAACCCGCGAGGCGGTCTTCAGCTGTTGGGGGATCAGCGCCTGCTCGATCTGCGGCAACTCGGCGACGTTCCGCAGCAGCGCCCGCAGCGCGTCAATGTCGCCGGCGGCGAGCGTGTCGATGTCCGGGTCGCCGCGGTGCAGCACCAGCCGGGCGATCGTCCAGTGCACCCGCTGCCGACAGTCCGCATGCGGCAGCCCGAGCCCGCGCGACAACGCCAAGATCTCATCGCATCGCGCCACCAGCGGCAGACCCACGGCCTCGGCGATCACCCACGGTTTGAGCACCCCAACGCCCAGCAGCCACGGCCAGTCCAACCGCAGGCGCCCGGTCAGCGCGAGATAGATCAGGTAGGGCCGGGCGTTGTGGTTGACCCACCCGGCCGTGGCGTCGAACCCGTCCTGCGGTGCTCGCCGCCGCGACTGCGTCGTCTGGTTCTGCCAGCCGATGCGCTCCCGCAGCGGCGTGTCGAACCACGCGCCCAGGTCCGGGTAGCTGACAGCGAATCGGGTCTGAAACCGCACCAGCTTGCGGCGCCAGTCCTCACCGCTGGGCAGCTGCTGCACGAACGCGGCGTACTCGTCCGCGCCGCAGTGGGTCGGGATGAACGATGAAGCGTCGAACGCGAATGCTGGCACGCTCACCGGGTGCTTGCCCCGACCGCCTTGACGTAGTCGGCGACCACCTCTCGGTCCGCGACCCGCGTGTAGATCCTGGTCGAGTCCGGGCTGGCGTGCCCAAGACGCTTCATCAACGTCAGATCCCGCATCCCACCCTCGAACATGCGGGTGGCGTGCGTGTGCCGCAGCGAGTGCGGCGTCAACCACGGCTGCCGCACCCCGGCCCGCTGGCAGGCTCGGGTGAACATGCGCACCAACCCGTCATAGCTGAGCGGATCGCCTCGCCGCGGCCCGGTGCCGCCGATCAGGAAGATCAGCTCCGAATCGGCCTCGCGCGGCCGTTCAGACATCACATAGGAGTTCAGCAGCGGCAGCGCCCGGTCCTCCAACAGATCGACCACCCGGTCATGGCGCGACTTCTGCCGAACCCCGCGCGGGTGATCGCTGCGATGGCAGATCGCGACCCTGCGGCGACCGTAGGCGACATCCTCCAGATGCAGCCCGAGGACCTCACCCGGACGAAGCCCGCCCTCATTCATCAACTCGAGCATCGCCCGATCCCGCAGCGTCTTCAGCTGCGCCAAGATCAACTCGTAGGTCTCCGGCGGGATCACCCGCGGCACGACCTCGACCGTGCGAACGCGCAGCGCACGCCGCACCGGCCGCTGCCGCGCGGAGGTCAACAACGGCGGCCGGCGCCGCTCGGCCACCCGTGCGGCTTCGCGGTCCGGGACCTTCACGATCGGGTTCTCCGCCCCGCCAAATCCACCGGAGCTGATCAGGAACTCGTAGAAGGACGACACCGCCGCGAAGATCCGATTGCACGTACGCGCCGACAACAGCCGCCCGTCGGCCGCCGCAACCGACAAGCTCAATTGCTGCGCATTTCCTCGGACCGGACTAACCCGGAGCCACTTCAAGAACTCGATGGCGCGAGCCGGGGTGAAATCACCGACCTCCAGCCGCGACTCACCGAGAAACGAATACAGCTTCAACAAGTCATACGCATATGCCCGAACCGTATTCGGCGAATAGTCCCGAGCCGTCAACAAGCACAAGAATGCCGTGACCTCGCCAACCTCACCACCAGCACCATCGACCAGGCGCACCCTGGCCCGACCCATCACCGGCTCGCTCACCGCTTCAACTCGCATGAGCGGACCGTAGAGCCGCCAGCCCGACGCGCTGGCCGGACACGCGGGAGCAGTTCAGATAACGGGGTACTCGGCCGTGGTCATTCCGCGGTCGACAGAAGCCCGGATTGCCATTGCCTGGCGGGTGATTCGCTTGAAGAGAGTCATGCAAGCAGCCAACCGGTCGATCGCCGCTAACGCAGCCTTCGAGCGCAATCTGTGGACGACACGCCACCCTGTGGACAACACCTGAGCAATGTCATGGCCCCCGGGCACTTTGCCGGCGTGGAGATACTGGCGGCACTCGTCGGCGGTCAGCGACCTGGTGACTTTCAGCCGAGCGATATCAAGAAGGTCGTTGATGTCGACTGCCCAATGCGAACCTCGCCGCACGCGCTCGACGACGCGAGCTTCCTCCCGTCCGGACTGAAGTCAACATGCGAGATGCCACAAGCGTTGCCCGGCCGGCCCAGTGCAACGCAGCGTTCGCAGTCCCGGCGTCGGGTGCGCTGCGCTGCGTGGCGGCGCCAAGTCGTTGGTCTCCTCACATCGGCGGTGCGGCGCTCCAGTCGAGACCTCCGGGTAGCAGATCATGATTCTGCCCTTCGACATTGAGGCCGTAGACGCGCCTCGAGGACCACTCGAAGCGTGATTGAACTTCGGCCAACGACGTGACCTCGGTCTGTTCGAAGATCTGGATGGCCACGAGCAGCGGCGCGCCCGCGGCATGTCGAATCAGCGCGTCAACGATCACGGCAACCGGTGGTGTGGTACGCCTCAGGTCAAGACCGTGGCAGGGTCAAGCCCGTCGCCCAAGGCGGTGCGACGAACAGCATTTCAGTGAAGCGAACAGCTACCGGCGCAAAGACCGAGACCTCGGTCGCACCACCACCGAGCAGGACTGACATGACCAACCCGGAGTGGCCCCATTTTCGCTCGGCGCAGATGGCCTCATTTTCAGTCGGCATTGACATCGGCGATCTCGCGCGAGCCACCACCCCGTGATGCCAGAGAACAGGGTGCGCCGGGCGAAGGCGTGACGCCCACGGACTGTCTGTCATCGGGTCTGTCATCGAACTGCCAGCCCGTGACGCCAAAGATGCCAACGATGTCAATGCACAGGTCAGGATTCCCGGGCTATCCAGCTCAGTCGGTGTCGCTCATGGCTCTGTTAATCGAAGGGTTACTGGTTCGAGCCCAGTCGGGGGAGCAAGGACGGCCCGCGACGATACCTCGCGTCCGCTGTCCGGGGTGTCATCCAACCGACCCGGCGCAGCAGGCCTTAAACGATCCCGGTGTCGTCACGCGCGCTAAAGGCTTGATGAGCCGGTGTGCCCGCACTACGGCTTCAGGAGGTCGGCACGCTCGCGCACCCAGCGTGCCTCAACGGGCGGCCCGCTCCTGACTGCCCTCGGCGGCCAGGTCCGCTACGGCTCGACACCGGCCTGGGCTAGAGACAGCTCCATCCTTCTGGATCCGCTCACACGATTGGGCGGGAGCCATCGGGTGCTGTTGCCGGATCTACGCGGTTGTAGTCGTTCGACTCGCGGTCTTCCCGCCGAGCAGTACACGTGGCATCACCTTGTGGGTGACTTGCTGGCTCTCCTTGATGAGCTTGATCTTCCGGAAAACGGCAGCGCAGGCTAAGGCCGAGACGATTGTCCCTACACATCGATCCCGACCATGAACTGTCGATCTCCAGCCGCTTCGGCCAGGTCGCCTTGCCGCCTGGAATGCCTCAACTGAATGGCTCAGATCCTGACCTCGGCTACCGATATGAATATCGACGAATACCGATGTAGGCGCGCGACCCCGTCGAACGGCGGGGGAACACCAACGAAAGGCTAGTAGTCGATGAGAAAGTTGTTTTCGGTCGCGGCGGTCGTGTTCGGCCTGATGCTCATCGTTGGTGCTGGCGTCGTCCGTTGGACGGTTGCACCCTCACGAGTCGTGCTTCCTGCCCATACGAACTCGACCAGGACATACACCGGTACTGCGCACACCCTCTTCAACGCCGTCGCCTTGAATACGCCCGGCGCGCCGGTGTTGCTCAAGAACGTCCCGATCACCACCACGCACACCACGAAAGTGCTGAAGACAAGTGGAAACAACGCCTTGATCTCGGACGCAGGGAAGCTTCTGGTGGCCGGTTCCCCGGTGGCTGCCTTTGACTATCGATATGCCGTGAACCGCACATCCATGGATCGCGGCACCGGCTTCAAAGGCGTCGATCGGCAAACGGGCATCACCTTCAACTGGCCAATCCGAACTGCAAAAGCCAACTACCTGGGTTGGGTTTCCGACACCCGGAGCACGACGCCCCTTGTGTACGCAGGCACCGCCAAACGCGGTGGGCTCTCGACGTACATGTTCACCGCCACGACACCCGCAGAGCCGCTTACCGACCCGGCCACGCTGAAGGAGCTACCCCAGTCCTTGCCGAAGGCGACCCTGGTCAACCTCGCCGCCGGACTGGACCTCGATGCCACCAAGGTCGGCGCGTTGAAACAGGCACTGCCGCTCCTGGCCGATCCGGTTCCGTTCAGCTACACCTACGCACTGACCGCCACATACTGGGTGCAACCCGAGAGCGGTGAGGTAGTCGACGTCCAGGAACGAGAGACGCGCACCCTCGGAATCAAGATCGGGTCGGTCATCGTTCCCCTGACACCAGTGCTGGACATCTCCTACACATCCGCACCAGCTCAATTGGCCTCCTCGGTGACAGACGCTCGTCACGACGGAAACCTCGTCACCCGGATGTATGTGACGCTGCCCCGGGCACTCGGTATCAGCGGTGCGGTCGTATTACTCGTCGGCGTCATGGCACTCGCGGTCCGTCGTCGACGATCTGCGCCAGGTGACGGTCCGGCAGAAATCGACCTTCAGCCCGAGCGCGAAACAGCAGGAACCGGCTCCTGACCGTAACTGCGTAAACGGCTGCTCCGGGTAAGGGTCAGGTGGCCACCCAACGACCTTGGCACGATGGTGCCGCACGCAGATGATCCGCACCTTTGCCAGCTGTTGACCCGCGCGACTGCCGACACTTGTCTTTCGGCAACCTCCCGCGTTCTTCACCGCGGAAGGTCTCGCCATGCCGATTGCCAAGTGGCAGAGGCGCCCGCGTACGGAGGCGAGCATCCCGGCCCAGGCACCGCCCGTTCGCCCGACCGCAGCCGGCCGCTCGCCGGCGTCCTGAGACCGTTCGCCGGACGGCCGCCGCCGATCGGGCCGACTGGTCCGCAGCCCGGCAGCCGAATGAGACGTAGTGTGCTGAGTGTCGGTACATAACAGCGTTGCGTGACCGACGCAGTAGCACGTGTCGGTTTCCGTTGGTTTGGCGGCGCCACGAGCAAGTTCCACACGCGACTTGGGGGCCCACCATGAGACATTCGACCCCTCTACGTCTGGTTTTCAATCCTATCGGCGAGGAACTCGCGGCTACTCGGTCCTGTGAAGCCGAAATATTCTTCCGCACGTACGGAAACACCGCTGCGCAATTGCACCTCGAATACGGTCCCTACGAGGACGCGTCAGTTTTTCTCGCCCTCGTCGAGGTGAGTGGCGCTGTCGTGGCCGCATGCCGGATCATCACGCCGAGCCCCGCTGGATTGAAGACCCTCAACGACGCTGGACAGGAGCCCTGGCTTGTCGACGGCCTGCGCTCAGCCCGCGCGGCACGGATAGATCCAGCGCGCACGTGGGACGTAGCGACGATCGGAGTCCGAGCCGATGCCGGCGCTGGGCTGTTGTTCGCGGCTGCGGCGCTCTACCACGGCATCGCGTTGGCCGCCCGCGTCAACCGGATCCAAACGATCGTGATGATCATGGATGAGCGAGCGCGGCGACTGCTCAACGCAACGGGTGTCATCACGCAGCACCTCCCGGGCACTCGCACCGCGCCATACCTGGGCTCACCGGCCAGCACACCGCTCTACGGTCACCTGGCCCAGATGGCCGACCTACAGCGGCGGGTCAATCCTGAAGCGCATCGTCTGATCGGCCAGGGTGCGGGGCTGGACGGGGTGACAGTGCCGGAACCGGCGGCTTTCCTGCTTTCCAGTCAGCCTGTCCCGGTGCCCGGCGTGAACTCTTCACTCGCACCGAGCGCATAGGCGCCTCCGCGCGCCATTCCACGCCGACTGCGCTGGCCAGCGGCCAGGAGCCGACGCTGTCGACGAACGTGGACCAGTCCCGAACCCAGGACTCGACGTCGGTCAACGGCATCGGGCGCGCCATGTGGTATCCCTGCAGCACATCCACGCCCATCGCGATCAGGTCGATGGCCGTCTCCGCATCCTCGACGCCTTCGGCGACCGTGCGCAGCCCGAGACCACTAGCCATTTGCAGCGTTGAAAGGACGATCATTCGGCCGCGTGGATCGGCTCGCATAGTGGAGATGAACGACCGGTCAATCTTCAGCTCCTGCACCGGCAGGTCGCGCAGATAGGACAGGGATGAGAAACCGGTGCCGTAGTCGTCGATTGCGATCTGAAGTCCGTGTTCGCGCATCTCAAAGAGCACCTCGCGGGCCAGTTCAGGGTCGGCGAGAAAAGAGTCTTCGGTCACTTCGACGACGAGCGATTCGGGAGGTACCCCGGCCGCAGAAAGGGCGGCGTAGAGCCGCGGCAAGAATATGCCGCTCAGCAACTCCGGCGGCGCGCAGTTGATCGCCACACGCTGCATCAGCCCGCTTGCGCGCAGGCGCTTGACGTCCGCGACCGCCTGTCGTGCCACCTCGTCAGACAACATCAACATCAGGCCGGCCCGGCGCGCTGCGGGCAGGAATGCGGCCGGCGACAGCAAGCCCTGCGTCGGATGTTGCCAGCGGATGAGCGCCTCCAGGCCGCAAACTAGCCGGGTTGATGCGTCTATTTGCGGCTGGTACCAGAGTATGAGCTCACCGTCCCCGATCCCTCTGCGCAGTTCCTCTGCCAGCTGGAGACGGTGCCGTGAGAAATCGTCGCGGTGGGCGTCATACAACGCGACGCCTGTCCTCGTGAGCTTCGCTTGATACATCGCTACGTCAGCACGGCGCAACAGCTCGCTGGCACTGGAGTCCATGGTGCCGTGTACCGCAATGCCGATCGATGCGCTCGGTGCGATCTCAATGCCGTCCACCATCATTGGTTCGCTGACCGTCGCGAGGATGAGCCGCGCGCTTTCCAGCAGGGCGATCTCGTCGTCACTCCTTGCCACGACGGCGAATTCGTCGCCACCGAGCCGGGCGATCATGACGTCCGGTGGCAAGGCGTCGCGCATGCGATGTGCCGCTAACTGCAACACGATGTCACCGGCCGCGTGACCGAGGGTGTCGTTAACCTCCTTGAATCCGTCCATGTCCAGCAACATGAGCGCCAGCCGCTCGTTCCTGGCGAGGCCTTCGTCCAACCGATTTCGGACCGCGCGCCGGTTGGGCAGCATTGTCAGGTCATCGGTTTGCGAAAGCGCGAGTGCCTCCGCAGCACCGGTGGCCTCCCGCAACGCAAGAACCAGACGCCCTCCGGCGGCCAGAAGCGTGAGAACCGCGGGCACCGCGACATAGGGACCCAGCCCGTCCGAGGGACGCAGGGCTAGAACCACAATCGCCACACCCGCGGCGCATACGAGCGTCGCAGGACCGCGTCGGCGGGGGACCGCTGCCAACGGTGTACCGCCCGGCCGGCAGGCGCTGCCGACGATCAGAGCGAACGCCGCGCCCCAGGTGACATCGCTCAAGGCCGAGAAGCTGTACGTCGAAGAGGCAACGCTCGTGACAAAGTTTCCGTCGGCATAGGCCAGGAGTACGAATCCGGCACAGGTTGCAACCGCGTGTTTCAGCTCAGGACGCAGTCGCAGTACGACCTGAGCGACCACCAGCACCGCCAGGGCAAGGTCGATCAGCGGGTAGATCAGGGCAAGCAACAACGGCAACCCACCTTTGCCGACAGCGGTTGCAACGGGCATGAGGAGTAACACCGCCGTCAGGCATGCTGTGCCGCCGCAGATGACCGCCACGTCGAGCCAGGTGGCCAGACCTCGGGTTATCCCGTGGCGCTCGTCGAGAAGCAGGTACGCCGCCAGGCATACGTAGGACGCGAGGAAGAACCACTCACCCGGCGCCGGGAATTGCGCCACGTCGCTCAGCTTGCTGGCATTGACAACGGAGGCGCCCAACGCCCAAAGCGCGATCGAGGCGATGAGGACGAGCAATGCGCGGCGTCGTTTCGTGGTGACGACGGCCGCGCAGGCGAGCCGGATCAGCAGGATGGCGAAGAAGAGGCCGAGGCTGACGACGAGGATGAGTTGCGCCGTCTCACTCGAGCGCACCAGAAAGAGGCGTGCCGACAAGCACGTTGCGATTACTACCCAGCCCACCGGGCCGAGAACCCGTACCGCGCGGTTCAAGATCACATGCTGCTGCCCGGCTCCATTGCCGCCTCCCTGACTCTTCATGCCGGCTGTCTCCCGTAGCGCAGATCGGTGGGTCCGACGAACCTCGCCGGGTGCGGCCAGAGGTCGCACTCATGTGTTCGGCCGCCCTGGCGATTACCTAAGGCCGTGGCAGTTCCGAATGAGTTGCTGTCCAATCTGCGGGGATCCAAGCGGCACGAATTAGTTGATGTGCACGAGAATGTCGTCGATATCGGCGTCGATCGTGAGCGGGTTGACGAAACAAAATCGCAAGACCGTCTCGCCGTCGAACTCGGTCGGGGTCACCAGGCAGAGGCCGGCCGACAACGCCCGCGCGCTCCACGCGTAGTACTGCGCCTGCGTCCAGCCCACCCGACGGAACAGAACGACCGACAGAGCAGGATTGCCCACGATCTCGAGACGGCCGGACTCGTGGATGCGGTGCACCGCGTAAGCCGCCAGCGCAAGGCAGTTCTCGACCGCCGTGCAGTATGCCGACGTGCCGTTCGCGAGCAAGGAGAGCCAGAGCGGAACCCCCCGCCCGCGGCGGGTGAGGTGGATGGCGTAGTCCGACGGGTTGTCGTGCCCGTCCCCGCTCACCGGTTCGAGATAGCTGGCGACCTGGGTGTGCGCGCTCCGGGCCAGTTCCGGGTTGCGGTAGATGACCGCGGCGCAGTCCAAGGGTGTGAAGAGCCACTTGTGCGGATCGATCGTGATCGAATCGGCTTCTTCGATGCCCCGGAACAGCGCTCTGGTCCGCTCGGACAGGAGTGCCGCTCCACCGTATGCCGCGTCGACGTGCATCCACAGGCCGTGCTGGCGGCACAGGTCCGAGATTCCGGCGAGATCATCGACGGTCCCGGTGTTCGTCGCGCCGGCCGTAGCGACGACAGCAGCAATGTCGGCGATGCGGGTCGTCATGAGAATCCGAGTCATGGCGGCGCGATCGAGCCGTCCGGCCCAGTCGCCGTCCGTGATTAGCTCACAGCCCATGATCTGCGCTGCGGATGCAACCGATGCGTGCGCACTGCTGCCGGCGACGATCACCGTTGGTTGATGGCCAGTCACCCGGCGACGGTTGAAGCGGGCGGCGACGAGCGCGCTGAGGTTCGCGATCGAGCCGCCACTCACGAAGGTGCCGAAAGCCGAGGCGGGCAAGCCTGCCGCTCGGGCCAACCATCGCAGCGCCGCGCCCTCTGCTTCGACCACCGCGCCGCCTTCGAGTGAGCTGCCGGCGTAGACCGCGGCAGCAGACATCGCCATATCGGCCATCACCGACATGACTGTCGGCGCACCACCGACAAAGGCCAGGTAGCGTGGATGGTCGGTAGGTACCGCGGTGGACAGGACCTGGTCATGCAGGAAACCCCAGGCCTCAGCTGCGCCGATCCCGACGGGGCCGATCGGCGGAAGGGGTCGCACGCGGCGTGCGGGGAGGGTGTCCTCCCGATAGGTCAGCCGGTCGACCACCCAGGCGCTGACCTCGGCGGCGATCTTCTCCTCTTCCGGGCTCGGCGAATGCACGTCTCAGGCCCCGGCAAGCAGCGTCGCTCGAGGACCGTTCGCCGACCCCGCCAACCCAAGCGGCACCATCGACTATCTCCCGCCTGACGGCCGCAGACAGCCGTCATGAGTGCACACGAGATCGGCCGCATGTGCGTTGCGTCGACGTCGACCAGGTGAGCGTCCTACATATCGGCAGTGATCAGCTCGACTTGAGGCGCCGGCACGGTACGCGTCGGCTTGATCTTGCGCAGGGTGTGGTCAACCGTGCGGACGTCGCCGAGCAACGTGGTCGCCGTGAGTCGACCCGCGAGGGTGGACCGAGCGGCAAGCGCCGCGCAATATGCGTCCCGCCCGCCGTGTCTCCGGTGCAGTTCGGCAACCGGGCTGCGCATGGCCTCGCCGTCCTGGCTGCGCATGCCCGCCCGCAGCAGCACCAGTGCCTCGGAGCGTAGTTGGGAAATACGCGACTCGGTGACGCCCAGCTCGGCTGCGATGTCGGCCATCTTCCGCTGCGCGAAGAAGTACTCGTCCACGACGAACCGCAGACGTTCGGGGAGCTCGTCGATGCCGTCGCGCAGGTAGCCGAGCTGCTCACGCTTGAGGAGTACGCCTTCTGGGCCGTCAGCCGCGCTTGAGAGCAGTTCCGCGCCGTCGGCCGGCGCCAGGGCCTGCAGGCTGAGCACGGCGGCCCGATTCACGTCGGAATCGACAGCATCGAGATCCTGGATGCTCAAGCCCATCTCCTGGGCGACCTCCGCGCGCTTCGGGCTGCGGCCGAGCTTGACGGCTAGCTCGTAGCGGGCAACATCCACGCCACGGGCCCTGCTGCGCACGCCTCGGCTGGCCCAATCCATCGAGCGCAACTCGTCGGTCAGCGCGCCACGGATGCGGAACGCGGCGAAGCCCGCGAAGGGCACGCCCCGTCCGGGATCGTAACTTTGTGCGCACACGGAAAGGGCCATCATCCCGGCGGACAGGAGATCATCGCGGCTGACGTGGGTGGGCAGTCGGCTCAGCAAGTCGCGGACCAGGTGCCCGACCAGCGGGAGGTGTTTCCGGACAATGTGGTCGACGAACACGGCCTTGGATTCATGGGGCAGTTGTGCGGCGGCGGTCACGGGTTGCCCTTCGGGGGATATACGCAGCTCAAGCCCTGATTTGTCGGCCGGTTTCTGGACCGCCTTGCGCCCCGGCCGTGAGACCGTGTTTGCGCCCCCGCGCCCGCCGGTGATCGTGATCAATCTCCGACTTTGCTGATGTTAACCTGGTGTTAAGTCTGGTGGCAAGCCCAACAGGGTCAGGACTAAGTCCCAGGACGGCCGCCTAGGAGTGACACGATCTCCTTTCCCGCTAGCGCTGGCGCCGGTCGACCTAAGTTCCCGGCCGCCAGAGCCGATGGTGGGTGCATGCTGGAAATGCGACGAATAGGTGCGACGCCGGACGATGCCGAGTCAGGTCCGGAGTTGGACACCGTGTCGGAGCTGCTCTGGACGGAGCGCGAGATCCTCGAATTCCTGCTGTTCAAACTGACCGAGGAACGACTCGTTCTGGCCTCTGGATCGACTCGCTGGTACAGCCGCGCCGACACCGAGGTCTGCACCGCCGTCGACCGGATGCGAACGAGCGAGGTCATGCGGGCGGCCGAGATGCAGTCGGTGGCACGCACGCTCGGGTTGTCTGTCGAAGCGACATTGGGCGAACTGGCCTCGGCGGCCCCGGAGCCGTGGCCCCTCCTGTTGACCGATCACCGGATCGCGCTGCGTGCGCTCGTTCTCGAGGTCGAGGCCGTCGCCGCCGAGAACCGACGCCTGCGCGAAGCTGGTGCGAAGGCCATTCGCGAGACGCCGGACAAACTCCGGATCTCGGTGTCCGCGTTCGACGCGACCGACGGGCCCGATGATTCGTTCCGCGGGCCATTCTTCTTGGACGAGGACGCCTGAAAGCGCTCGGCCGAGGGAACGCGATCGACGAGGACCGTCACGCCGACGGTGGTGAATCGACTGCGCTGCGTATTCGCCTCATGCCTCACGCCTTTCATTGGCGGCGCCGGGCCGCTCGGCTTTCGCCTCGGCCGCGCGTCGTCTACCGACGCACGGGGGCCTTCCTGCGACAGGCATGGGTTGGCCTGCCCGCGCCGGAGGTCATGCAGTTGATCGGTCGTAGGCGTGACGGGGCGACGAGGCGCATGGACGCGATGGGTGATCACTACCCACGTGCAACGACGGCAATCAGGCTCGGCTCTCGGTGAATCCACCGCAGCGTGCTCACTGCGGCCTGCCAAAGGACAGGAAGGCGAGGCCGCCCAGCGGGATCATCAGGATGATCGCGACGCCCCAGGCACGGCGAGTCAGGTACTGCAGGTCGGCATCGCCGACCCGAGCGAGTTCGCGTAGGCAGAACAACTCGAAACGAGCGATCACGACGACTGCGGCGACCGCCACCAAGGCGAAAACCGCCCCCTGTGCGGTCGTCGTGTACATCAAGCCCGCCTTCCGGACGGTAGATCTGGCGGCTATGGGAACCGTCGCCACCCTACGTTCGCACTCTCAAGAACATTACCAGCAGTGATAATGAGGGGTAGCCTGAACGTCGTGACGAGCGCCGAGCTGCTGCTGCATCCGGTGCGGCTGCGGATCGTGCAGACCTTCCTCGGTGACCGGGCGCTCACGACCACCGACCTGCGCGCCGAGCTGCCCGACGTCCCACCGGCCAGCCTCTACCGACATGTGGCCAGGCTCGTCGAGCGTGGCGTGCTGTCGGTCGTGGCCGAGCGGCGTGTTCGCGGGGCGCTCGAGCGTACGTACATCATGCGGGCCGCTGCCGCGCGGATCAGTGCGGACGACGTCGCCAAGATGAGCGTCGAGGAGCACCGGCAGGCATTCCTGGCCTTCGTCGCCGGGCTCATCGGTGACGCCGAGCGCTATCTCGCCCGGCCAGACGTCGATCCGTTGCGGGACGGGGCGAGCTACAACCTGGCCGGCCTGTGGCTCGATGAGGTCGAGCTCATGGAGTTCGCCCGCGATCTGTACACCGTGGTCCAGCCACGCCTGGCCAATGGCCCGCGGCGCGGGCGTACCCGCCGCATCCTCGCCACCGTGCTGCTTCCCGGCGGCACCGCAGACAGCCAGATAGCCACCGCGCACGAGACCGAGGGACAGGACACATGAAGCAGAAGACGAAGACACCGTTGCTCATCGGACTGGTCGCGATCGAGACCGTCTCGGCGGTCCTCGCCTGGCGTGATCTGGGCCACCGTTCCGACGCCCAGGTCAGGGGCAGGAAGAACCTCTGGCGCGTGTTCATCTCGGTCAACCCGGGAAACTCACTCGCGTACTGGGCCTTCGGACGGCGCTGACGCCCGCCCCGCTGCATTCCTGGATCCCGGTGGCCAGGTCTTGGTCACAGCCGCACCTGTACAGGTCGTTGCGATATCGGATGACGCGCACGTAGGCGAAATGGCTTTATAAAATAGGGCTAAACCTGATTGGAGTGACACGCGTCGTCACGGGTCGGAGGGTCTGGCAACGAAGGATTACCGGTTCGAGTCCAGCACGGAGAGAAAGGCTAGGCGGCTGATCAATTGCCACCCTGCCGGTGCTCGTCGATGTATTCCTCCGGGTCTTTGTCGACCGGCTCGACGCCGTCGACATGCGTAGCTTCGAACGCGGCGAAGGACACCGCGAGCTGGTGGCGGGTCTCCAGCGAGACGTGCCTGCGAAAGTCGGTCAGGCCCTCGCGTTCCTCCTCGGCCATGTGATCGCCGTTGGCCTTGTTGGCGGCTGCTACTGCGTCGTACCAGCCGCCGCTGCCCACGCGCTGTCGGCCGGCCTCGGCGACGGCGTCGCGGATCTCGTTGTGGTCGTGGATCGCATCTTCGGTCTCCTCGGCCGGATCGTGCTCCGCGTCGACCCCCTTGCCCATCTGCAGCAGCGCCGGGTAGAACAGCTGCTCCTCGGCCTCGGCATGGACGTCCAAGAACGCCGCCAGTCGCGTCCAGATCGCGGTCAAGCTGTCCACGTCGGTGGGATCGATCTGCTCGAGGATGGCGAACAGCCGGCGTTGCTCGTGATGGTCGTCGAGGATCAGCTGGGTGATATCCATCGAGCTGTCTCCATTCACAACAGGGCGGCGGTCGGCCGCCGCAAGCGTCAATCCTGGCAGGCTGTTCCCTCGTGTGCGGCGAATGTAACTACCCCGTCAGGCCCCGCCAGTAGCTGGGGCGTCCCGGGCTATCGGGCCGCCGACTTCTCGCCGCGCGGGTAGAGCAGCGGCCCGCGCTCCCCGCGGCCCTGGCTCAGCGCGCTGACGAATTCCCGCAAGGTCTGATCGGCGGGATGGGCGGGCGTCCAGCCCAGGTCACGCGCCCGGTCGGTACGCATCAGCGGCACGGAGGCGGCGAGGTCGATCCACCCGCCGTCGGTTGGCTGCAGGTGGGCGCGCCATGACAACGTGGCAGCGGCCCGCACCGCCCGCATCGGAAGCGACGGACCCACCCCACCGAATGTCTCGCGCCAGGTGCTGCGATCGACGCTCGGCTCCGAGGCCACATTGAACGCGCCGGGCGCGCGCGCCACCAGGATCCGGCTGACCAGATCCGCGACGTCGTCGGCATGGACGAACTGCACAGCAAGATCGCGCGGCAACGGCGCGAACCGCATCAGGCCCGGCCGGAGCATAGGCACGGGCACCAGCCGGCCGATGAAGTAACGCGAAATCTCGCTGGCGGCCGCGGGTTGCAGGACGAAGGCCGGCCGCACCCTGGACACCACCAGATCACCCTCGGCCTCGTCGAGCATGTCCTCACAGGCGGCCTTGTCGACGCTGTAGGACGAGGTAGCCACCCCCGCGTTGGACCACGACTCGTCGACCCATTTCCCCGGGGCGGCGGCGTAGGTCCCGACGGAGGACATGTGCACGAGGTGCGCCACGTCCGCGCGCCGCGCCGCATCGATCACCGACCGCGTCCCGCCCTGATTGGTGCGCAAGAGCGCCTGCCGGTCGTGACTGGGCTGGATCAGCCAGGCCAGATGGACGACCGCGTCCGCACCGCTGAACACGTCGTGCAACGCCGCGGCGGCCGGGTCCGTCCCGAGGTCGATCCGGTGCCACTCGACGCCGTGGTAGGGCTGCGTGTCAGGCGGTACGCGGCGCGAGACACCGACGAGTTCGTGGTTTTCGCTGCCGAGCCGGCGAAGCAGGGCCGTCCCGATGTTGCCGGAGGCTCCAGTGATCACGATGCGCACGGGGCAGTCCTTTCGGTCGCCAGGTCGGCCGGTGCCTGCATAAGTTGTGCCTAGGTTTCCCGCGGCGTCCTCGGCTCAAACGCATCGTTAGGGCCGCGCAGCCGCTGGGTATCTCGGTGGCGACGTCAACTACCGGCGAGCAGGTCAACCGGGGCCGCGCCGATCGCAAAGGAACGACATGTCGATTTCAGCTGCGGTAGATCGAATACTCGAACGCATCGAGAGCGCAGAGGTCCTCGACAAGCCAAGTGAGTACCTCGCCGCCGCTGTGGGCAAGGCGTTGCCGAAGGGCAAGCTGCAGGACCTGGTTAGCGGCACGCCGCTGGGGCACCCGCTGCATCCGGTCCTGGTGGCGATCCCGATCGGGTCGTGGACGGCCGCCAGCTACCTCGACGCCACCTTCGGCGACAGGAGCGCGGCCCGCAAGCTGGTGGGCTTCGGCGTCCTGGCCGCGCTGCCCACCGCGCTCAGCGGAGCCAATGACTGGGCCACGACAGCAGGCGCCGAACGCCGGGTAGGTCTCGTGCACGCGCTGCTCAACGATGTCGCCTTGGCGCTCTACACCGGAAGTTGGCTCGCCCGCCGCCGCGGCCGACACCTGCGTGGTGCGGGTCTGGCGCTGGCCGGTGCGACAGTTCTCGGCGCGGCCGGCTGGCTGGGCGGCCACCTGGCCTACGGTCTGGGCATCGGTGTCGACACGACCGCTTTCCAACAGTTCCCCGAGCAGTGGACCGACGTGGCCGCCGAGGCCGACGTTCCGGCCAGCCAGGGCATCGCGGGAGACGTCGAGGGCGTCGCGGTGTTGCTGGCCCGACACGACGGTCAGATCATTGCCCTGTCGGACCGCTGCACGCACCGCGGCGGTCCGCTGCACGAAGGCTCGATCGACGCTGGGTGTGTGACCTGCCCGTGGCACGAGAGCGTCTTCGCCCTGGCTGACGGTTCGGTGCTTTCCGGACCGGCCACCCGCCCGCAGCCGGTCGCCGAGGTGCGCGTGGTCGACGGCCGGGTGCAGGTGCGGCGGCGCAGCGAGCGAACCCTGCGCTCCAACCCGGTCGGTCACTGAACGCCGCCCTATGGCAACGCGGAGGCGGTGGGGCGGGCTGAGCGACGCCCGCGTGCTGCCCTCGGGCGTCGTGTTGCTGTTTGTCCTGGCCGGCTGCAGCCCCGCCGGTCAAGGCAAGGCGGCGGTCGGCGTCGCGACCCGCTTTGTCACCGCGGTCAGCCGACACGATGGCTCGGCAGCCTGTGACCTGCTCAGTGCCCGCGCTAGGAGTTCGGCTAGTGGAGCCACTGACACGCCGTGCCCGCAGGCCGTGCTGAACGTGAAGGAGAACGGCACGCAGGTGCGGGGAGTCCAGATCTGGAGCGACCGCGCGCAGGTGCGCATCGGCGGTGATGTGCTGTTCCTGGAACGGTTCAATGCCGGTTGGCGGGTCAACGCCGCCGGCTGCAAGCCGGACCCGCCCAAGCCGTACGAGTGCGACGTGGAGGGCTGACATGCGCAGCATGTTCTGGGGCGTG
>JALYVG010000116.1 GCA_030853345.1 Actinomycetota bacterium | reverse complement strand
GGACGTGCGAGATGTCGATGCATTCGATGCGCAGCGGTGCGACGTCCATGTCCAGCGTGCTGCCCAACTCGCTGAGCGCCGCGGACCTGGCCGTCAGGTCGCTGGCCCGTTTCAACCGATGCTGGGCGAGCGCCTCGACGGCGTTGCGGTGCACTGTTTCGGCCAGCGCCCTCTTGTCGCCTCGCTGCGGCACCCGCAGGTCCACCCGCGATCCGCGCAGTCCCGACAGCCAGTCGGCTACCTGCTCGGGTTCGTCCGGAAGTGCCGGCACCAGGATCTCCCGCGGCACGGCGGTCACCACGTCGTCGTCGGCCCGATCGCCGTAGAACTGCAATAGGAAGTTCTCCACCAGTGTGCTGATGCGTTCGGCTTTGGAGGCGACGGCCGCTACATCAGAGTCCACGTCGACGATCCAGCCGCGCTGGCCGCGGACCCGGCCGCCGCGGACGTGAAAGACCTGGACTGCTGCCTCGAGATCGTCCTCGGCGAAGGCGACGACGTCGGCGTCCGTGCCGTCGCCGAACACGACCGCCTGCTTCTCCATCGCTCGGCGCAGCGCCTCGAGGTCGTCGCGTAACCGGGCGGCGAGCTCGAACTCCAGACCCTTGCTCGCGTCGGACATCCTGCGTTCAAGCCGCTTGAGCATCAGGTCGGTCTTGCCGGCCATGAAGTCGCAGAAGTCCTCGACGATGGCTCGGTGCTCGGCGGTGCTGACCCGGCCGACGCAGGGCGCGCTGCACTTGCCGATGTAGCCGAGCAGGCACGGCCGGCCGATCTGGCCCGCCCGCTTGAACACCCCGGACGAGCAGGTGCGCGCCGGGAACACCCGCAGCAGCAGGTCGAGAGTCTCGCGGATCGCCCAGGCGTGGGAATACGGGCCGAAGTAGCGCACCCCCTTGCGCTTCGCGCCGCGCATCACCTGCAGCCGCGGGTAGTCCTCGTAGAGCGTGACGGCCAGGTACGGGTAGGACTTGTCGTCGCGGTAGCGGATGTTGAAGCGCGGATCGAACTCCTTGATCCAGGTGTACTCGAGTTGCAGCGCCTCGACCTCGGTGCGGACCACCGTCCACTCGACGCTGGCGGCTGTCGTCACCATCTGGCGGGTGCGCGGATGCAGCGCGGAGACGTCGGCGAAGTAGGAATTCAGCCGCTGCCGCAGGCCTTTGGCCTTGCCGACATAGATGACCCGACCGCGTGCGTCGCGGAAGCGGTACACCCCCGGGCCGACCGGGATGGTGCCCGGCGCGGGCCGGTAGGTGGACGGATCGGGCACAACTGCGAGCGTAGTCAGCCGGTGTGACCACCGCCGCGCGCCGAGTGGTCACTTGCGAGTCGAGTGGTCATCTATAACCGACCACTCGCCGCGTAACTGACCACTCGCGGGGGATCGGGTCAGGCGGTACGGGCGTAGGCGTCGATCTCGGCCAGCAGCGCAGTCCGGCCCGGCTCGTCCTGGAAGGAGGCGCTGACTCCGGCGCGGGCCAGATCGGTCACCCCGGACTGGTCGAGGCCGAGCAGGGCAGCCGCCACCGCGTACTCACGGTTGAGCGTGGTCGAAAACATGTGCGGGTCGTCGGAGTTGATCGTGACCGGCACCCCGGCCGCGACGAGCGCCGGCAGCGGGTGTTCTGCCAGCGACGGCACCGAGCGGGTGCGCACGTTCGACGTCGGACAGATCTCGAGGGTGATCTGGTGGTCGCGCAGGTATGCCATGAGCCGCGGATCCTGTGCCGCCGCGATGCCGTGCCCGATGCGCTCCGCGCCGAGATGGGTGATCGCATCCCAGATCGTCTCCGCCCCAGTGGACTCCCCCGCGTGCGGCACGCTGTGCAGCCCGACGGCGCGCGCAGCCGCGAAGTGCGGCGCGAACTGTTCACGGCTGACGCCCAGTTCGGGGCCGCCCAACCCGAAACTGACCAGTCCGTCGGGCCGCAGCCGCAGCGCGACATCGAGCGTGACATCGGCCGCAGGCAGGCCGGCCTCACCCGGGATGTCGAAGCACCAGCGCAGCTGCACACCGTGGTCGACCGCGGCCCGCAGCCGAGCGTCCTCGACCGCGTCGCAGAACGCCTCGGCCGGGATACCGCGGGAGATGGACGAGTACGGGGTCAGCGTCAACTCGGCGTAACGCACGTGCTGCGCGGCCAGGTCACGGGCGACCTCGTAGGTGAGCGTCCAGACATCGGCCGGGTCGCGGATCAGATCGACGACGGACAGGTAGACCTCGACGAAGTGCGCGAAGTCGGTGAAGGTGAAGTAGTCGGCCAGCAGCGCCGGGTCGGCGGGCACCGGCGAGGCACCCTCGTGCCGGGCGGCCAGTTCGGCCACGATCCGCGGCGACGCCGAGCCGACGTGGTGGACGTGCAGCTCGGCCTTGGGCAGGCCGGCGATGAAGCCGCCGAGTTCGGTCATGAAACATCGTGACACAGCCGTGTCAGGA
>JALYVG010000103.1 GCA_030853345.1 Actinomycetota bacterium | reverse complement strand
TGGACGGCTTGTACCGTCGCCGCGCCGTCCAGCAGAGCTCGCGCGACCCGGTGCATGCCGTCCATCACCCAGCCGTCGTGGCTGAGCAGGATCGGCCACGACATATCAACCTGCCAGATCAGGCGAGCGTGCTCAGCCACGCTGCGGACGGTGGGGAGATAACCGTGGTCATACCAGTACACCGAGTCGATTTCGTGGATGGACGCGATCGGTACATCGATGGGGGAAGTGCCCGCTGCCAGAGCGATGAGGCGATCGACGTCCCAGGCATCAAAACCGGCTGTCCCGGGGCGGAAGTGGTACTGCTTGGCCATGGCGGACAGTATTCGCCCAGCGCGCCATCCCGCGGCGACATGATCCTGCAACATCCGATCATGCGGCTGTGGGTACTTCTATCAGTCTGAGTCAGCCCACCCAGCATGCGGTGTGCCCTCCCCGGGCAGGCTGGCGCCAGGGACATCCTCGATGGCAGACCGACTGCTCAGCGGGCGGCCGGAGCGGGTTGTCTGGCCCCTCGACGTTCATGGCGCGGCGGCGTAGCGTCCACTCGCATCCCAAGGACACGGCCTCCGGAGACCGCGTTCGGGCTCGGTACTGATTGAGAGGGCAGAGCGATGACGTATGGCGTCGTCCACACATTCGCTGGTGGCACGAAGGAACAGTACGAAGCGTCGATCGCAGCAGTGCATCCAGAGGATGGCGGTCTGCCCAAGGGGCAGCTTTACCACGCCGCTGGCCCGTCCGCGGACGGCTGGACGATCATCGCCGTGCACGCCTCGCGCGAGAGCTGGGAACAGTTCCGCGACGGCACCCTCATGCCTCGCATGACGCAGGGCATCGCCGGAGGGTTTACCACGCCGCCCGCAGAGACTGGGTTCGAGATTCACAACGAGATGACGTCCTCATCAAGCGCGGGATGACCCGCGGATAGGCATGAGGCTGCGACCGGAAAGATCGCGTCCTGATCTGCACTGCCAACACGGCCGAAACCAGGACGGTAACGCTAATCGCTCATTGACGTGACGGCGGACTGAACCAACACCCGCGGATATCAACGCGCCTCCGGGTTCGCCAACCTCCTCGCGACGGCGGGCCGCATCGGCGTTCAAGGCGACCCCCCACCACAGAAGTTGATCTCCGTCGGGCCACACTGGGGCAAGGCGAGGTCCGTCGACCGTCGATGCAAACCATCGACCGCTAACGCTGGAACCCCTACGCAGCAACGGCTTCAGTGACCTGCTGGTGCGCCATCGCCGCTTCTCGCAGCAGAGCACCACCCGACGTCGTTCAACCAGCCCAGATTGGGTGGAGCGTGACAACGACGCGTGACTTAGACACGTTTCAGCTAACGGGCTGCACCGAGGGGTCCCCTCGTTGTTCACCGGAGTCCGCATGATCGCCGGGTATGTCATTCACACCTTCGTGAGGACGGGCGAGGAGAGTGAACCGCGGCGGGGACTGCGCCGACAGTACGAGCCGGCTGCCCTCGGATTCGGCCAGGCGCCGCGCCAGTGCGAGCCCGATGCCGCTACCCCCCGCGGCAGCGGAGCGGCGGCGAAACAGCTTCTGCGGATCGGCATTGATTGATGGGCCCTCGTCGGTGACGTCGATCGCGAGGGCTGTCCCTGCTGCGCGCGCCGCGACCGTCACGGCGCCGCGGCCGTGCCGCACTGCGTTCTCGATCAACACGTCGAGAATCTGCTCGGCCGCGGCGGACGACAGGGCGGTCCGGGGCAGGGCTGGCTCGACGCTGATGCGAAGTGGGCGGCTGGCCGCAGCAAGGGCGCCGTGCCAGCGGTCGCGGACGCCGCGCAGGAGTTCCTCGACGTCGAGAACGTGTTGCCCTGTGGGCGCGTCGCGGGCCAACGCGAGCAGATCGGTAATCGTGGTCTCCAGTCGCTGCGCCGCAACCAATGCGTCACGTATCGCCGCTCGCAGGTCTGTGCCAGGCATCGCCAATGCCGCCTCGAGGCCGAGCTGCAGCCCGGTCAGCGGCGTACGCAACTGGTGTGAGGCGTCCGCCGAGAATGCCCGCTCCCGCTCGAGGAGGGAACCGAGCCGGTGCGCGGTGCGATCCAATGCGGTGCTCACTGTGTCGATCTCAGCGACGCCCACCGAACTGGTCCGGACGCTGAAGTCACCACCGCCCAGCCGCTCGGCGGCGGCACTGAGTCGCTCCAGCGGACGCGCCAGGCGCTGCGCTTGGCGCCGGGCCAGTAGCCACGCGACCGTGACGGCGGCGGTCGCGAGGCCGAGCATCGCCAGCCAGCTCTCCGCGATACGCCGGTACACCTGGCTGCGCTCGGCCGTCACCAGTACGGCACCCGTGACGGAGTCGCCGTCTGAAACCGGGACCGCGACGGCCATTCGACCGGAGAGATCCCCGGACGCGACCGAGCCGCGCAGAGCCTGGTTGACCAACTCGCCGCCCTGCTGGGGGCCAGGCCCGGCGATGTCAACACCTGACGGGTCGTAGACGCTGACCTCGGTACCCGACTCAGAATGCGGCAGCCCCGACGGCTGTCGGGTCCGCTTCAAGTCTCCGGAGATGGCCAGCGCGGTGGTGTCGGCCGTGCGTTCGAGTTCGTTGTGCTCGTCGCTGATGAAGTAGCGGGCAGCCGCCACCGCGAGCGGAATTCCGAACAGGCAGATAGCAAGCACCGCGGAGAGCACCGTGAGTCCGACGATTCGCCTGCGCACAGCTGCACTCCTTCGGCCCGGGAGACCCAGTGTGCCCGGCGACTGTGATGCCCGCGCAGTTCTTGCCAAGTGTTAACCCTGAGCGAACTGTCCGCTATCCGGGCCTTGTTTAGCGTCGATCTCGACCGGAGCGTGCCGTCGGGTGCACCTCGACGAAAGGACCATGATGGCCCACCTCAAGCACACTGCGTGGACAGCGGCCGCATGCATACCAGTAATTGTGTTGGCGAGCGCGTGTTCCGGTGGGTCGAAGAGCTCTAGCGGCCCACGATCGGGGGCAGCCAATACGGGACCGAACTCGACCGAGTCTGCGCCACCAGGTGACATCCCCGACAACCAAGCCTTCGTCGCCTATGCCACGCCGAACGGGTCTTTCACCGTCAAGGTGCCCGAGGGCTGGGCCATGACCACCGTCGGAAAGGCGACGTTGTTCACCGACAAGTACAACAGCGTCCGCATCGAAGCGGGCCCGGCTGCGACACAGCCGACGATCGGTTCGGCGCGCGCCAGCGAAGTGCCAGCCATCCAGGCCGCCGCGCACGGATACAAGACCGGGGACGTGAAGGCGGTGCAACGAAAAGCCGGTCAGGTCGTCCTGATCACCTACCGCGCCGACTCCGCACCCAACCCGGTCACCGACAAGGTCGCGGTCGAAGACGTCGAGCGCTACGAATTCTGGCGCAACGGCACCGAGGTCGTCCTCACCCTGTCCGCTCCGGTGGGCTCGGACAACGTCGACCCATGGCGAACAGTCACTGATTCCTTCACGTGGGCCGCATGACCGAGAGGCTGGACGACCCACCCGCCGCGGTCGAGGCCCGCTCGCTGTACCGCTTCTTCCGTGCCGGTGACGACGAGACGCTGGCCCTGCAGGGTGTCACCGTGTGCGTCGAGGCTGGCGAGTTCGTGGCCGTCGTCGGCCCGTCCGGATCGGGCAAGTCCACGCTGCTCGCCTGCCTGGCTGGCACAGATGAACCTGACGGCGGCACGGTCCGCATCGG
>JALYVG010000066.1 GCA_030853345.1 Actinomycetota bacterium | reverse complement strand
GACGTCGGACGACCCGGGTATGCCTGTCGCGAGGCAATGATCGCGTCCTTTCCACGGATGCGTTCGCCGCTTTGCATAAAGTCCAGCGCAGCGTCGTCGGTGTAGATCTCCGCGGAAGCGACGTTGTCAGACCCGAGCAGTTCGAAATGCGGCGTAATCGCGCGCTCGTTCACGATGGCACGGTACCGCCTTGGGGCCGGCCGATCAGGCAACGCTGCTCAACTATCAGCGGGTCGTAGCGGCACGAGATCGATTCATCTGGGCGCCGCGCGAGCCTGTCCCTCCTGCTCGCTATCGACGGCTCGCGCGCTATGGAGCGGGTCAGGCGTCGATTGATGTGCCGCTGCTCCAGCCGTGCCAGCGCTCGATTTCAACGTGGGCGCTGACGCGGGGGCGTTCCCGGTTGCGGTACGGCCGGCCGGTGTAGTGCTGAGAGAGTCGGTCGATGTCGCGAAGACCGTCGTCGTCGACGATCGAGACGACGTGTCCTTGCACGCTGACGTGGGTGTACCAGTCGTTGTGGGCCAGTGCGGTCAGCGCGACGCGGGGGTCTCGGGCCAGATGATTGAGCCGCGCTCGAGTGGCATCGAGGCCGAGCAGGATTGTGCCGTCGGGCTCGAGTAGGTACCACGTGGCGACTGTCACGGGCCGGCCGTCAGCGGCGAGGGTGGCCATCACGGCGGGGTTGGGACGGGCCAGCAACTCGTGGACGTGTTGGGGTAGGGGTGTGGATGGCACCAGGACGCCTCCGAGGTAGGAATCAGGGCCTCAGTATCCGTGCCTGTTGAAGGCGATCAACACCTCTTCCCAACGATTCGTCTGCACTCCGCTCCGAGCCCGCGGCTCACGCGCCGATCGACGGGTATTCGCCGCCTAGCGAGGACGCTGGCTTCGGACGTCCGGAGAATGGCGATCCGGTCAGACAGCCATGGTCCACGCGAGGATGCCGACGGACCAGACCCGGTTGCCTTCTCGACTTCCTGTAGGGAACGCACTGATGGCTCCCGCCGATCCTCGCCATCAGAATCTCGCTGCGGCTAGATTGAGGAGAGACGGTCACGCTGGACAGGTACGCATTGATCCACCAGTTGCATCTGGCGAGAGGCCACTCGGCGTGAAAACGATCTTGAACATCCTGTGGCTGCTGCTCAGCGGAGTATGGATGGCTTTCGCCTATCTTGTATTCGGTGTGATCGCGTGCATCACGATCATCGGCATTCCATTCGGCCTGGCCGCGTTCCGGATCGCCAACTACGCGCTGTGGCCATTCGGACGCACGATTGTTCGGCGTACAGACGCCGGCGCCTTCTCTGCACTTGGCAACCTTGTCTGGATCATCGTCGCCGGGTTGTGGCTAGCGCTCGGACACATGTTCTCCGGGATACTCCTCTGCATCACGATCATCGGCATCCCGTTCGGCATTGCGAACTTCAAGATGATCCCCGTCTCCCTCGTGCCCCTTGGTCGGCAAATCGTGCCCACCGGCCAGCCCTACGGGTATCCATCCGCTGCGGGATACGGCCAGTGACCATCCCCGCGTGAGCGGTCCGTCGGAGCGGCAGCCGCCAATCGCTATGCCGTCGGGATGCGATCACGCGGCGTCAGATCTGCTTCACGCCGACTGGCCGCCGGCGGCTCAGACTATGAGCGGCAGATCCCGAGGTTGAGTTAGCCATCTGACTTCAACGGAACGAGAGCCGGGTCGATCGCGGTCAAATCCAGGGACATCGACACGAACGGGAGTGCCTCGGTCGCGCCGAGATGGGCAGCGCCAGCGTCCAAGACAGGCTGGACCGTGCTCGAACGGGAGGCGTCACAGCTGCCACTCCCGCTCAGGCGCTCCCAGGCAGATGAGCTGCAGGCTCGAAACCTATTTCCTTCGGATGCGTGACAAACCGGGGCGTTCCGGGGTAGAACAGGTTTTGTCGCAATTTGCCCGACTGACCTCGATCCGTTCCGCCGCCTCCTCCGAGGAGTCGTCCGTGGTCTGCCGTCCCCGTCGCTTGCTCATGGCAGTTCTCGCCGGCCTCACGCTCGCCGGGTCCGCCGTCGTGGCCGGGCGAGCGAGTGGTGCAACGGCGATGCCTTTCGTGTCTGCCTGGCTCACTACCGTCGACGGATCGTCACGGCTCACCCCGCAGCCGCGCGTGGCGTTCCATTCCGGCGGCGACGCAGCGCGCACGACGATCACCGTCGACCCCAGCCTGCGGTACCAGACGATGGAGGGCTTCGGTGCCTCGCTCACCGACTCCTCGGCCCGGGTGCTCTACCGCCTGGGGGGCCGCGTCCGGCACGCCGTGATGCAACGGCTGTTCAGCCCGGTCGGCGGGGACGGCCTGTCCGTGCTGCGGCAGCCGATCGGCGCGTCGGATTTCGTCGACGGCCCCTTCTACACCTACGACGACCGGCCGGCGGGACAGACCGACTACCGGATGCAGCACTTCTCGGTGCAGCACGACCGCGCACAGATCCTGCCCCTGCTCCGCGAGGCGCTACGGCTGAACCCGGCGATCAAGGTCGTCGGCACGCCGTGGAGTCCGCCGGCCTGGATGAAGACTTCGCAGTCGCTCGAGGGTGGCCGCCTCATCGACGACCCGCGCATCTACACGGCCTACGCCACCTACCTGCTGCACTTCGTGCAGGCCTACCGCGAGGCCGGCGTGCCGGTCTACGCGCTGACGTTGCAGAACGAGCCGCAGAACCGCACTCCGGACTACCCCGGCACGGACATGCCGGTGGTCCAGGAGGCCGCCGTCGCCGAGCGGCTCGGACCCATGCTGCGGAGGGCGCACCTGACAACGAAGCTGCTCGGCTACGACCACAACTGGCAGGAGCACCCCAACGACATCGCGAACACGCCGCCCGGTCAGGACCCGGAGACCGACTACCCCTACAAGCTGATGGCCTCGCCCGCCGGCAAGTCGTTCGCCGGCGTCGCCTACCACTGCTACTACGGCGACCCGTCCGACCAGACGGCGTTTCACGACGCGTTCCCGCACAAGCAGCTCTGGTTCACCGAGTGCTCCGGCTCGCACGGCGCGGGCGACCCGCCGACGCAGGTCTTCAGCGACACCCTCAAGTGGCACGCGCGCAACCTCGTGCTCGGAGTGACGCGCAACTGGGGCCAGACCGTCGTCAACTGGAACCTGGCCCTCGACCCGAACGGCAACCCGCACCACAACGGGTGCGGCACCTGCTCCGGCGTCGTCGCGGTCAACGCGGACGGCACAGTCACGTACAACGCCGAGTACTACACGCTCGGCCACCTGGCGCGCTTCGTGCGGCCGGGCGCGGTGCGGATCGCGAGCACGTCATTCGGCACGACCGGCTGGAACGGCCAGCTGATGGACACCGCGTTCCGCAACCGCGACGGGATGATCGCGCTGGTCGTGCACAACGAGAGCGACGACCCGAAGGACTTCTCCGTTTCGCAGGGCAACGCCTCGTTCGACTACACGCTGCCCGGCGGCGCGCTCGCGACTTTCACCTGGCGCTCCTCACCCGCGCTCGACGACGGTTTCCGACTACTGCGGTCGGACGGCGTCACAGCCACATCGACGCCGTCCGGC
>JALYVG010000060.1 GCA_030853345.1 Actinomycetota bacterium | reverse complement strand
TTCTACCAAAGCGGATTGCTCAACCGCCGGGCCGTCCTGCGCAGCGCCTACGCCCAGTTCGTCTTCGCCCTCGCCGGCGCCGACGAGGACCAGATCGAGCGGATGCGGGCCTACCTGACGGCCATGTGCACCGGATGGGACGTCTCCCAGGTCCGCGAGATCGTCTCCGAGACACTGCACGAGATCATCGACCCGATCGTTTATGACGAGGCGGTCGAACTGATCGGTGAGCACAAGGCAGCCGGCCGCGACATCGTCATCGTGTCCTCCTCCGGAGAGGAGGTCGTCGGACCGATCGGGGCGATGCTCGGTGCCGACCACGTCGTGGCCACCCAGATGCACGTCGCCGACGGCAAGTACACCGGCGAGATCGGCCGTTACGCCTACGGCCCGGAGAAGGCGGTCGCGATCCTCGCCCTCGCCGAAGAACGTGGCTACGACCTGGAGGGCAGTTACGCCTACTCCGACTCGGCCACCGACGTGCCGATGCTCGAGGCGGTCGGGCACCCATTCGCCGTCAACGCCGACCGCGGGTTGCGCCGGGTGGCCGCCGAGCGGGGCTGGCCGACGCTCACATTCTCCAACGCAGTGCCGCTACGTCAGCGCATCTCCGGTCTGCGACCAGAACATCCGACAGCGACGGCCACCGTGGTGGGCGCGGGGGTGGCCGTGCTCGGTCTGGTCTGGTACTCCTCCCGGCGGCGTGCGCACCGCGCCTGAGTACCCACGCGCGACGCGCCGTCAAGGGGTTGTGTTTCGCATCCCACCGGCGTCAAATACGAGATACGGATGGGGCCCGTCAATGGCGGTCCAGCCCCCAGCGGGCCCCACCCACCCAGACTGAATGGCGGGCTCATCCGCGGGCCATCGCCGCACAGATCGCGCTCGACTCCCGCGCTCCGGTGACCACCGCGTCGGCGCAGTGCCGCAGCCAGTAAGCGATGCCATCCGGGCTGCCCGTCCGATAGGCAGCAAGCGCGACGTCATAGTCGCCGCGCAGCTCGCGGTGTCCGGCTTCGACCACCACGAGCGACGTCGGGTCCAGGCCCCGGTCAATCAGCGTCAGCCGCACCGCCACGCGAGCCACGACCCCCGACGCCGGGGCGAACGCGTCGAGCGAGAGCAGCTCACCGTGCACGATCGCGGCGACGACGACCGCCGGAGCCGAGGTGGCGTCGAGTACCGCGGCCAGGGTGTCGAGCCGGGCAGCCACCGCGCGGGCGGGCACGGGCCGCCCGAGGGCCGAGGTGTCGGGCACCAGGTCGGCGGCGGCGAGGGCATGCAATCTGGCCAGCACCTGGCGCGGCGCGTGCGTCCACGTGTCGGCCAGCACCGGGATGGCAGCGTAGGCCCGCAGCGCACCCTGCACGATGTGCTCGCCCGCCGCGGCTCCGGACCGGACATCGTCGAGCGCCACCTCCGCTCCGGCCAGCCACGCCGAGGCCCAGGCACCCCGCAGCGAGGATTCGGCCGAGACGTCGGCGGACCTACGGCGCAGGGTGCGGTTTGCGAGCAACGCGTCGACGGCCGTGCGCGCAGCCACCACACTGTCGGCCACTCCGGGCAACGCGAGCAGCGGGGCCAGCGGGTCGGCGGTCACAACGCCGAAGGCTAGTGTGCCCCACCCCTTCCCGCTGTTGAGCCGTTACCGATGCCCGCACGGGTCACCAGCGCGGAAACAGGGCGCCAACCGGAACCCAGCCGGTAAAAGAACGCCCGCGCCTGTTGCCGTCGCGGTGATCTTCGCGTAGACCACACGACATGCAGCCGAATCAGCCGCTCGCGCCGCTGCGCCCGCTCGCCGGCAGCGACCGCGGCCCCGCGGTACGAGTCGCCCCCGCCGCCGAGCCCCTGGACCCGCAGGCGCCCGTCGAGGCCACCCTCCTACTCCGCCGCGCCGTCGAAGGCGCGGTCGGCGCCGATCCCGCCGACTTGGTCACCGTCACGGACACGCTGCGCGGACTCGGCGTGCAGGTCCGCTCAGCCGACGTGGCGTCGCGCCGCGTGCGTATCGCCGGTGCCGCCAGCCTGCTCGAGCGTGTCTTCGGCACCCGACTGCAGCAGGTGAGCAGTCGCGCCCCGAACGGCGGCGCCGTGTCGCACCGGCATCGCACCGGCTCGCTCAGCGTGCCGGTGCCCCTGGACGGCCTCGTCACCGCAGTGCTGGGCCTCGACGACCGGCCCCAAGCCAGAGCGCAATTCCGGATCGCGGCCGCAGCAGCAGCCTCGGTGAGCTACACGCCACCCCAACTGGCCGCGATCTACCGGTTTCCCCCGGGCACCGACGGCAGCGGCCAGTCCATCGCGATAATCGAACTCGGGGGCGGCTTCGCCCAGGCCGAACTCGACACGTACTTCGCCGGCCTCGGCATCACCGGGCCCACCGTCACCGCAGTCGGAGTCGACGGGGCGAACAACGCTCCCGGGCAGGATCCCCAAGGCGCCGACGGTGAGGTGCTGCTCGACATCGAGGTGGCCGGCGCGATGGCCCCCCGGGCGCAGATCGTCGTCTACTTCGCGCCGAACACCGACGCCGGCTTCCTCGACGCGGTCAGCGAGGCGGTCCACGCCACGCCCACGCCCGCCGCCATCAGCATCAGTTGGGGGCTGAGCGAGGACGACTGGACGGCACAGGCCCGCAACGCACTGGACAGCGCCTTCGTCGACGCCGGTCTGCTCGGCGCCACGGTCACTGCCGCAGCCGGCGACAACGGCAGTTCCGACGGCGCAACCGACGCCAGAGATCATGCCGACTTCCCCGCATCGAGCCCGAATGCCCTGGCCTGCGGTGGGACGTCTCTCGACGCCGACCCGAGCACCGGCGCCGTGTCGGCCGAAACGGTCTGGAACAACGGCGCCCAGGGCGGCGCCACTGGCGGCGGGGTCAGCGACGTCTTCCCCCGACCCCCGTGGCAGGGGACGGCGGGGGTACCCGCCAAACCCGGGGGCGGGCGAGGCGTGCCTGATGTCGCGGCGAACGCGGACCCACAGACCGGCTACCAGGTGCTCGTCGACGGTGCCCGGCTCGTGTACGGGGGTACGAGTGCCGTTGCCCCGCTCTGGGCCGCCTTGATCGCGCGCCTGGCGCAGGCCACCGGCGCCCCGTTCGGGCTGCTCGCGTCGCGGCTCTACGCAGGGACGAGCGCCGGGCAGGCAGCAGCCGGTTTCCACGACGTGACCAGCGGCGACAACGGCAGCTTCACCGCCGGGCCGGGATGGGACGCCTGCACCGGGCTGGGTTCACCCGACGGGACCGCGCTGCTCACCCGCTTACAACAAGCAGATGCGCAGTGAGCGCCCGGACTGGAATGATCGGGGCCTGCACCGCCCAGCCCAGCACAGAGGAGCCGACATCGTGACGGTTACAGCACGACCGAGCAGCGGCGCGGACGGTCGCCAGGACGAAGAGCCCATCGGCGAGCTGGTAGCGGAAGTGTCGAAGTCGCTGTCCACGCTGCTGCACAGTGAGATCGAACTGGCCAAGCTGGAGCTGAAGGTGTCGGTGAAGCACGCCGGCGTCGGCATCGGCTTCTTCGGCGCCGCACTCGTACTGCTCGTCTTCTCGATGACGTTCGCCTTCATCGCGCTGGCCGAGGGCATCCACGCGATGGGAGTATGGCGCTGGCTGTCCTACCTGATCGTGTTCCTGCTTCTCGCCCTCGTGGCCGGCCTGTTTGTCTTCTTGGGCGTCAAGAAGGTCAAGAAGGTGAAGGCACCGGAGCGGACGATCGCCACCAGCAAAGACACGGTGGCCTACCTCAAGGCCAATGCGAAACGCGGATAACTCATGGGTTTCGGCCCCCTGCCGGGCGCACCTGACAGTTCGATCACTCTCGTCGACGGCCCGTGGACGCACCGTGTCGTGCGCGCCAACGGCATCGCGCTGCACGTCGCCGAGGCCGGCACCGGGCCGCTGGTCCTGCTGGTGCACGGTTTCCCGCAGTTCTGGTGGGCGTGGCACCACCAGCTGACCGATCTGGCCGGCGCCGGATTCCGCGCGGTGGCCGTCGACCTGCGCGGCTACGGCGGCAGCGACAAGCCACCACGCGGCTACGACGCACCCAACCTCGCCGCCGACATGGCCTCACTCGTCAATTCGCTTGGCGAGAGCGACGCCATGGTGGTCGGCACCGACGTCGGCGGCCTGCTTGCCTGGACGATGGCGGCCCGGCACCCGAAGGTGGTACGCAGCCTGGCCGTCGTGGCTGCCGCCCACCCGCTGCGACTGCGCAGTTCTCTGGCTAATCGTGACGGCCAGCAGCGCCGCGCCTCGGCCTACGCCCTGCGCACGTTCCAGGTCCCGCGCCGCCCTGAGGCGCTGCTCGCCCGCGACTCGCAGTACGTGCGCCAGCTTTTCGACACCTGGACGGGCCCGCGCTGGCGCGGCACTCCCGGCTACGTCGCCGACGTCGAACGCTACGCGCAGGCCATGCGGGTGCACCCCGTCGCGTACTGCGCGTCGGAGTACTTCCGGTGGCTGGTGCGTTCCGTGGTGCGCCCCGACGGCAGGCGGTTCGCCGATTCGTTGCGCGCGCCTATCACGGCGCCGGTCCTTCACCTGCACGGCGATTTCGACGGCTGCGTGCTCCCGTCCACGGCACAGGGCTCTGGGCGCTACGTCACGGGCGACTATGAATACCGGGTGCTGGACGGGGTGGGCCACTTCCCGCACAACGAGGTCCCCGAAGTCATCAGTGGCGAACTGATCCGCTGGGCGAAACTGCACACTTAATCCGGGGTGCAGCGTCCGGTGCTCACCGACTTCGACGCGGTGCGGGCCTCGGCCACATCGGGTGCGATCTCGCGGTTCGTCAGGGCATAGCCGGTGTTGCTGGAATCCAGCGCGGTCGCGAACACGACGCCGACGACGGCCCCGTCGGTGGCGATGAGTGGGCCGCCTGAGTTGCCACTGCGGACCACGGCGTACACCGAGTAGATCTCGCGATGCACGTTGCCCCCTCCGTAGATGTCCCTGCCCGACACCGTGTCACGCGAGCGCACCCGAGCCGAACGGACGTCGAAGGGCCCGTCCTGCGGATAGCCCAGGACGACGGCCGGGTCGCCGGTGGCGGCCGGCGCGTTTCCGAACGGCAGCGCGGGCGCGTCGAGGTCAGGCACGGCGAGCACCGCGACATCGCGGCGCGGGTCGTAGATGAGCACCGTGGCCGGCAGCGTCTGGGCATCGCTGACCTGCACGCGAACTTGGGTCGCGCCGGCGACCACGTGTGCGTTGGTGATGATCCGGTGCTCCGCGTAGACGAAGCCCGAGCCTTCTATGCCCCGGTTGCACGACGGTGCCTCACCGTAGATCTTGAAGACCGACCGGCGCGCCTGCTGTACCCGCGCCTGGACCGCCGGCGCCAGTGTGGAGTCGGGCGGGTCGACCTTCACGATGCGCGGGTTCGGCAGGTCACCGAACACCGGCGGGAACCCGCTCTGGTTGAGGAATGAGCGCATCGATGAGTACAGGCTGCGCACGTCCTGCGGCATCACGTCGTTCACACCGCGGACGATGCGCGAGTTGACCGCCGCGGAGGCGAGGGACGGGTACGGCGACGACGCGAGCGGCACGGCGACCATCCATGCGACCAGCAGCACCGAAACGACGCCCAGTGCCGAGCCGATGCCGGCGTCGAGTTTCTGGCCGCCGTCCCTGACGAGTCGGGTACGCACGTGACCGGCCACCCAGACGCCGAGCAACTGGCCGATCATCGCGGCGAACAGGACGCAGATGATGGCCACCGGGATCTGGGCGCGCCCATCGGCCAGCCGCGAGCCCAGCGGCTCGGCCAACTGCGCGCCGATGATCGCACCGCCGAAGAAGCCGATCATCGAGAACACGCCGATGACCGCGCCGTTGCGGAAACCGCCTATGCCGTAAGCGACCGCGGCTAGCACGATGACGACGTCGAGGATGTTCACGAGAGCAGGCTCAATCCTTCACGACGACGAGCTTGCCAGTCTGTCCTTGCTTCTTGTGAATTGTGCATACGAAGGTGTACGTGCCGGGTGCGGGCGCGGTGAACGTCGCAGTCTTGGTCTCGCCCGACGACGCGAGAGCAGTGGCCGCGCCAGGAAGGTCGGTCAGCGTCCAGTCGTGCGGCGCCCCTTTGCCCACGTTCTCCAGGGCGACGCGCACCGGGCCGGGATGCACGATGATTCTCGCCGGGTCGAAACGATAGGTGTCGCCGGCTTTGACGACGATCACCTGCAGGCCGTCGACGACTGTTGCCGTGGCCGTCCCGCCGTTGGGCCGGCGGTTGATCGAGGCCTCCTTGGTGCACGCGGCCAGCACCGCTGCGGCGCAACCCAGCGCCACGGCGGCGCGCGGCAGCGCACGCGGCGAGGGGTGCATCCTGCGACGGTACCGGCGCCGGGCAAGCCGGCTGATCACGGCAGTGGGCGCAGCTGGGTCTCGTCCCACGGCAGCGTCCAGCCGCCGAAATCCAGCATTCGGTCGAGCAACCCGGCGGTGAAGCCCCAGATGAACAGTCCGCCGGCGGCGAAGCCCGGGCCCTCCCAGCCGGCGGGATGCCTCACCCGGAACCGGTTGGCTGGCTCGGTGAGTTCGGCGATCGGGACGACGGCGACAACCGCGACCTCGGCGGGGTCGACTGCCGTGACCGGATGCGGGTCGGACCACCACGCCAGCACTGGGGTGACCACGAACCCCGACGGCGGCAGGAAGATCGCCGGAAGCTCGGCCACGATGTGCACGCTGGCCGGGTCAAGGCCGACCTCCTCCTCGGCCTCGCGCAGCGCGGTGGCGACACGGTGCGGATCGTCGGCGTCGGCGGCGCCACCGGGAAACGCCACCTGTCCGGCGTGAGTGCGCATGTCGGCGGCCCGTTCGATGAGCAGGATGCCGGGTCCGGCTCCGGTCTCGGTGAGCGCCATCAGCACCGCGGAGGCGCGGCCGCTGCCGTCGTCGGGGGGCACGAACCGGGACAGGTCGGCCGCTTCGATGGTGCGGGCGGCACGCGCGAGCGGGCGCAGCCATTGCGGCAATGCGTCGAGCGAAGGCTCGGGCAGTTCGCTCACTCGAGGGAGTCCATCATCTGCGACGCGCTGCGCACGAGCTTGGCCGCGGCGACCGGGTCGGTGGGGCCTTCGCCGTAGGACGGGCAGAGCCGCGCGATGGGGCAGGCGCCGCAGGCGGGCCGGCGCGAGTGGCAGATGCGCCGGCCATGCCAGATGACGCGGTGCGACAGGATCGTCCAGTCCTTCTTGGGGATCAGTGCGTTGATGACCTGCTCGACCTTGACCGGGTCGGACTCAGTCGTCCAGCCCCAACGACGGGACAGCCGGCCGAAGTGGGTGTCGACGGTGATGCCTGGGATGCCGAACGCGTTGCCGAGCACGACGTTGGCGGTCTTTCTGCCGAACCCGGGCAGGGTGACCAGTTCCTTCAGGGTGTGGGGGACGTCGCCGTCGAAGCGTTCTACGAGTTCCTGGCCGAGCTTGATCAGCGACGTCGTCTTGTTCCGGAAGAAGCCGGTGGAGTGGATCATTTCTTCGAGCTCGGCGCGATCGGCGCCGGCGTAGTCGGCCGCCGTGCGGTACCTGGCGAACAGGGCCGGAGTGACCTCGTTGACGCGCTTGTCGGTGGTCTGCGCCGACAGGATGGTGGCCACCGAGAGCTCGAGCGGCGTGGTGAAGTCCAGTTCACAGCGCGCGTCCGGGTAGACGCCGGCGAGTTCACGGTTGATCCTTCGGGCTCGGCGGGTAAGGGCTAGCGGGGATTCGTCGGCAGGCGGCACGCCGCCAGCCTACGAGTGCCTGCTGACGCGTCGACTTACGGCACAATGGGGCCACGATGATCGGTTTCCTGTTCCTCTTGTTCCCGTTCGTGCTGCTCGGCTTCATGCTCCTGATGGGGCGGGTCGAGGAGCCGCTGAGCCAGATCGCGGTCGAACGAGACATCGAGCAGTTCCTCGATGACGCCAACCCCGAGGAGCTCGACACCTTCGTCCGCGAGGGCACCGAGTCGGCGCTGTCGCGCTTCCGCCGCCGCATGGGCTTCGGCCGGCTGCGGCGCAACCGGGCTACTTGATCTTCGACTTTCCCTGCAGTCGCTAGACTCTCGACCACACTTGTGACCGAGCTCGCACAGCTCGTGGCAACGATGCCAATGGAGATCAGGAGCGGACGTGGACGAGATTCTCCGCAGGGCCGGGCTGTTCCAGGGCGTCGACCCCGATGCGGTCGAGGCGCTGGCCTCGGAGTTCGAGATCTTCGAGGCCGCGCGCGGTGAGACGCTGTTCACCGAGGGCGAACCGGGCGAGAGCCTCTACATCGTGCTCGCGGGCAAGGTGAAACTTGGCCGGCGATCCCCGGACGGCCGCGAGAACCTGGTCGCGGTCATGGGTCCCTCGGACCAGTTCGGCGAGCTGTCCCTGTTCGACCCCGGTCCGCGCACCGCTACGGCAACCGTGGTGACCGACGCCCGGCTGGCCCGGCTGCCCAAGGCGGCGCTGCAGAAGTGGGTGCAGGACCGACCGCAGATCGCGGTGCAGCTGCTGCGCGTCGTCGCCCGGCGGTTGCGGCGAACGAACACGATGCTCGCGGACCTGATCTTCGTCGACGTGCCCGGGCGGGTGGCCAAGCAGTTGCTGCAGTTGGCGCAGCGCTTCGGCTCGGTCGAGGGTGGGCAACTGCGGGTCACCCACGACCTGACACAGGAGGAGTTGGCCCAGCTCGTCGGGGCCTCACGGGAGACGGTGAACAAGGCGCTGGCCGACTTCGCCTCGCGCGGCTGGCTGCGGCTCGAGGGCAAGAGCGTGGTCATCCTGGACCGGGAGCGTCTCGCCCGCCGCGCCCGTTGACGGTCGCTCCCCGGCGATACCAGGCCGGCGCCGTTGAGTGGGGCGGCACGCAGGCTGCCCGGCGCAGCAGCTAGCCGTGCACGCGCAGGTAGGCCAACTGAGCTCGCACCGACAGCTCCGCGGCCCACCACACCGCCTCGTCGACGTCCGCGTACACCCGCTCCACTATTGCCCGCGCCGACGCGTCCGGACCGAGGTCAGAGACGGCGGCGCGCACCTGCTCCAAACGCTGCTCACGATGGTCCAAATACGCAGTCGCCGCCGAGCCGGCATCCGGCAACTCCGGTCCATGCCCGGTCAGCACGGTCGCGTCGCCGAGGGACTGAAGCCGGCGCAGCGAGGCCAGGTACTCCGCCAGGTCCCCATCGGGATAGGCCACCACCGTCGTCCCCTGGCCCAGGATCGTGTCGCCAGTCAGCACAGCGGGCGGGGCAGAACCCGGCGCCAGCAAGAAGGACAGGGAGTCCGACGAGTGTCCCGGCGTCGCCCACACCCGCAACTCAACGCCGGCCGACGCGACGACCGACCCCTCGACCAGCCCCTCGCCGCCGAGGCGGTGCATCGGGTCCAGTGCGCGCACCGGCGCACCGGTCAACTCGTGCAGCCGCCGCGCTCCGCCGCTGTGGTCCGAATGCCCGTGCGTGAGCAGGATCGTGGCCACCTTCCCCGCGGCGGTCGCCACCGCCGACAGGTGCGTCACGTCGTCCGGACCAGGGTCGACCACGATCGCCTCAGCCGAGTCAACTGCTCGCAGCAGCCAGGTGTTCGTCCCGGTCAGCGTCATCGGCCCGGGGTTCGCGGCGAGCACCACGGAGGCGAACGGAGTTACCGCCCGCGGCATCTCGTACGCGAGCGAGGTCACGGAATCCTCGGCCGCGGGATCGACACCGAGGATCCGTCGGGCAGGTCGGCGAACACCGCGCCGGAGTCCGCGACCCGGATGCGCGGACGGACCGGATCGAGCGAGCGCGCACTGGCGGCCGCGAGCGCCGAGGCCACCGTGGCGTGCGGTACGAGCGAGGCCAGGGTGGCCAGCGTCGGCGGCAGCATCATCCGCTCGCCACGTTGTGCCTGCTCGAGCGCCGCGCCCACCCCTGTCCAGGAGGCCTCCGACGACTCGCTGGTGACGTCCTGCGCCTGCGCACCCGGCGGCAGCGCACCGACAAAGAACCTGGTGTCGTAACGGCGCACCTCGCCAGCCGGCGTCACCCACCTGGCCCACGGATGAAGCCCCTCGGCATCGACGCTGAGCCGGTGCGAACGCAGCAGCTCGCCGAACGCGAGCCGCCCGGCCTCGACGTCGGCCCGCAGCTCGGACAGATCGGCAGCGGGGACGCTCAGCAGCACCCCCGTCTCCTCGAAGGTCTCACGGACCGCAGCACCGAGCAACGCCCGTGCCATCGCCTCATCGCACCCGAACCGGGATGCCACCTCGGTGTAGGCCGGACCCGAGAACGGCAGGTCGGCATCGGCGTCGTCGACCCGCCCGCCCGGAAACACCGTGACCCCCGCGGCGAACACCATCTCGGTGACGCGGGTCAGCAACCAGGCCTCGATGCCGGACTCACCGTCGCGCAGCAACACCACCGTGGCCGCGTCACGCACTGGAATGTCGTTCACCCGACCTCCACGACAAGCTCGACCTCGACCGGGGCGTCGAGCGGCAACGAGGCCACCCCCACCGCCGAGCGGGCGTGCGCTCCGGCCGGGCCGAACACCTCGTCGAGGAACTCGCTCGCGCCGTTGACCACCCCCGGCTGCCCGGTGAACGACGGGTCAGACGCCACGAAGCCGACGACCTTCACCACCCGCACCACAGAATCCAGCCCGACGAGCGCGTCAATGGCGGCGAGCCCGTTCAACGCGCAGGTGCGCGCCAGTACCTTGGCCTCGGCGGCGCTCACCTCGGCCCCGACCTTGCCCGTGACGGCCAGCGTCCCGTCGACCATGGGCAGCTGTCCTGCGGTGAACACGAGTGAGCCGGACCGTACCGCCGGTACGTAGGCAGCCAGCGGGCTGACGACGGCGGGCAGGGTGATGCCGAGTGCGCGCAGCCTGCCAAGTGGGGAGGACATGGCAGCGACGTTATCTGCTCACTGTGATCTGGGGCAGCTCGGCGGGCGCTGCACGGCGGCGGCCGGCGGTGTCTCCTACTGTGGCTGGATGAGCGTCACGTCGATCGCCAGCCTCTCGGGGCGCGCCGAACTCGTCGAGGGCATCCCGGCCGCGGCGCGGCTGCACATCGTCACCGGCAAGGGCGGCACCGGCAAGACCACGGTGGCCGCTGCGTTGGCGCTGGCCCTCGCGTCGGGCGGTCGCAAGGTGCTGCTCGTCGAGGTCGAAGGCCGCCAAGCCATCGCCCAACTGTTCGACGTGCCGGCGCTGCCCTACGGCGAGCACCGCCTGGCCACCACTGCGGGTGGCGGTCAGCTCTGGGGCCTGGCGATCGACGCCGAGGAAGCGATGATCGAGTACCTGGAGATGTTCTACAACCTCAAGCGCTCTGCCCGCGGGCTGAAGCGGATGGGTGCCGTCGACTTCGTCACGACGCTGGCTCCGGGTCTGCGCGACGTGTTGCTCACCGGAAAGGTCAAGGAGTCGGTCACCCGGACCAACCCGGACGGGCACCTGACCTACGACGCCGTCGTGCTCGACGCGCCGCCGACGGGCCGGATCCGGCGCTTCCTCGACGCCACCCGCGAGGTGGCCAATCTGACGAAGTTCGGCCCGATCAGCCGGCAGAGCGCCGGGGTCATCGCGCTGCTGCACGGCCCGCAGACGGCCGTACACCTGGTCACCCTGCTCGAGGAGATGCCGGTACAGGAGACCATCGACGCCGCCGGGGATCTCACCGCGGCCCGGTTCAAGCTCGGCGCCGTCATCGTCAACCGGGCCCGTCCGGCGTTGGTCTCCGACGACCTGCTCGACGCTGGCGGGACCGTCGACGTCAAGGCGCTGGCCGCCGGACTGCGCAAGGCGAACATCGCGGCCGTGCACGCCGCCCCACTCGCCCACGAGATGACGCAATACGCCGAGCGTCAGGAGATCCAGGCCGAGAACGCGGCCCTACTCACCGCCGTCGCCGCCCCGCGCCTGGAACTGCCCGACCTCAACCCGCCCCTCGAGCTCGGCGAGCTGCACGAACTCGCCGGTTACTTCACGGTGGAGCCGACATGACCCGCGCGCGCCGCTCACTCGACCTCGCCGCCCTGGTTCGCGACCCCATGACCCGCGTCATCGTCACCTGCGGCAGCGGGGGCGTCGGCAAGACGACGACGGCGGCTGCGATGGCCCTGCTCGGTGCCGAGGCTGGTCGGCGCACCGTGGTTCTGACAATCGACCCGGCCCGGCGGCTGGCCCAGTCCATGGGGCTGACCGAGCTGGACAACACCCCGCGCGAGGTCAAGGGCGTCGAGAACGGCCAGCTCTTCGCGATGATGCTGGACATGAAGCGGACGTTCGACGAGGTCGTCGCAGAGCACTCCACGCCCGAACGGGCCGAAGCGATCTTCGCCAACCCCTTCTACCAGTCGCTGTCGTCGTCCTTCGCCGGAACGCAGGAGTACATGGCGATGGAGAAGCTGGGCCAGCTGGTCGCCGCCGACGAGTGGGATCTCATCGTCGTCGACACACCCCCCTCGCGTTCGGCCCTGGACTTCCTCGACGCCCCGAACCGGCTCGGCCGCTTCCTCGACGGCAAGATGATCCGACTGCTGACCATGCCCGCCCGCGCCGGCGGCAAGGCCTACCTCAAGGTTGTCACCGTCTCGGTCGGGATGTTCAGCAAGGTGTTCACCAAGGTCCTGGGCAGCGACCTGATCACGGACTTGTCCTCGTTCGTGTCGGCCCTGGAGTCGATGTTCGGTGGGTTCCGCGAGCGGGCCCAGCACACCTACGAGCTGCTCAAGACCCCGGGCACGGCGTTCGTCGTCGTCGCCGCGCCCGAGCCCGACGCCCTGCGCGAGGCGTCCTATTTCGTCGAGCGACTGTCGGCGGAACGGATGCCGTTGGCCGGGCTGATTATCAACCGGGTGCACAACACGGCACCGGTCACCGGAGCCCCCGCGCTCAGCGCTGCCCGCGCCGAGGCAGCGGCCGACGCGCTCGCCGCCAAACCGGCCAGCGACGTGGGGGCCTTGGCCGAGGCGGCATTGCGCGTCCACGCCGAGGTCGCGAGTGCGGCCGAACACGACGCCCGCATGGCGAAACGGTTCTGTGCGGCCCACCCCGAGGTCGCCGTCATCGCCCTGGCCGCGCTACCGGTCGACGTGCACGACCTCGACGGGCTGCGCACCATCGGCGATCTGCTTTCCGACGCCAGCGGCTGAGCGCACGCCGAGGACCACACGGGCGCCTTCCGGGAGCTCCCCGTACCCTGATGCCTGTGGCAGTTGCATCCGCGCGTCCGAATCCCTGGCCGACCATCGGAAAGCTTGTCGCGGCGCTGGTCGTCACTGGCGTCCTGACTGCGGGGTTGCTGCTTCCCTACGTGGGCGGCTTGGGTCTCGCGGCGCGGCACGAGGCCGACAAGTTCCTCACCACCCCGTGCAACCTGCACGAATCCAAGCCGCCGCAGAAGACCACGCTGTTCGCCAAAGACGGCCGCACCGTGATCGCCACTCTGTTCAGCCAGGACCGCCAGCCGGTGCCGCTGTCGCAGGTCCCCAAGCAATTGCAACAGGCGCTCGTCGCCACCGAGGACCGCCGCTTCTACAGCCACCACGGCGTCGACATGCGCGGCCTGATGCGCTCTGCGGTCAGCACCAGCGGTGGCGACACCCAGGGCGGTTCGACGCTGACCATGCAGTACGTCAAGCAGATGCGGTACTACCAGGCAGGCAAGGACGTCAAGCAGCAGCAGGCCGCGATCGACCAGAACCTCAACCGCAAGATCGAGGACGCCAAGTGTGCCATCTTCATCGAGAACACCGAGCGGGAGTCCAAGGACAAGATCCTCGAGAACTACCTCAACATCGCGTTCTTCGGTGAGAACTCCTACGGCATCCAGACCGCGGCGCAGACCTACTTCGGCAAGGACGTCAAGAAGTTGACGCTGCCGGAGTCGGCCATGCTGGTCGGCCTGCTGCGCGCGCCCACTCAGTACGACCCGTTCGGGAAGAACCCCGGGCTCGCCAAGAAACGCCGCAACGAGGTGCTGCAGAACCTGGTGTCAGTCGGGCAGCTCAGCCAGCGCGACGCCAACAAGTACGAGGCGCAGCCCGTCAGTCTCGCGACCACCCAGCCGCCCGTGGTCAAGGAAGGCTGTGCGAACGCCCCGGCCACGATCAAGAACGTCGGATTCTTCTGTGACTACGCGGTGCACTGGCTCGAGACCGTGGGCAAGATCTCGAACACCCAGCTGACGACCGGCGGCCTGAACATAGTCACGACGCTGGACGCCGGGATGCAGAACAGCATGCAGAACAGCCTGGCGCTGGCCATGCCTCCCACGTCGCCGATGACCGCGGTGCTGCCAGCCGTCGACCCGCAGACGGGCAGCGTGCGGGCCATGGCGACGAGCAAGATCTACGGCACCAACAGTTCGGCGAAGGACACGAGGCACACCTCTCTGCCGATCTTCACCGAGTACTCCGGCCAGGGCGCCTCGACGTACAAGCTGTTCCCGCTGCTGACCGCCCTGTCGACCGGCCTGCCGACGGACTGGCCGCTGCAGACGCCGTCTCAAGACACCGGATACAAGCCGAGGAGCTGCCTCACGGCTGACGCCGTCAAGAACGGTGACGCGAACGAGCAATACAACATCAACGAGGGGCTGACCTCGGCCACGGTCAAGTCGTCGAACACGTACTTCGTCGCCCTGGTCGACGAATTGCTGCAGTGCGATCTGGAACCCGTCACGAACATGGCCGCCAAGTTGGGCATGAATTCGCTGTTGCAGCCCAGCGGCGACGGCCGGCTGACGGTCAAGGACACGATCTTGAACTACCAGCGCCCCGGCGAGCTCGTACTGGGCGACGTGGGCACCAGCCCCCTGGAGTTGGCAGGTGCGTACGCGGCGATCGCCAACAACGGCACGTTCAATGCGCCGGCCCCGATCCAGTCGATCACCGACGAGAACGGCAAGGCGATCGACGTCAGGCGCTCACCCGGCGTGCAGGTGGTCGCGCCGCAGGTCGCGCTGCAGGCGGTCGACATCCTCGCAGGCGACACCAGGTTCCCGGGCACCTCGGCGCAACAGTTCCAGGACTGGTACAACCAGGGCCAGAGCGTGGTGGCCGGCAAGACCGGCACCAGCGTCGCGGTCGACCCCCGGTCGCGGCAGGACACGAACAAGAACGCCTCGCTGTGGTTCGTCGGCATGACCCCAACATTGGTGGCGGCAACGGCGATCGTGAACTTCGACCATCCGAACGCCGACGCGTCCGGCCTGCCCGGCGTGACCGACCCGGCCACCCAGGCCTACGGTGCCTACGCCGCCGGTGTATGGCTCAAGACACTGGGCCCGACCCTGGCGGCCAGGCCCCGCTGGACCTGGACCCCGCCGGGCGCAGCGCCGGGTCTGCCGGTCCCGTCGATCGTGGGCATGGATGTCGCTACCGCGAAGACGACGCTTGCCGGCGCGGGCTACAAGTTGGCCTGGCTCAACCCGGCCACCGGCCAACAGGGTCTGTGCCCTAACAAGGCGGTGGCCTTCGGCAAGATCGGCTACGCCGGGCCGAGCATCGCTCCACGGGGAGCGACGATCACCGCGTGCGTGAGCAGCGGCGTCCAACAGCACTTCTACACCGCTCCCAAGCCAGCCCCGACGAAGATCAAACCAAAGCCGACGACGCCGCCGAGCCGTCCTGGTGGCCGAGGCGGCGGGCCCAGCGGACGGCCCAGCCCCCCTACCCACTAGCTGAGCTGGCGGCGGACCTCGTCGCTGACCCGTTTGCCATCAGCACGCCCGGCGACTCGCGGTTGGACGAGCTTCATGACCGCCCCCATCTGCGGTAGGTCGGTGGCGCCGGCCTCGGCGACTGCGGCGCGGACCAGTGCGCTCAGTTCGTCGTCGGCGAGCTGCATGGGCAGGTACCCGTCGAGGACCACGCCTTCGGCGCGCTCGCGGTCGGCCAATTCGGTGCGGCCCGCCGCGTCGTACGCCTCGGCTGCTTCGCGACGCTTCTTGGCCTCGCGCCCCAGGACGCGCAGCAGCTCGTCGTCGGTGAGTTCACGGGACTGCTTGCCCGCCACCTCTTCGGTGCTGACGGCGGTGAGTGCCATCCGCAGCGTCGCGGTCGTCAGTTCGTCGCGCGCCTTCATGGCGGCGTTCAGGTCGGCGCGCAGGCGCAACTTCAACTCGGGCATGGCCCAACGCTACCGACGCCGCCCGTAGGGTTATCGCCATGATCGGCCTGCCACGCTCCGCAGCTGCCGCCGCTGGGGTCGGCGTGGCGAGCCTGGCCTACGGCGCACTGATCGAACGCAACGCCTACACGCTGCGTCGCTTTACCGTCCCGGTGCTGAACCCGGGTGCCAGACCGGTCCGGTTGCTGCATGTCTCGGACCTGCACATCACCAGCGCGCAACACCGCAAGCACGAGTGGATCCGGGCCCTGGCCCGCCTCGACCCGGACCTGGTCGTGAACACCGGCGACACGATCTCGGACCCTGACGGGATCGGGGCCGTCATGCACGCGTTGGAGCCGTTGTTCGCCTTCCCGGGCGCGTTCGTGCCGGGCAACAACGACTATTACGCGCCGCGGCCGACGAACCCACTGCGGTACTTCCGTCCCGAGTTGGGTCTGGTGCGCGGTGATCCGTTGCCGTGGCCGGAGATGGCGGCGAGCATGGTCGGCGCGGGTTGGCTCGACCTGACCCACGTCCGCACCGGCGTCGCGATGCACGACGGCCACGTGGCGCTGGCCGGTACCGACGACCCGCACCTGCGCCGGGCCCGTTACCACCGCATCGCCGGGGCGGCGGATCCGTTCGCGACGGTGCGGATCGGGGTCATGCACTCCCCCGAGCCGACGTTGCTGTCCAAGTTCGCCGCGGACCGCTACGACCTGGTCCTGGCCGGGCATACGCACGGCGGCCAGGTCCGCGTCCCGTTCGGCCCGGCGATCGTGACCAACTGCGGCATCGACGTCCACCGCGCGCGCTGGCTACACCCGTGGGACGACCACATGTACTTCCACGTCTGCGCGGGCCTGGGCACCAACCCCTACGCACCGGTGCGTTTCGCCTGCCGGCCCGAAGCGTCCCTGCTCACGCTGGTGCCCCGCGCGCTCTGACGCCGACGGTCAATCGGCGTGGGTGGCTTCGGTATGCTGGGCCGGTTGCCACGGGGTGTGGCGCAGCTTGGTAGCGCGCTTCGTTCGGGACGAAGAGGCCGTGGGTTCGAATCCCGCCACCCCGACCAATGAATTCGGGGCCTCGGTGAGCATGGGGGCTGCCTTTGTGCGCCGAAGAGCCAGGCGTACAGCAGCAGAAGTACAGCAGCGTGTCTCTTCGCTGCGGGCTCTGCGCAGCTTGCGTGTTGGACTGCGACAAGCCCACCGTGGGCGTCGGTTAGCAGCATCCGGAGGTGCTGCGCAGCGTTGTTGTTGCCGTACGGTCTGCCGTACGCGGAGGGGCGTCCGCAGACATGACAGCGGCGTGACCGTGCGTTTCGATGCCGACCTGCCCTCGGCCCCTCCAGCGACCACTGCGGTGGCGCACTTGATACGCGCTATTCGAGGAGGGCTGTCATGGCACGGCAGATCATCACGACTGCGAACGCACCGAGTTCGCCGCTCTACAGCCAAGCAGTCAAGGCCGGCCCCCACGTACTCGTCTCTGGCATCGTCGGCATCGACGTGAGCACGGGCAGCCTCGCCGGAGACACGATCCAAGATCAGACAAGGCAGGCGCTGAGGAATTGCGAGGCCATCCTGCAGGCCGGCGGCGCCAGTTTGGACGATGTCATCGAAGTGGGCGTACTCCTCACCAACCCCGCAGACTTCGCCGGCCTGAATGAGGAATACGCCCGGTGGTTCCCCTCTGGGCCTCCGACCCGCTACGTCGCCAAGCTCGGCGTGGAACTGCCCGGACTGCTCGTCTCAATCCGGATGACAGCATTTACCGGGTGACATCGCTTTCGTCGTACCCCACCCGCAAGAAGGCTCCGCTCGCCGCTCCGAGCGCACATGACCGCGGCGATACAGTGCGCTTCCCTGACCGCATCTCCTGCGCATGGGTATGCGCTACGGCGGACAGCGCGACGCGCTCAAGAACCGTCTCGATCTGCTTGCGTCCGCCGTCATACGGAGCTCCGACTGAGCCGCGCATATGGGTCGCTCTCGCGCCCCGGGCGGCTTACCGGACATGCTGATTTGAGGATGTTCATATGCGTGAACCCGACTCGGACGAGCGATTGGGCCCAGGATGGGCGTTGCTCGAGTATGGACAATGCGCAGCCGACCGAGGAGCCTGACGAGGGGTCAGGTGTTGGGACATCATGGGGTTCCTGGCGGTCGATGTCACCGAGACTCCGTAGCCACCCCGCAGCGGCCCGGAGTGCGAGGAGCAGTCTTGACGAGCATCGGCGGGCGTTTGAGGGCCGGGGGCTC
>JALYVG010000048.1 GCA_030853345.1 Actinomycetota bacterium | reverse complement strand
TGGACTCGATGCAGGCCGCACTGGCCACGGCGACCCCGCCGACCGTCGCCACGGTCGGGTCGGCGCCGCCCAAGCAGGGGGTCTCGCGCACGCCCGCGGGGGAGTACCGGCCCGCGGTCGAGCAGGCGCTCGAGGCCGTCCGGGCCGGCGAGGTGTTCCAGATCCAGGTCGGGCAGCGGTTCTCGGTCGAGACCTCCGCTGACCCGTTGGACGTCTACCGGGTGCTGCGCACGCTCAACCCGTCGCCCTACATGTACTTCCTGCGCACCGTCGATGTCGACATCGTCGGCTGCAGCCCCGAGGCGCTGGTCACCGTCACCGGACGCCGAGCGGTGCTGCACCCCATCGCCGGAACCCGCCGTCGGGGCGAGACGGCGGAGCGCGACGCGGCGATGGCCGCCGAACTGGTCAGCGACCCGAAGGAGCAGGCCGAACACGTCATGCTCGTCGATCTGGCGCGCAACGACCTGGGCCGGGTGTCGGCGCCGGGCAGCGTCCAGGTGGTCGAGTTCGGCGCGGTCGAGCGCTACAGCCACGTGTGGCACATCGTGTCGACCGTGGAATCCGAGGTCGCCGACGGCAAGGATGCCTTCGATGTGCTGAGCGCCACCTTCCCGGCGGGCACCCTGACGGGAGCGCCGAAGGTGCGGGCGATGGAGCTCATCGAGGAACTCGAACCGGTACGCCGCGGGGTTTACGGCGGCGCCGTCGGATACCTCGACTGCGCCGGCGACCTCGATATGGCGATCGCTATCCGCACCGCGGTCATGCGCGCCGGCGTCGCCTACGTACAGGCCTCGGCCGGCATCGTCGCCGACAGCGTCGCGGCGCTGGAGGAGCAGGAGACCCAGAACAAGGCGCGCGCTGTGCTGCAGGCGATCGCCACCGCCGAGACCCTGCGCCCGGTCGTGACGGGCGAGGTGCCGGATGCGTAGTCGCGGGGAGTTCGCCTTGGCGCTGGTGCTCGACCTGCTCGGCGCTGCCGCTGCGCTGCTCACCGCTAGGCGGACCTGGCAGAGCGCGCGCACGCCGCGTCCGCGACCACTGGCCGACGACGTGCTGGCCATCACCGGTCGCCTGCTCGATGCGGCGCCGACCGCGCTGGGGCTGGTCGCGCTGGCCGGCGTCGTGGCCATTCTCGCGACCCGCGGGGTGGCTCGGCGCACGATCGGCGCGCTGCTCGCGCTGGCCGGTGCGCTCCTGGCGTGGCGTTCGGTGTCGGGCCTGGCTCCGGTCAGCGCGGACAAGGTGCGCTCGCTGGTGCAGGCGAAACACTCCGGCGTCGGGGCGGATCCGGCGTTGGTGCCACAGGTGTCGGTGCATCCGCTCTGGCCGACGTTGAGTGCGGCGGCTGGCCTCCTTGTACTCGCTGCCGGTCTGCTGATCGCCCTTCGGGGGCACCACTGGGCGGGCCTGTCGCGGCGCTACGAGGCACCGTCGGCACTGCCCCGCACCGAGGATCCTGGCGCGGCACGGGCCCGCGCGGACGCGTCGATGTGGACCGCACTCGACCGCGGCGCCGACCCGACGGCCGAACACCCGGACAGCAACGCATAACGCGCTCACTACGAACAAGATCCGGACCCGCGCGTCCCAGGCGCGTATCCGGAAGTTAGTCTCGTCGAAAGCTTGACTCTGAGAAGCGGGAGGTATCGCGGGTGGCCAGCGTTCTGGACGAGATTGTCGCCGGTGTTCGAGAGGACGTCGCGACCCGTCAGGACGCCGTCCCGTTCGAGGAGATCAAGGCCCGTGCCACCGCGGCGGTTCCCGCGCTCGATGCGCTGGCCGCGCTGCGGGCTCCGGGCGTGGGTGTCATTGCCGAAGTGAAACGGCGCAGCCCGTCCAAGGGTTCGTTGGCCATCATCAGCGACCCGGCCGCGCTCGCCGTGGCGTACGAGGCGGGCGGGGCCCGGATGATCAGCGTCGTCACCGAGCAGCGCCGCTTCGGAGGATCGCTGGCCGACCTCGATGCCGTGCGCGCCGCGGTCCAGGTTGCCGTACTGCGTAAGGACTTCGTCGTGACGTCCTATCAGGTCCACGAGGCGCGCGCGCACGGTGCCGACGTGGTGCTGCTCATCGTTGCCGCGCTCGACCAGAACACCCTCATCGGCCTGCGTGAGCGCATTGAATCCCTCGGCATGACCGCGCTCGTCGAGGTGCACACCGAGGACGAAGCATCGCGGGCGCTCGACGCGGGCGCGCGGGTGATCGGCGTCAACGCCCGCGACCTGCACACTCTTGACGTCGACCGGAACACGTTCGAGCGCATCGCCCCGGGGCTGCCTAGCGAGATCGTCAAGATCGCCGAGTCCGGCGTGCGGGGGCCGCTGGATCTGATCGAGTACGCCGCCGCCGGGGCCGATGCCGTGCTCGTCGGTGAAGGGCTCGTCACGACTGCGGACCCGCGCCAGGCCGTCGCCGAGATGGTTACCGCCGGCTCGCATCCCGCCACGCCGCGCACCTCGCGCTGAGCCGTCGCCAGGTTGATCAACCAGGTTAGGGACATGTGCGGGCGGGTAAGCAGTTGCGGGCGGCCGGGGGCCGCCATCCCGACACCCGGAGGCGTGAATGTCCACCGACGCGATTGTGCTGCTGAAGAACGATCATAAGGAAGTCCGGCGCTTGTTCGCCCAGTTCGAGAGGGCTGGCGACGACGCCGAGGCAACGAAGGGCGCCGTGGTCAAGAAGATCATCGAACTTCTGACTGTGCACACCTACCTCGAGAACGAGGTGATGTACCCCGCAGTCCGCAAGCTGCTTCCCGACCTCGAGGACGACATCCTCGAGTCCTACGAGGAGCACCACGTGGCCGACGTCCTCGTCTCCGAACTGAGCATGCTCAATCCCGGCGACGAACGCTTCGACGCGAAGACCACCGTGCTCATCGAGAGCGTCCGGCACCACATCGAGGAGGAAGAGCAGGACTGGTTTCCCAAAGTGCGCGAGGGCCTGGGCCGTAAGCAGTTGCAGGAACTCGGCGCGCGGATGGAGCAGAAGCGTGCGAAGGCGCCCAGGAATCCGGCCCAGCCCAGCGCCTTGAAGAAGGCCGTCGACGCCGTCATAGCCTGAGGCGAGCGCCGCTAGCTGCCCGGTGGCCGGCGCAGCACCGTGACCGCGTAGTCCGCGTGGGCCTGCCATGGTCGCAGGTCCCAGGTGGCGAAGCGGTGCTCGTGGATCAGGCCGGCCGACACGCAGTGCGCGTCGAACTCGGCGAGGGAGTAGCCGGCGTCCAGTGCGAAGCCGGCCACGACCACGCCGTCGCCGCGGACGTGCGCCGTAACCCGGTTCAGCACGCTTGCCTCGGTGCCTGGCGCGACGAAGATGAGCACATTGCCGGCGATGATCGCAGCGTCGAACGGCGCGGGCTCTCCGCGCGCCGCGAGGTCCAGTTCGCTGAGGTCGGCCACCAACCAGGTCGGTCCAGGGTGATCCTCCTGCGCGGCGGCGACCAATTCGGGGTCGACGTCGACGCCGACGACGTGGTGACCGCGGCGCATCAGGTCCGCGCCGATGCGCCCGGTCCCGCAGCCGGCGTCGAGGATGCGGGCGCGCGGCGCGACGAGCGCGTCGAGCAGGCGCGCCTCACCCACCAGGTCTGTCCCGTCGGCGGCCATCCTGCGGAAGCGCTCGATGTAGGCCTGCGAGTGCCCGGCGTCGAAGTCGGTGAACCAGCGCGGCTGTTGGGTCATGGCCCTCATCCTGCCGTGGGCGCGCCGGTAGGGTGAGCCACATGGATCCGGCTCCCAGCCTCGGCGGGCGATGGCGCGGGTGACGTCCCGTCGCCCTTAGCCCGCCCCATCCACCCCGGAGCCATACCGCCATGACTGTCGAGCCAACAACCCCTGATGCCACCGGCCACTTCGGCCAGTTCGGCGGCCGGTTCGTGCCCGAGGCGCTTATCGCCGCCATCGACGAACTCACCGCCGCTTTCCACGCCACCCAGCGCGACCCTGACTTCGTCGCCGAACTTCGTCGCCTGTTGCGCGACTACACCGGGCGGCCCTCGCCGCTCACCGACGTGCCCAAGTTCGGCGAGCACGCCGGGGGAGCGCGGGTGCTGCTCAAGCGCGAGGACCTCAACCACACCGGCTCGCACAAGATCAACAATGTGTTGGGTCAGGCGCTGCTCACCAAGCGCATCGGCAAGAAGCGGGTGATCGCCGAGACCGGCGCGGGGCAGCACGGGGTGGCCACTGCCACCGCTGCCGCCCTGATGGGGCTGGAGTGCACGGTCTACATGGGCGAGCAGGACACCCGTCGCCAGGCGCTCAACGTCGTGCGGATGCAACTGCTCGGCGCGACGGTCGTCCCGGTCACCACCGGCTCGCGCACGTTGAAGGACGCCATCAACGAGGCGATGCGCGACTGGGTGACCAACGTCGAGAGCACCAACTACGTGTTCGGGACGGTGGCCGGCCCGCACCCGTTCCCCCTGATGGTCCGCGAGTACCAGCGGGTGATCGGTGACGAGGCGCGTGAGCAGATGCTTGCGCGGGTGGGCCGGCTGCCCGACGTGGTGGCCGCCTGCGTGGGCGGCGGCTCGAACGCGATCGGCATCTTCACCGCATTCGTGCCGGACGCCGACGTGCGACTGGTCGGCTTCGAGGCCGGCGGCGAGGGCATCGACAGCGGCCGGCACGCGGCCACGATCACCGGCGGCCTGCCGGGCGTGCTGCACGGCGCGCGGTCCTACCTGCTGCAGGACGAGCACGGCCAGACGACCGAATCGCACTCGATCTCGGCCGGCCTGGACTATCCCGGTGTCGGCCCGGAGCACTCGTACCTGCACGACATCGGCCGCGCGGAGTACCGGCCGATCACCGACGCCCAGGCGATGGAGGCCTTCTCCCTGCTCTGCCGGACCGAGGGGATCATCCCGGCGATCGAGTCGGCGCACGCGCTGGCCGGAGCGATGGACCTCGGGCGTGAACTCGGTCCGGACGCGGTGATCCTGGTCAACCTCTCCGGCCGCGGCGACAAGGACGTCGAGACCGCGGCGGCCTACTTCGGCATCAAGCCGTGACCGCGCTGGCCGATGCCCTGGCCACGGCCAAGGGCCAGAACCGGGCGGCCCTGATCGGTTACCTGCCGGTTGGTTACCCGTCCGTCGAGGTGTCGATCGATGCGATGCGGGCAATGGTCGAGGGCGGCGTCGACATCGTCGAGGTCGGAGTCCCGTACAGCGACCCGGTGATGGACGGGCCCACGATCCAGGCAGCGGCCGAGCCCGCCGTCCGGGCCGGGGTGAGCATCGTCGACGCGCTGCGCGCCGTGACCGCGGTCGCGCAGACCGGCGCCGCGGCAGTGGTGATGACGTACTGGAACCCGATCGAGCGCTACGGCGTGGAGCGCTTCGCCGCCGATCTGGCCGCGGCAGCCGGGTCGGGGGCGATCACACCCGATCTCGTGCCGGACGAGGCCGCGGCCTGGATGGGCGCCACCGCGGCGCACGGTCTGGACCGGATCTTCCTGGTCGCACCGTCGTCGACCGACGCGCGGATCGTGGCTACCGTCGAGGCCTCGCGCGGCTTCGTCTATGCCGCTTCCACGATGGGCGTGACCGGCGCACGCGATGCGGTGGGGGGTGCGGCCGAGGCGCTGGTCAAGCGTGTGCAGGCGCTCGCCCCTGGTCTGCCGGTCTGTGTCGGGCTGGGCGTGTCCAACGGCGTACAGGCCGCCGAGGTGGCCGCCTTCGCCGACGGGGTCATCGTCGGCTCTGCGCTGGTGCGTTGCCTGCTGGATTCGCCCGACGCCGGCGGGGTGGCCGCGGTACGCGACCTCGCCGCCGACCTGGCCGCGGGAGTGCGGCGGCGCTGAGTCTCGCCGTTGCCCCCGCTGCTGACCGGTCTGCCGAGCCCGACACCGAACATCGGCAGGGTACGCGACCGTCGCGCCGTCCGCTACGGCACGATCAGCAATTTGCCGGTGGTACGCCGCCCTTCGAGATCGCGGTACGCCTCGCCCGCTTGCTCGAGCCGATAGCTGCCCCCGATCGCGATCCGCAACGTGTTCTCGGCGATCGCGCCGAGCACCTCACCGGACCGCCACAGCAACTCCTCACGGGTGGCCACGTAGTGCACCAACGTCGGCCGGGTGAGGAACAGCGAGCCGCCGGAGTTCAACCGCTGAACGTCGAACGGGGGCACCTGCCCGCTGGCCCCGCCGAACAGGGCGAGCAAGCCACGGGGTCGCAACGAGCCCAGTGATGCGTCGAACGTGCTCTTGCCCACCCCGTCGTAGACGACATTGACGCCGCCGTCGGACGCTGCCCGGACCGCATCGGCCAGTTCGGCGGGTTCCGCGATCTGGTCGTAGCGGATCACGACGTCGGCACCGGCGGTGCTGGCGACATGCTCCTTGTCGGCACTGCCGACGGTGCCGATCACATGCGCGCCCTTCGCCTTGGCCAGCTGCACCAGCAGCCGGCCGACCCCGCCCGCCGCGGCGTGAACCAGTACCTCGACGCCCGCCGCCACCTTGTAGGTCGAGTTCACCAGGTAGTGCGCCGTCATGCCCTGCAGCATCGCGGCCGCGGCGAGTTCGGCGGACACGTCGGGCGGCACCGGCACCGCGCGCTCGGCGTCGACGAGGGCGATCGTCGCGTGCGTCCCCTCCGCCGCGGCGGTCGCGATGATGTCGCCGGGGGCAAACTCAGTGACGTCGGCGCCGACCGCCAGCACCC
>JALYVG010000019.1 GCA_030853345.1 Actinomycetota bacterium | reverse complement strand
GCCCTTGCGGAGGGCCTCGATCTGCGGCTCGTACGCGCGTCCGCCGTAGATGGTGAGCACGCGGGCGCCGAGCTTCTTGCCGGCTGCGGCGATGTCACCGGACACCTGCACCGCGAGCTCGCGGGTGGGCGCGATCACCAGTGCTTGGGGGGCGGCACCGGAGCCGCCGGGCAGGTTGAGCCGGTTCAGCAGCGGGACGCCGAAACCGAGTGTCTTGCCCGTTCCGGTGCGGGCCTGCCCGATGAGGTCATTGCCCGCGAGGGCAATCGGCAGGGTCAGTTCCTGGATCGCGAAGGTCCGGACGATGCCGACCTCGGCCAGGGCGTCGATGATCTCGGGGCGGATGTCGAAGTCGCTGAACGCTGGGCTGTCCTCGGTAACCGGGGCGCGGGCGGCCAGCGGTGCGATCTCGGCAGCGTCGTCGGGCGGCAGTGCGGGCAGCAGCTCAGATGTTGAGTTGTCGGTCATTAACGTCCTCAGGACAGGTACGTCGACCGACGAGAAGCGGCTCTGGGTGCGTAGCTGCCTGCGACCCGATGAGGAGGGAGGCGCCAGGGTGACCGCGGTCAACGCGCAGATTCGTGGTGCTCTTGTGCGGATGAGTCTACCTGCCGGTGCCCGCTACCCTGCGCAGGTGCCCGCCGATGCCGCTCTGGTCGACCTACTCGCGGCGCTGGCCTATGGCGAGCTGTGCGCGTTCGACCGGCTGGCCGACGATGCCCGGATGGCGCCCACACTGAGCGGCCGAGCCGAGATGTCGGTGATGGCCTCAGTCGAGTTGGGGCACTTCCAGCGGCTGGCGGATCGGCTGCGCGACCTGGGCACCGCACCGGATGAGGCCATGGCGCCGTTCGTCCCGGCCCTCGAGACCTATCACTCGCTGACCGAGCCGTCGACGTGGCTCGAAGGGGTCGTGAAGGCCTACGTCGGGGACGGCATGGCCGGTGACTTCTACCGTGAAGTGGCCGAATTCGTCGACCCGTCCACCCGCGAACTGATCCGCGAGGTGCTCACCGACGCCGGGCGGGCGGAATTCGCCGTGCGCGAGGTGCGTGCCGCGGTGGCGGCGCAGCCGGCTGTCGCGGGTCGGCTGGCGTTGTGGGCCCGGCGACTGGTCGGCGAGGCGATCAGCCAGACCCAGCACGTGCTGGCTGACCGCGATGCCCTCATGATGCTGCTCGTCGGGGGGACCGGGGACCTGACCGGCCTGTCTGCCTTGATCGGGCGCATCACCGACCGGCACGAGGAGCGCATGGTCGCGCTCGGTTTGAACAACTGAGGAGGCGGCGCCCGCCGTGATCAACTCGCGTTGGGTGAGCGATTTCGCAGCTGAACGCGCACCAGACGCGAGTCGATCACCGTTCAGGTCCCGAGGCGTGGGCGATCGTCAGGCTGGCGCGCGGTGGCGATCCCCGTGGATCAGGTGCCGGCGGCGAAGCCCACCCGGCGCACGTCGGACTGGGCGATCTCGACGTAGGCGATCAGATTGGCCGGCACGATCACCTTGCGGCCCCGCTCGTCGACCAGCGACAGCTGACCGTCGACGCTCTTCAGCGCCGCCGCGACCAGCTCCTCGACCTCCGCCGGGGTCTGCGAGCTCTCGAGCACGATCTCGCGCGGCGTGTGAAGCACGCCGATCTTGACCTCCACGCGGTCCTCCTGCAGTCGAAGCTAGGTGTCCCTGCCACGGTAGTCGAGGTCGACGAGCGCATCGGCCCCGGTCGCTGCGCCAGGAGCGAACGGTCCTCAGTGCGCCGCGTCGCCGTGGCGCGGGAAGTTCGAGATACCGCGCCACAGCAACGACTCCATCAGCCGGATCGCGTCCTCCTGTGAGATCGGCCGGTCCTCGGCCAGCCACCAGCGCGCCGCTACCTGCGCCGCACCGGTCAGCGCGGTCGACAGCAGTTCGGCTTGGGCCCGGTCCAGCCCGGTGTCGCCGGCGACCGTGTCGGCGACAGCCTGCATGGTCCTCTGCGCGACGGCCTCGACCCGCACCCGCACGGCCGGATCGTTGCCCAGGTCGGTCTCGAAGATGAGCCGGAACGCGCCGTCCTCGTCGCTGCGGTCCACGAACTCGAAGTAAGCGGTCAACACGCCGTGGATGCGCGCCCGATTGTCGTCGGTGGCCGCTAGCGCCTCGTTGACGGCCGCTGCCAGCATCTCGGTCTGGGCGTCGAGCAGCGCCAGGTAGAGCTCCAGCTTGCCCGGGAAGTGCTGGTACAGGACCGGTTTGGAGACCCCGGCCCGCTCGGCGATGTCGTCCATCGCGGCGGCGTGGTAACCGTTGGCGACGAAGACCTGCTGGGCCGCGGCGAGCAGTTGCTTGCGCCGCGCCGAGCGGGGTAGGCGAGCGCCGCGCCCCAGCTCGGGCGAGTCGGTACCGACAAGGCTGGACATCGCGTCCTCTCCCAATCCCGCGCCGAACCATCGGCACAGGCCATGAACCAGCAAAGTCTACTAGCGAGTAGCCATGCTCGGCGTGATGCGGCCGCGCAGGCCGTCATCCAGCACCGGGGCGAACAGGTCGCCGTGCTCCTCGACCCGTTCGAGCACCTGCGGCGCGGTGAAACGCAGCGTCTGGCCCGAGGCCACCTCGTCCCAGCTCACCGGCGTGGAGGCCGTCGGCTCCTCCCGGGCCCGCAGCGAATAGGGGGCCACGGTGGTCTTGGCCGGATTGTTCTGGCTCCAGTCCACGAATATCTTGCCCGGCCGCAAGGCCTTGGTCATCCGTGACACGATCAGCTCCGGTTGCTGCGCCTCGAGCCGTTCGGCCATCACCTTGGCGTAGCGCGACGGCAGCTCTGGATCCTCGACCGACACCGGCGCACTCACCTGCATTCCCTTCGAACCTGACGTCTTGGCCATCGGGGACAGGCCGTCTGCGGTGAGGAGCTCGCGCAGCTGCAGCGCGACCGTGCTGCATTCGGTGATGCCGGCCGGGGCGCCGGGATCGAGATCGAACACGATGAGGTCGGTACGCGGCTTGCGGCTGCGGCGCGGTACTCGCCACTGCGGGACGTGCAGTTCCAGCGCCGCCAGGTTGGCCAGCCACACGACCGCGGCCAGCTCCTCGACGACGACGAAATCGATTGTCTCGCGGTTCTTGGTCGACCCCGGGACGGGCAGTGTCAGCGTCCGCACCCATTCCGGTGTCCCTCGCGAGGCGTTCTTCTCGAAGAAGAACTGGCCGTCGACGCCGTTGGGGTAGCGCTTCACGGTGAGCGCCCGGTCGGCCAGGTGCGGCAGCAGCAGGGGCGCGATCCGGGTGTAGTAGTCGATCACCTCGCCTTTGGTGAAACCGGTCGAGGGGTAGAGCACCTTGTCCAGGTTCGACAGGGTCAAATGCCGCCCGTCGACTTCCACGGCCACCTTCTCAGCCATCGCCTACCGCCTCGTCTGCTCGCTTGTCGCTACGTACCCCGCGAAACACCGGATGACGCAGCCTCCCCTCGGCCGTCCAGCTCACGAACTCCACCTCGACGACGACGGTCGGCTCGACCCAGTGCACCGTGCGCCCAGCGGTCCGGGCCGGCGCGGCGGGCAGCGGGCAGCCGGCCCGAGCGACGAGCGCGGCCTGGATGCGGGTGATGTCTGGCCCGCGCAGGCCGCTGCCGACCTTGCCGGCGAAGGCCAGTTCGCCGCCGTCGCGGTAATGGCCCAGGACGAGCGAGCTGAGCTCCTTGGCCGAGTCGCTGGCTGCCTCCCAGCCGACGACCACGAAGTCACCGGCCCTTACGAAGCGGAGCTTTTGCCACGCGGGGCTGCGGCTGCCGGGGGTATAGGGCGCATCCAGCCGCTTGGCCAGCACACCCTCGAGCCCGTGCGCGCGCGCGGCCGCGGCAGTGGCCTCGCCGTCGTCGAACACCGGGCTGATCGTCCAGTCCGGCCGATCGGCCGCCCAGCGTTCCAGCGTCGCCCGCCGTTCGGCGTACGGGCGCCCGGAGAGGTCCACCCCGTAGTGGCGTAGCAGTTCGAAGGCCACGAATGTCACCGGAGCGTGGCCAGCGAGCCGCCGGGCCTCGGCCACCGAGCGCACATGCATCCGGGTCTGCAGCACTTCGAACGACGGCGTGCCCGCTTGGAACGCGACGATCTCGCCGTCGAGCAAAGCGTCGTCGACGTCACGCGCGAGTGCGACCAACTCCGGATAGGCGGCTGTCACGTCGTTCCCGGCCCGACTGCGGATGATCACGCCCTGCCCGGACACGTCCATCAAGGCGCGCACACCGTCCCATTTGAACTCAAAAGCCCAACCCGGCTCGGTAGGCAGTTGGGTAACCGCCGTTGCCAACATCGGGTTCACCCCTACCATTCTGGGTATCTAACGGCTGCTGTGCCCATCGACACCGGAGGTTTCTGTCATGCGCGCGATCTGGAAAGGCAGCGTGTCCTTCGGGTTGGTGAGCATCGGCGTCAAGCTCTACACCGCGACCGAAGAACGCGACGTGAGTTTCCATCAGGTACGCCGCGAGGACGGCTCGCGGATCCGGTACAAGCGCGTGGCCGAGGCCGACGGCAAGGAAGTCGCCTACGGAGACATCGCGAAGGGCTACCAACTGCCCAACGGAGAGACGGTCGTGCTGACCGACGAGGACTTCGCCGACCTGCCGCTGCCGTCTACCCGGGTCGTCGACGTACTCGAATTCGTGCCCCAGGACGAGATCGACCCTATCTACTTCGCGAAGAACTACTACCTCGAGCCCGAGAAGAATGCGGTCAAGCCCTACGTGCTGCTGCGTGAAGCCCTTGAGGACAGCGGCATGGCCGGCCTGGTCAAGGTTGCGATCCGCAACCGCGAACAGCTCGCCACGCTGCGGGTACGCGAGGGCGTCATAGTCATGTCGACGATGATCTGGCCCGACGAGGTGCGCGAGCCCTCGTTCGGCTTCCTCGACGACGACGTCGACTTGCGCCCGCAGGAGCGCCAGATGGCCGAGTCGTTGGTGGCCAGCATGGCCGGGCACTTCGACCCCGAGGAGTTCACCGACGACTACCGCGCAGCCCTGCAGGAGGTCATCGACGCGAAGATCGAGGGTCGCGAGGTGGTCGAGGCCGACGAGGTGCAGCCCAGTTCCGGCACTGTCGTCGACCTGATGTCAGCATTGCGCGCCTCGGTCGAGGCGGCCAAGAAGGGCCGCGGCGAGACGTCCTCGCCCGCCAAGACCACCGCAACCACGAGGACAACCGCGGCCACTCGGTCCACGGCACAGAAGGCACCGGCCACGAAGGCAGCGAAGAAGGCGCCGGCCAAGAAAGCAGCCGCCAAGGCGCCGGCCAAGAAGGCAGCCGCGCGCAAGGCCCCGGCGAAGAAGGCGCAGGAGCGCAGATCCGCCTGACCGGAGATCCGCGCTGACGGATGCGACCGCGCGTCTGCCGCCCAGCTGACCGCCGGCACGCACCTGGTGTGGCAATCTGGACCCGTGCCGTTATGGGAACAGGACGAGCAGCGAATCGGGTCTGCGGGCACGCTCACCCCTGAGCGCAGCGACGACGTCGAGCTCGCGCGGCGCCGGGCACCCACCTTCGGTGTCCGGCCCGACGACCCGACGGTGCCGCAGGTGCTGCGCGACTTCGCCCGTCGCTACGGCTGGCGGGCCTACGCCTTACCGGTGCTCGTAGTGATCACCGTGCTGGCGCTGATAACGACCGGCGACGCGTCGAAAGCGAACAAGTCCCCTGGGGTGGTGCCCCCCGGTGCAGGCGCCCGGCCCGGCCCGCCCACTGCCTCAGGTGACATCCCGCTCAAGTCCGACCAGCCCGGGTCCGGCGCGCGCAACACGGTGCTCTCGGCGGCCGCCCTGCCGGCCGGTGCCGCCTACACCAAGACCGGTGCCGGGACGTTCCGCGTGATATCCGGCAAGAGCCCCGTCGTCGGATCGGGCACCCTGCACAAGTACAGCGTCGAGGTCGAGAACGGCATCAGCGGCGTCGACCTGGGCAGCTACGCGAACCAGGTGCAGACCGTGCTGTCCGACGTACGAAGCTGGGCCGGACATAACAGGGTGGCGCTGCAGCGGGTGAACACCGGCGCGGACTTCCGCGTCACCCTGGTTTCGTCGATGACGGTGCGCAGCCTGTGCGGCTACGACATCCCGATCGAGACGTCCTGTTACGTGCCCAGCGGTACAGCCGGGTCCGACGTGAACCGGGTCGTGATCAACGTCGCCCGGTGGGTGCGGGGCGACGCGGCCTACGTCGGTGACCTGAGCGCCTACCGGGTCTACCTCATCAACCACGAGGACGGCCACGCCCTCGGCCACCAGCACGCGCATCAGTGCCTGCCGGGCGGCTTGGCGCCGGTGATGATGCAGCAGACGATCGGGCTGCGCTCGGCGGCCACGCACAAGATGTGTGCGGCCAACCCGTGGCCCTATCCGGTCAACGCGGCCGGGGCGCCCGGGGCCGAACAGGCCGACACCCCGCAGAACACCGAGGTCGCGCTCAAGAATGACTGAGCGGGCCGGTGCCTCGGGAGTCGTCCGGGACGCTGGCTTCCGGCTGCAGGCCGGTTGAAGGCCTTCCAGGACACCGCACCACCCGGAATGCTGGCCCGGTGGCCGCCGTTGTTCACTGAGAACCCCCGCCCGTCCAGCCTGTGAGGACCCACACCGTGTCGTTGCCGCCGCTCGTGGAACCTGCCGAGTCGCTCACCATCGAGGAGGTGCGCCGCTACAGCCGCCACCTGATCATCCCCGACGTCGCGATGGCCGGGCAGAAGCGGCTCAAGAACGCCCGCGTGCTCTGCATCGGCGCCGGCGGTCTGGGCTCGCCGGCCCTGATGTACCTCGCCGCGGCCGGCGTCGGCACGCTCGGCATCGTCGACTTCGACGTCGTTGACGAATCCAAC
>JALYVG010000015.1 GCA_030853345.1 Actinomycetota bacterium | reverse complement strand
CAGTACACCCGAAACATGGTGACCGGCGCGTCGACCGCAGACTTGGCGTTGATCCTGATCGACGCGCGCAAAGGCGTTCTCGAACAGTCCCGGCGGCACGCCTTCCTGGCCAGCCTGCTCGGCATCCCGCACCTCGTCGTCTGCGTCAACAAGATGGACCTCGTCGGCTACTCGGCCGAGCGGTTCGACGAGATCCGCGAAGACTTCCGCCGCTTTGCGATGAAGCTCGAGATCGCCGACCTGTCGTTCGTGCCGATGTCAGCGCTCGTCGGGGACAACGTGGTGCAACGCAGCGCGGCGATGCCCTGGTACGAGGGCTCCTCGTTGCTGCACCACCTGGAGGAGGTTTACGTCGCCTCGGACCGGAATCTGATCGACGCCCGCTTCCCGGTGCAGTACGTGATCCGGCCGCAGTCGGCCGACGAGCGACTGCACGACTTCCGCGGCTACGCGGGGACCGTCAACGGCGGGGTCTTCAAGGTGGGCGACGAGGTGACGGTGCTTCCGTCCGGCTTTGCCACGTCGGTGTCCGCACTCTGGGCACCCGGTGGCCGGCCGTTGGTCGAAGCGTTCGCCGGCCAAGCGGTCACCATGCAGCTCGCCGACCACGTCGACGTCACCCGCGGCGACCTGGTCTGCCGGCCCGCCAACCGGCCGCACACCGGCCAGGACATCGACGCGATGGTGTGCTGGCTGACCTCCGACTCGACCCTGGCGCCCGGCACCCGCTACACCATCCAGCACACCACCAGCTCGACGAAGGCGGTGGTCAAGCAGCTCGACTACCGCCTCGATGTCAACACGTTGCACCGCGACGAGACCGCCGAGACCCTGTCACTCAACGAGATCGGTCGGATCCGGCTGCGTACCCAGACCCCGCTGCACTTCGATCCGTACCGCCGCAACCGCGAGACCGGCAGCTTCATCCTGATCGACGATGCCACCAACAGCACGGTCGCCGCCGGCATGATCAGCCGGCCCGCACTGCAGGCATCCAACGTCGTCTGGCACGAGGGCGCGGTGAAGCGCGACGAACGGGCCTTCCGTGGCCTGACCGTCTGGCTGACCGGGCTGCCCGGTTCAGGGAAGTCGAGCGTGGCGGTCGACCTCGAGCGACGCCTGGTCGCGTCTGGACGCCCCGCGTACCTGCTCGACGGCGACAACCTGCGGCACGGACTCAACGCCGACCTCGGCTTCGGCGCCGACGACAGGGCCGAGAACGTGCGCCGGGTGGGCGAGGTGGCCAAGCTGCTGGCCGACGCGGGCGTGGTAGCCGTGGTCTCGCTTGTCAGCCCGTACCGCGCCGACCGCGACCATGCCCGTGCGATCCACCACGAGGCCGGCCTGCCCTTCCTCGAGGTGTTCGTCGACACGCCGCTGCAGATCTGCGAAGCCAGAGACCCGAAGGGGATGTACGCCCGAGCACGAGCCGGCGAGATCACCGGATTCACCGGCGTCGACGATCCGTACGAGGCGCCCGCCTCCCCCGACCTGCTGCTGCGCCCCGAAGACGGAGACCCGGCAGCCCAAGCCGTCGCGGTGCTCGCGCTCGTCGAGCGGTCGGGCGAGTGAGAGCACAGCTGTCCGACGCCCGGCTGGCGGCCGAGCTCGCCCAGCAGGCAGGCGAGCTCCTGCTCGACCTGCGCCCCACCGGCACCGGCCGGGAGCTCAGCGATCGCGGTGACGCCCAGTCCAACGCGCTGCTGCTGCACGAGCTGGCGACTCATCGCCCCGACGACGCGGTGTTGTCCGAGGAGTCAGCCGACACGCCGGCCCGACTGACCAGCGACCGGGTGTGGATCATCGATCCGCTCGACGGCTCGCGTGAGTACGCAATCCCCGGACGGTGCGACTGGGCCGTTCACGTTGCGCTCTGGCAAGCCGGCGCAGGTATCACCGCGGCCGCGGTGGCCCAGCCGGCCCTGGACGCGGTGTACGCCAGCGACGACACGCCGCCTGTCCTGGCGGCTGCCCGCACGGTGATCCTGGTCAGCGATACCCGACCACCTGCCTTCGCGGTCGATGTCGCTGCCGCAATCGGCGCGCAACTGACGCCGATGGGCTCGGCCGGCGCGAAGGCGATGGCGGTGCTGCGTGGCGAGGCGGTGGCCTACCTGCACGCCGGCGGGCAGTGGGAATGGGACTCCGCTGCACCAGTCGGAGTAGTCCAGGCGGCCGGCCTGCACGCCTCACGCATCGACGGCTCCCCGCTGCGCTACAACAGCGCCCACCCCTTCCTGCCCGACCTGGTGATCAGCACCCCGGCCGTCGCGGACGCGCTGCTCAGCGCCATTGCGGCCTGCGCCTGAGCGCGGCCCTGCACCGAAACGTGCGAGCACCCGGTGAGCGAGCGCGGTCCCCTCGCCCCGCTGCCACGAACACGTGCTGCCGCCTTGGTGCAGCACAGCGTTTGTCTGGTCCCAGGCCGTGGAATAAGGTGAACTGCTGCGCACGCCGACGGAGGGCGGTTTACCGTGCCTGAAGTCCCCCCGCTCGTTCCCGGTTTCGCACAGGGCAATACCGGAGCAGAACTAGAGCCGGAAACCGGGGAAGAAGCACCGGAAACGGAAGAACCGGGAGAAGACCCCGATTCTCCCGACCATGGTCGGCGCCGTCGAATTTTCAAGGCGCTCACGATCGTGGGCATCGCGATGCTGGCAATCGTGCTCGCGCTGGGCGGCACGGTTGCCTATTTCGCCTACAAGTACGACCACAACATCACCCGAATCCCGGACGTGTTCGCCCCCGCGCCCGGTGAGCACCGCCCGGCCCTCGTGCCCGCGGCAACGGCTGCCCAGAACTTCATCCTGGTCGGGACCGACAGCCGGGCGCCGGCCCAAACCACGGGCACCGGCGGCGACCCCAACGCCATCAGCCCGATCGGCCAGCGCTCGGACACGATCATGCTGGTACACCTGCCCGCGGACGGTAAGTCGGCCTACCTCATATCCATCCCGCGCGACTCCTGGGTGCCGATACCGGGCTACGGCAGCAACAAGATCAATGCTGCGCTCGCCTTCGGCGGCCCTCGCCTGCTCAGACAGACCATCGAGCTCCTCACCGGGGTCCGGGTAGATCACTACCTGGAGGTCGACTTCACCGGCTTCAAGGGCATGACCAACGCGGTGGGCGGCGTCGACATCAACGTGCCGGCGGACTCCTTCGACAGCGCGAGCCACCTGCAATGGCACGCCGGCCCGCAACACATGGACGGCACCAAGGCGCTGCTGTACGTACGGCAGCGCTACGGCTTGCCCGGCGGTGACTTCGACCGGATCAAGCATCAACATCAGTTCCTCGCGGCGCTGCTGCACCGAACAAACAGCGGCGGGCTGCTCAGCAATCCGATCTCCCTGAATCATTTTCTCGGCGCGGTCACCAACGCGGTCAGCGTCGACAGCGGGCTCTCGGCCACAAAACTGGTCTCACTGGCCCGAAAACTGCGCGGGGTGGGCTCGGGCGCCCACTACTACACGGTGCCGGTGACCGGAACCGGCACCGTGGGCGATGCCAGCGTGGTCTTCCTCGACGTTGCTCAGGACAAGGCGTTGTGGACGGCTGTGCGCTCGGACCGGTTGGGCAGCTATACGCTGCCGCCGCCGAAGTACGGGCCGGGCTGACCGAGGCGACCCGTCACGTCTCGACGTCTGCCTCAGCCTCAGCTTCTGTCTCGCCGAAAACGCGGCTGGCGCGCACGTCCGCCTCACTGATCAGCATGAGGTCGTCTCGGCCCACTGCCCCTTGTGCGGCGACGAGCCGGTTGGCCTGCCGCAGCCGGGTGCGTTCCAGCGCGTTGCGCACGCTGCGCGCGTTGGCAAAGCGCGGCAGGGTCAGCCGCCGCTCGAGGTACTCCTCGAACGCTATCCGGGCCTCCGGCGCGAACGTGTAGTCGTCACGCCCGAGCATCAACTCGGCGATCTCCCCCAGTTCGGACTTGCTGTAGTCCTCGAACTCGATGTGATGGGCCACCCGTGAGCTGAGACCAGGGTTGGCGGAGAAGAACGTCTCCATCCGGTCCTCGTAGCCGGCGAAGATCACCACCAGCGAGCCGCGTTCGGACTCCATCTCCTGCAGCAGGATCTCGATAGCCTCCTGGCCGTAGTCGCGCTCGTTCTCGGGCCGGAACAGGTAGTACGCCTCGTCGATGAACAGCACCCCGCCGGCCGCCTTGGCGATGGCCTCTTTGGTCTTGGGCGCGGTGTGCCCGATGAACTGGCCCACCAGGTCCTCGCGGGTCACGGCATGCACCTTCGGCACCCGCAGGTATCCCAGCGCATGCAGGATCTCGGCCATGCGCAGCGCCACGGTGGTCTTGCCCGTGCCTGGCGCACCGGTGAAGCTCATGTGCAGCGACGGCTTGCTGGCCGAGAGGCCGAAGCGCGCCCGCGCCCGGTCGACGGTCAGCAAGGCGGCGATCTCACGGATCCGCAGCTTGACCGCGGTCAGCCCCACCAGTTCGTCATCAAGTCGGTCGAGGACTGCCTGGACCTTCGCACTGGCCTCGTCCTCGCGCAGGTCGACCTTGTCCTCGGCGCCGAGAAGAGCGTCATCCGGCTCGTCCGATTCTTCCGGCTCCGTCCGCTCCGGAGCCGACCTGCCCGGCGGTTTGCCGGCGCCGGGACGGGACATCGAAAACCCGGATTGACGACCCGAAGTCACGACGATCCGTCGTCGCGGCGCTTGTACCGGCCACCCTGCGGCGGCTCGGTTGCATAGGGATGCAGGGCATAGCGCTGGACGCGGCCCTGCGCCTCGATGCGATCGAGCCGGAAGCCGGGTTCGTGCTCGGGGCGTTGGACCAGGAAGCTCAGCCCGGTGGTCTGCCGGCCCAGCCGGGCGTCGTAGGCAAGCACGCGTACGTAGTGGTTCGGGAAGGCTGTGCGGCATTCATTGATCTCGGTCAGGACGCCGTCGGGCTCGTCGAGGTCGAACATCGGCAGCCCCCACATGTCCCAGTAGACGTTGCGCGGATGCGGGTCGTCGGTGTACTCGATCGAGACGGGCCAGCCCCGGTCGAGGACGTAGCGAACCTGGGCGCTGATCTCCTCGTCGGTGAGGGCTGGCAGGTAGGAAAACGCTCCGTGACGCAATAACATGTCGGCTCCGGCTGGCTCGGGTCAAGCGTTCGCGGTGGGCACGACGTCAGGCGCGTCCGTCGAGGTGTAGTCGAAGGTGATGTCACCCCACGTGTCCAGTGCGACCTGCAGTGGATGGCACACCTTGGCAGCATTGCGCAGCATGTCCGGGCCCTCCTTGACCAGGTCCCGGCCCTCGTTGCGTCCCTTCACGACCGCCTCGAGGGCAACGCGGTTCGCCTCGGCGCCGGCGGCAATGCCGAGCGGGTGGCCGATGGTGCCGCCGCCGAACTGCAGGATGACGTCGTCACCGAACAGGTGGAGCAGTTGGTGCATCTGGCCGGCGTGGATGCCGCCCGAAGCCACCGGCATGCAACCGGGCATGCTCGCCCACTCCTGGTCGAAGTAGATGCCGTTGCCGGGGTCGGTCGGGATGTGGTTCTCGCGCAGGGTGTCGTAGAACCCGCGGGTGGTCGCCGGGTCGCCCTCGAGCTTGCCGACGACGGTGCCCGCGTGAATGTGGTCGACCCCGATCAGCCGGCACCACTTGGCGATCACCCGGAAGCTGACGCCGTGCGTCTTCTGTCGCGTGTACGTGCCGTGGCCGGCCCGGTGCAAGTGCAGCAGCAGGCTATTGCGCCGTGCCCAATGCGCCATGGACTGCATGGCCGAGTAGCCGATCGTCAGGTCGATCATGACGACGATGCTGCCCAGTTCCTTGGCGAACTCGGCCCGCTCGTACATCTCCTCGACCGTGGCTGCGGTGACGTTGAGGTAATGGCCCTTGATCTCACCGGTGTCGGCGACCGCCTTGTTGACGCCCTCCATCGCGTAGAGGAACCGGTCGCGCCAGCGCATGAACGGCTGGGAGTTGATGTTCTCGTCGTCCTTGGTGAAGTCCAGCCCGCCGCGGCACGCCTCGTACACGACGCGCCCGTAGTTGCGGGCCGACAGGCCGAGCTTGGGCTTGACCGTGGCGCCGAGCAGTGGCCGGCCGTACTTGTTGAGCATCTCGCGTTCCATGACGATGCCGTGCGCGGGCCCCTGGAACGTCTTGACGTAGGCGACCGGGATGCGCATGTCCTCCAGGCGCAACGCGACCAGCGGCTTGAAGCCGAACACGTTGCCGATGATCGAGGACGTCAGGTTGGCGATCGAGCCCTCCTCGAAAAGGTCGATGTCGTAGGCGACGTAGGCCATGTATTGGTTCTTGGCGCCGGCCACCTCGTCAACGCGGTAGCACTTCGCCTGGTAATGCGTGTTGGCGGTGAGCCGGTCGGTCCACACGACCGTCCAGGTGGCCGTGGACGACTCGCCGGCCACCGCGGCCGCGGCTTCGTACGGGTCGACGCCGGGCTGGGGGGTCACCCGGAACAGCGCGAGAACGTCGGTGTCCTTGGGCACGTAGTCAGGATCGTAGTAACCCATACTGGCGTAGCTGTGCACACCCGGGTCCCAGCGGGCCGGCTCTGCACCGTTGGCGGACTTGTCCTGCGAGTCGTTCTTCGAGTCGCCTGTCGACACGAGACCTCCTGGGCTTACCGGCCCCACGACCGCGAGCCCGGTCGAGTCAGCATGCGCCCCGCATCCTTGATCTGTCTAACGAGTGTTTACCGAATTTGCTTAAGCAAGTACTCATGTTTCAATGAACCATGACCCCGTCCCGGCTACTCACGTTCCTCGCGATCGTGGAGTGCGGATCGGCGAAGGCAGCCGCAGGTCGGCTGTCGGTCACCGAATCGGCTGTGTCTGCATCGTTGGCGGCGCTGCACCGCGAGGTGGGAGTGACGCTGTTCGAACGCAGTGGCCGCGGCCTGCGGCTGACCGAGGCCGGCAGCGTGTTCGCCGACTACGCACGGCGCATCGTCGGGCTGATGGACGAGAGCGTCGAGGCAGCCCGGCAAGGCGTCTCGGCCGAGCGCGGCCGGCTGCGGCTGGGGGCCGTGACCACGGCGGGCGAGTACCTGGTTCCCGGCCTGCTCGCCTCCTTCCGCCGCGGTTACCCCGACGTCGACGTGACCCTCGAAGTCGGCGTACGCGATCACATCCTGTCCCTGCTCGCCGATCACCAGCTCGACGTCGTCATTGCCGGGCGCCCGCTGCCCGGGCTCGCCCTGGTGACCCGGGCCACCCGGGCCAATTCGCTGATCGTCGTCGCTGCAGCCACCGCCCGCACCGACCTGAGGACCACGACCTGGTTGCTGCGTGAGGGCGGCTCCGGTACTCGCGATGCCACGCTCGCGCTGCTCGAATCGCTGCAGATCGATCCGCCTATGCTCGCGTTGGGCTCGCACGGCGCGGTGGTGGCTTCGGCGGTGCTGGGCCTCGGCCTCACCGTCGTCTCGACCGATGCGGTGGCCCATCATCTGCGCGCCGGTGACCTGCGCCGCTTGTCGGTTCGAGGCACCCCGCTCAATCGACCGTGGCACGCGTTGACGAGCGCCGCGCCCACCGCCACCACCAGGCTGTTCATCGCCCACCTGAGCGACCCGGCGGCAGCGGGTGACCTAGTATTCGCGCCGCGCCGACCCGCCCGCGCAGCGAAAGGTGCCGTGGCGCGTGCTGGTGGTGACTCGGGGCAACGGGTTGGGGCATTCACCCGCACACCCGCCCCGGCGGGTGAGGCAACGCGGCTGCCGTCTGCATAGCGTGGAAGCCGTGGGCCCTCTGATGGCCCAACAGGAGGTCCACCGTGCCCGGACTACACGGCGTCGCCACCGCTCTCGTCGCGCCAGGGAAGGGAATTCTGGCCGCAGACGAGAGCATCGGCACGATGTCCAAACGCCTCGACGGTGCGGGTGTCGCCGTGACAGAGGACAACCGCCGCGACTACCGCGCGCTGTTGCTCACTACCCCGGGCCTGGACGCATGGGTATCGGGAATCATCCTGAGCACCGAAACGCTCAGCCAGCACTTGACCGACGGCACGCCGTTCCCGGCGGCGGCGTCGGCGCGCGGCGTCATGCCCGGCATCAAGGTCGACACCGGCATCACGCCTCTGCCGTTCTCCGAAGGAACAGTGACCGAAGGGCTCGACGGACTGCGGGCGCGTTTGGCGCACTACCGTGACGCCGGTGCCCTCTTCGCCAAATGGCGTGCCGCTCTCGCCCCGGTCGGCCTGAGTGCCCGCGTCGTGCACGCGAACGCCCACGCGCTGGCCCGTTACGCCGCGCTGTGCCAGGAGGCGGGCATCGTCCCGATAGTCGAACCCGAAGTACTGATGGACGGAGATCACCCGATCGAGACGTGCGAGACGGCCACCGCCGACACGCTGCGGGCTGTCTTCGCCGAGGTCGAGGCGATGGGCGTCGATCCTGCCGGAATCCTGCTCAAGCCCAACATGGTCGTCTCGGGAGCCGACGCCGCGCGCGTTGCCGATCCGGACGAGGTCGCCCGCCGGACCCTGCGGGTGCTGAGTGCCACCGTTGCACCGACGGTGCCGGGCATCGCGTTCCTGTCCGGCGGACAATCCAACGAGCAAGCCTGCGCGAATCTGGCAGAGATCAACGCCCGGGCCGCGACCGACGACACGGCACCGTGGCGGCTGACGTTCTCCTTCGGACGCGCGCTGGTCAACGACGCGCTGCAGACCTGGTCGGGCGTGTCCGAGCGGGTCGAGGCGGCACAGCAGGCGCTGGCGGACAATTGCCGCCGAGCTAGTGCGGCGACCGCGGTGACGGCCACCCGGGCAGGGGCTTGATCACTCGGATGCGTGATGCGCGCAAGACCCTCACCCGCTACACGATCGAAACCGAACACCGCCACGAAGGCTCCACCGGCGACTTGTCCGGGCTGCTCAACGCCGTGGCCACCGCGATCAAGGTGATCGGCAACCAGGTCAACCGCGGTGCGCTCATCGGCACGTTGGGCACTGCCAATCAGCAGAACGTGCACGGCGAGGTGCAAAAGAGACTCGACCTCATCAGCAACGAGGTGATGATCGGCGAGACCGAATGGGCCGGTCACCTGGCCGCGATGGCCTCGGAGGAGATGGAGGAGATCTATCCCATTCCGGCGAGCTATCAGCGCGGCAAGTACCTGCTCGTGTTCGACCCGTTGGACGGCTCGAGCAACATCGACGCCAACATCGCGGTGGGCACCATCTTCTCGATCCTGCGCAGCCCCGATCCATCCGCCGAGCCGACGTCGGAGCACTTCCTGCAGCCCGGGGTCGAGCAGGTGTGCGCCGGCTTTGCGGTCTACGGGCCGTCGACGATGCTGATCCTCACCAGCGGCGACGGCGTGGACGCCTTCACCCTTGACCGCGAGATCGGCGCGTTCATCCTGACCCATCCGAAGATGCAGATTCCGCAGGACAATCAGGAGTTCGCGATCAATGCGTCCAACGAGCGGTTCTGGGAGCCGCCGGTGCGTCGCTACGTCCAGGAGTGCCTGGCCGGCAGCACCGGACCGCGGAAGCAGGACTTCACCATGCGCTGGGTTGCCTCCCTGGTGGCCGAGGCGTTTCGGATCCTCACGCGTGGCGGCGTGTTCCTGTACCCCAACGACACCAAGGATCCCGACAAGCCGGGCCGGCTGCGGCTGATGTACGAATGCAATCCGATCGCCTTCATCATCGAGCAGGCCGGCGGCAGCGCCAGCACCGGCCGGGAGCGGGTCATGGAGGTGACTCCGACCGGTGTCCACCAGCGGGTGCCGTTCATCTTCGGCTCACGCAATGAGGTGGAACTCATCGAGCGCTACCACCGCGAGGACACCGACGACGTTGACCACTCCTTCGACTCGTCGTTGTTCAACGCCCGTTCGCTGTTTCGGATGCCATAACCGCCCAACTTTGAGACAGGAGAGCGCATGTCGGCCAAGCATCCCGTCGTCGCCGTCACCGGGTCGTCCGGTGCGGGTACGTCATCGGTGACCAAGACCTTCCAGTACATCTTTCGCCGCGAAGGCATTGAGGCGGCCATCGTGGAGGGCGACTCGTTCCACCGCTACGACCGCCTAGGGATGAAGACTGCCGAGGCCGAGGCCGAACGGGCCGGCAACAACCACTTCTGCCACTTCTCCCCCGAGGCCAACCTGCTCGACGAACTCGAGACGCTCTTTCGCGAGTACGGCAAGGACGGTCGGGGCAAGATCCGCAGGTACCTGCACGACCCGGACGAGGCCGAGCCGTTCGGTCAGGACCCGGGGACTTTCACGCCGTGGGACGACGTGCCCGCAAGCGACCTGCTGTTCTATGAAGGCCTGCACGGCGCGGTGGCCACCAACGAGGTGAACATCGCCCAGCACGCCGACCTGTTGATCGGAGTGGTGCCGATCATCAACCTGGAGTGGATCCAGAAGGTGCACCGCGACAAGACCGAGCGTGGTTACTCCGGCGAGGCCATCATGAACACCATCCTGCGGCGCATGCCCGACTACGTGAACTGCATCTGCCCGCAGTTCTCCAAGACCCACGTGAACTTCCAACGGGTTCCCACCGTCGACACATCCAACCCGTTCATCGCGCGATTCATCCCCACGGCGGACGAGAGCTTCGTCGTCATCCGGTTCCGTGACCCACGGGGCATCGATTTCTCCTATCTCCTCTCGATGCTGCACGACTCGTTCATGTCGCGGCCCAACAGCATCGTCATTCCTGGCGGCAAGATGGAACTCGCCATGCAGTTGATCTTCACCCCGCACATCCTGCGGCTGATGGAGGCCCGCCGGAAGGCCTAGCCGGGTCACCACTCCGCACGGCGGCACGTCCACCGAGGCCCGTTTTATGCGAAGGGGCGTCCGTACCTGTCCCAGGGGCAGCGGGGAAGCCGGTTGCACGACGCGGGGCCACGCTTGACCGGCTAGACCGCCTCGACCAGGGCGGCGAGCCTGGCTAGGGCCGTCCGGGTGCCTTTGTCGTTATCGGCCCTAGGAATGCTGTCGGGGATCGCGTCGTGGGTGACGAGGACGTCGGTGCCGTCGTCCCTGTCTGTGAGAGTGGTCGTTATCGTCATCGAACCCTGGAAGGCGGGGTCTGCTGCTTCGAACTGAAGTACCTCGACGACCTTCCTGTCGGGTACGAGCGTGGCGAAGTGCCCGTGATAGGTGTCGGTATGCGACGTCGATTTGCCGACGCCCCCGGCCTCGTCGTAAGTCAATGAGACTCGAAAGCGGCCACCCTCGCGCGCTGTGAACTCGTGTACCTCGGCGCTCATGCCGTCCGGCACGCGCCACTGTGCGACCGCGTCGGCGCTGAGTAGAGCCCGATAGACCACCGCCCGTGACGCCCGCACGTGATGAGAAACCTGCATGGAATACACGGGGCCAACGTACCGGCGAGCCCGCACTGTCCATCCTCCTGCGCGCCGGCCGCGTGAGCCTGGGCGGAGACGGGCGCTACCCGGAGCGGCCCAATGCTCGACACGCCCGCACGGGACGGCGAAATCGCGACGGTGGCCGGCGTGGACTGCCCCGGTCCGGCGCCGAGATCCGGCACAGCCGATAGGCGGCGAGGCGAGCCGGCGCAGCAACCCCTTTTCTACCCGGACCGCTCTGTCAGAAGATGAGCCCATGGCAGCCACTCGGGTACTTCTGGCGACGATGATCATGTGCGTCCTCGCCGGCGGATGCTCGTCCGCCGATCACTCGGACCCCAATCGCGACGTGTCCCCAACGGCCGACCCGAGCCAGGCGGCTGTGCAGAATTACCTGACTGCGGTGAACCAACTCTGCGACGACCTGCTGCCGAAGGTCGTCGCGGTGACGAAGGGGGGATCGTTCGACATCCCGCTCAAGGACTTCCTCGCGCAGTTGCCGGCGCACGCCAAGCTACGGGCCGATTTCGATAAGCAGTTGGCCCAGGTGCCGGTTCCGCCGGGCGCGCAGGACGCGGCCCGCGCCATGGATGCCTACATCCGCTTCGCGAACGACCTGGATGCCAAACGACTCGCCGCCGCGAAAGGCGGCCCGGACAGGTACGCCGCGGAGATCAGCGCGGAGAAGACGTACGCGGCAACCGACCCTAGGATCGCGGCACGCACCGCGGCGGGCTTCCACGAGTCGTGCGACGCGCGTTAGCCGAACCTGTCCTCGAGTGCGTAGGCGCCGGCCGACTTCTCGAACTGATCCGCGCTCAACTCGATCCGGTCGCCCTGATCAGCCCGAACACTTCCTCGGTGGTCAGCTCAGCGATCCGAGCCGCGGTGGGCTCGCAGGCTTGACTGCCTGCAGCGTGTAAGACAGCGGCATCCGCTCGCGGTGGGACGCCAACTCGAATTCGCCGGGATATTCGGCGCTGGGCACCATCGCCTCGCCCAGCGGGTTCCACGGCACTTCGCGGTGTTCCTCGAACGCGGTGATGTGCAGGCCGGCGCGGGCCAGGGAGCCGAAGATCTCGCCGAGCCCGTGATTGAAGCCGACAGTTGTCGGCGCTGCGAGCATGCCCTCGCCGGCGTAACTCTGCTCCTCCGAGAAGAGCGTCCCCTCGGACTCGAAGTACGGGAACTCGATCACCAGCAACCCGTCCGGGCGCGGGTCGCACATCGACCAGAGCACCGGGTGACCCTCGCGAATGAACAGCCGGCCGCCCGGCCGAAGCAACCCGGCGACAACCTCGGCCCAGGTGCGGATGCTGGGTAGCCAGCAGATCGCCCCGATGCCCGTGTAGACGAGATCGAAGCGCTCGGCGCCCAGGGCCGAGACAGCGTCGTAGGCGTCCGCTTCGACGAACTCAACATCCGCACCCGCCCGCTGTGCCAGCAGCCGCGCGGCCCGCAGAGCCGCTGGGGAGAAGTCGAGGCCGACTGCCGACCGCGTCCCGAGCCGGGCGAGCGAGACGGTGTCGGTGCCGATGTGACATTGGAGGTGCACGACGTCCAGGCCATCAAGCCGTCCGAGGCGGGGGACGTCATACCGCACCACCGACGACAGGTGGTGGGGGTCATCGAACACCGAGAGGTCGTAACCGCCGGGGCCGAGGTGAATGGGCACCCGCGATTCCCAGTTGGCGAGGTTGATCGAGCGCCAGTCACCAGGTTGCACCCGAACAGTCTGGCACCGAGTTGGACAGGGTTTACTATGCCGACGGCGCGACCGATCGGAAGCCGACGGAAGGACCACCGCGATGGGCATCATGAGCGGCATCACCGGCAACGCCGGACCAATGGACCCCGGTGCCGCTCACGCGGAGTTCGGCCGCCTGCTGAGCAACGGAGAACAAATCTTCGCCGCGTTCGACTTCGTGCGCGACGCAATGCTGTTCACCAACGGTCGACTCATCCTGGTCGACAAGCAGGGCCTGACCGGTCGCAAGATCGAGTATCTGTCGATTCCGTATCGCAGCATCCTGTACTTCTCGGTACAGACCGAGGGCCACCTGTTCGCCGAGGCCAGGATGAAGATCTGGGTCGACGGCATGAAAGACCCGGTCGAGAAGGAGTTCAACGCCTCGGTCGACATCTACCAGGTGCAAGGAGTGCTGTCTGCATTCGCCGTCTCGCGCTGAGCCTCCGGTTGGACGGTCACCGCGTGGCGCCCAGCAACCACATCGCAATCTCCACCCGGCTTGTCGCACCTAACTTGGTCAGGATGCTGCGCACGTGCGTCTCGACCGTGCGCTCAGAGAGCACCAGTCGTTGGGCGATCTCCTTGTTGGACAGGGCCTCTGCCACCAGTTCGGCGACCTCGCGCTCGCGCGCCGACAGCGGCGACGCCGACCGCCGAGCAGCCTCGAGCTTGCTGATGAGTGCGGCCGCGGTGGCCAGCGGCCCGGGCATGTCCAGGTGGCGGAACTCCGCCGCGGCCTGGCCCACGAGGTGAGCCGCCTCGGGCAGATCACGCTGGAGCGCGTACAGCGTCTGCGCCCAGCCAAGTCGGCTCAGTGCCGTGAACGGACGCGCCCCGATGCGTACGTTCATCGCCACCGCGTCGCGGTAGTGGCCGAGCGCGGCGTCCAGGAATCCGGCTACCCGCGCGAGGTCCCCGACGAACAGCGCGTTGGAGCCGTAGCTGAACACACCGCCCGAGCCATCGCCGGAGTAGTAGTGAGCGGTGGGCTTGAACTTGTCGTAGACCACCCGCGCCACCTCGGCGTCCTCGAGCAGCAGAGCAGCCCTGCCGATCTGCCCCACGGTTCCCGCCCAGCGGACGCCGACCGGAAACACACCGGGCAGCTGGCGGAATTCCTCGAACTCCGCACGCGCCACATCCAGCTTTCCCTCAACGGCATGCTGGATGGGCACGGTGACCCGGACGAGCGACATCCTCGGGGCGAGGGCCACGAAGCGTTCCCAATCCGTGGGCAGCTCGTCCGGATCCCCTCGAAGGACGGCCAACCCGGAACGGAAAGCCATCGACATGCCCCTCAGCGAAATGTCGCCCACCCGGTCGGCCAAGGCAAGCGCATCGGCATCGGCCTGCCGGGCGGCAGCGAAGTCGCCGAGCAGTGCCGCCTTGACGGCCAGAAACCGCAGGTGATGCCAACGAGCGAGGGTCGACCCGCGTTCGCGGGCGACTCGATCGATCTCGCTCAGTTCGTGATCGACCTCGGTCATCGTGCCGAGTTGCAAGGCAGCATCCAGCCGCCACAGGTGTCCCCAGAGCGCGGCCATAGGCTGCCGCGCGATCGCGCCGAGTTCGACTGCCCGCCGGCCGAGCGCCAAGCGTTCACTGACGGTGTCGGGCACGGCGATGGCGAGGTGACGCGCCGCCAGCGCCTCCAGGATGGCGGCCGGGTCTGCGGAGCGCTCGGCTTCTGCCAGCGCAGCTGCGCTCAACTCGCCGGCGCGTGGACCGCCCTCGGACTCAGCCACCCCGACCGCGATCTGCGCCATCAGGCGGGCACGCGTCACGTGGTCATCGAGCGGCAGCAGGTCGAGCGCCCGCCCGCAGATCGCCGGGACGACGCGATGGACGACCGGATGACCCACCCCGTGGATGACCAGCGCGGCCGCGGCCAACAGGTCCGCTCGCCCGGCTCGTTCGGCCAGCTGAGCGGCCGCGACACAGGTCTGCGCGCTGGCCTCCACGCGGCCGTCGTATACCTGTGCCTCGGCCAACCGAACCAACAGCCGGGCCAACTCGGCGTCCGACGCTGCGTGCCTGCGTGCACTGTCGACGGCCAGCTCGGCGAAGCGCACTGCGTCCTCGAACGCAAGTGCGGCCCGCGCGTCGTCATCGGCCCGCTGTGCCCAGACCAGACACTGCTCGCTCGCGTCGGGGCCTTCGGCGCGTTGCCAGTGCGCGGCGATCGAACCCGCTCCACCCGCACCGCGGGCTTCGAGTGCTTGGGCCGCACTGCGGTGCAGTTCGGCTCTGCGCCGGGACGGCAGTTCGTTGTAGACCGCATCGCGGACGAGAGCATGCTCGAACATCAGATCGCCCGCTGCGCGCAGCACGCCGGCGGCCAGCGCCTGGTCGAGAAGGCCGCGCACCTGCTCGACGGGATCGCCGGTCATCGCCGACACCACGTCCGGATCGACTCGCTCGCCGAGAACGCTCGCCGCATCGACGGCCTGACGGACCGCGTCAGGCAGCGGCGTCACCCGGGCTGCGATCAGCCGACGCAACTGCGGCCGCTGCGCCATGAGTACGTCGAGAGGAGCCGGTGACGAGGCGAGTTCAGCAGCGACCAGTCTGATCAGCAACGGGTTCCCTCCCGTGCGCGAATGCAGCGCGTCAGCGAGCGGCGCGTCGTCGCGACCGGTCAGCTGAGTCAGCCACCCGGCCACCTCCTTTGCGGCCAGGCCGGTCAGGGCGATCGAGCGCACGCTCTCGCCACGGACGAGATCCGGCAGCGTGGCCTGCATCGGGCCGGGCACCGCGTCGCGGAAGGTCACCACCACCGCCAGGCGGGACGCGCCGAGTTCGGCCAGCAGGTGACGCAGCAGCCGGACCGACTCGCGATCTGCCCAGTGGAGGTCCTCGAGAACGATCAGCAGCCCGCTGTCCTCGGCTTCGCTGTGCAGCAGGTCGGTGACGGCGGTGAAGAGTCCGAACCGCGCCGCCGCGTCGGAGTCGGCGACGTCGGCGCCGGGCAGGTCCACGGTGCCGGCCAAGCCGCGCAGCACCCGCCGCCACGGCCAGAGCGCCGGCGCACCGGGGTCGTCGATGGCATAGCCACGCGCTACGGGCATGCCGCAGACTTCGGCCGCCTGCGCAGCGGCCTCGGCCAGGCGGCTCTTGCCGATGCCGGCCGGCCCGGACACCAGAAGCAACCGGCCGCGTCCGGACCGAGCGCTGGCCAGTGCTTGGCCGACCTCGAGCAGCTCTGCGCGGCGCCCGACGAATGCGTCCACGCCGCACAGTATCGACGCTCAGTGCCGCGAACCAGTACCCGATTACGTGCTGGCACTGAGGTCAACCGGCGCGATTGCCGCGAACTTGTGTAACCAACAGGCCAACACAAACTAACTACAGCGAAGGAGTCACCATGTACGCCCAACTGACCTACTTCGACGGACCGCGTAGTGCCGAGCTTGTCGCCGCCGGCGAGCGGGCCGGACGCGAGCGGGTCCAACCGGCTATCGCCGCGCATCCCGAGTTGGCTGATCAGCTCGTGGCCAGCTACGCCTTTCGCCAACCTGACGGCGGCGAGGTCATTGTCGTCATCACGAAGACTGAGCAAGCCCTGCGGGCCGGTCGGGAGTTCATCGACTCGATGGACCTGCTGCCCGGCGAGGACCCGGCCCTGCTACCCGGGCCTGACCGCGTCGAGTTCTACGAGGTCGTGTCTGCGGTGCAGGGACCGATGGGTCAGCCGTCATGACCCGGGTACTGACCAGCCGGTGGGACCTGGTGAACTCGCTGTCCTGCGCCGGTTTCACCGTCCGCAGCCTCGGGGTGCGGTCCGTCCGCGGTCAGGTCCCGATCCGTTACGCGTGGGTGGACGTGGACGAGGGGGGCCGGCCACTGGCGGTGCACGCCGAACTCGACCTGGCCGGAATAGACACGAGCAATCCGCGCCGGGACGGTGATCTGCGCAAGCCCAGGCTGCTCGCGACCGACCGCTTCCCGACGCTCACGTTCA
>JALYVG010000211.1 GCA_030853345.1 Actinomycetota bacterium | reverse complement strand
CCGAGGCGTTCCGGTTCACCTTCGACGCGGCGCCGGACCGGCACGTGCGCGCCGCGCGCTTGCTGGACCCGGGCGCCGACATGCCCTCGGATCCAGCCGCTTTGCTGCCCGGCGTGCTCACCGCCGTGATGAGGGACGTCGGAATTCCCGACGGCGTCGCGGCGGTCGGCTTCGGCGAGGCCGATATCGAGGAGTTGGTGCGGGGCGCGCTCAAGCAGCAGCGACTGCTCGCCACGGCGCCGCGGCCCGTCGATGCGGACGATCTGGCTGGCATCTTCCGGCGCTCGATGTCGCTGTGGTGAGGCTGGCGGAATAACGTGCTAAACCCGGGTGTCGCGTTAGACGCAGGCAATTGGGCGCGTAGTAATGGTGCGTGCAGGAAACGTGCTCCATCTGTGCGCGGGTCGCCGATCCCGTCGATGACGGCGATCCCCCGCTGGCCTGGTGCGCCGACGTCATCGAGACCCGCGACGGAAACCGCACCAGGTGGGTGTGCGCCGGCTGCACCCGCCGCTACGTCCGCTCGATTGAGGCCAAGCTCGAGCAGCAATGGTGGTGAGCGCCCTTCGGCACGAGGCTGGTCGGCGGCGGCACAGCGCTCATCGCTTTCGCGCAGCGCGAGACGGCCGCCGGATCTGATGATCCGACGGCCGTCTCGGTAGCGGGGCGCGTCTCGGTGGCGTTTCCGGGCGCCCTTGATCTCAGAGCGCGCGCAGGGCGTGTCGCCGCTCGGCGGCGCGGGCGCGCCGGCTGGCAGCGTGCGCACGCACCTCGAGGCGATGCCAGCGGCGGGCCGAAGCCAGCTCCCTGGCGACACGCAGTTGCTGCGAGTCTCGGTGAGTCACGCGCATTCGTTCGCGCGCGAGCGCTTCATGCATGGTGTACATCTCGATGCTCCTTGTGAATGGGTTCGTGTTCCGGTTCGTGGTGGTGTTCGCGATCGTGAGGTTCGCTGCGCGCAGCGAGTTGGGCCGGCGGGTGCCGGCCGTCCGGATGCTGGTCATGCAGCCACCTCGGTGCGGTCGTCCTTGCGGGGACGGCCACGCGGGCGCTTGCGGGCGACGATCGCCCCGCGCTGGAAGATCTCGCCGCCCCAGACACCCCACGGCTCCCGACGGTCGAGGGCGCCGGTCAAGCAGGCGAGCCGAGCCGGGCAGTCCAGGCACAGTGCCTTGGCCAGCTCGAGTTCGGCGGGTGTCTCGGCGAACCAGAGATCCGGATTCTGCACCCGGCAGGGCACGTCGTCTGGACAATCCTTGGCGAGCGGGTCGAGCCCGAGCGGGTCAGACACGAGATCGTCTGGTGCGAAGCTGGTCAACACGTCGGGTCACCTCCTTCTGTTGGGTTTGATGTGAAGTTGGAAATAAGAAAGGCCGCGGTTCCCAAGCTGGGAGCCGCGGCCTCGAGGAGCCTCTCGCTGACATGATCAGCGGAGTAACCCTGGAGGTGGACGGTCCTGCTTGGCGGCCCGGACATCGCCGCGGCCCATCGGAGCCGGCTGGATGACCATGGACAGGGTGGTGCCGTGGGGGCTGGTGCGCTGCGCGTCGCCGAAAAAGTTCTCGGTGTTCAACACAGCGAGCTGCCACGGCGCCTGTCCAGTGGGCAGCACGAACGGCGACTCGCTGCGAGTCCGCAGGGTGGCCGCCGTCGTGATCGCGTTCATCAACATGAAGCCACCCCCTTCCGTTCCGTCAGGCGCGCAAGATCATCAGGCGCGACGCGTGTGCACGTGTTGCAATCTAACGAAGCGTAGAAGCTCGCCGCAAGCTATTTGATTCCCAGTATTTTTCGGCCGGTGTGCCGACCCGGCGCGCCGCGATCGCAGAGCCTGGACACAACCGCCAGGATGGGCTTGGGCGAAGGGACACCCATGCTCCACACCAGGACCGAAGGCGCGTCGTCGGCCCGCCGCGGCATGATCGGCCGCCCGCTGGCCGTCGGCTGCGCGCTCGTCGCCGTGGCGGTAGGCGGCTGTACCGGTTCGACGAAAGGGCCCACGCCGAATTCGACCGGCCCGACACCGGTCAGCACCGCCGGCCCGATACCGGTCGGCACCGCCGTGCCGACACCGGTCGGCACCGACGTGCTCCGCGGCGGGGACGGGGACGCAGCCACCGAGGTCACCACGTCCTTCCTGCGCTTCTTCGACCCGACCGTCGCCGAGGCCGAGCGGCTGAACCTGATCCAGGGCGGTGACGCGTTCTCGCAGGCGATCTCGCTGCAGCAGAGGTCCGAGTTCGCCAAGGCCGTGACGGTCAAGGTCTCCACGGTGACCGTGAACTCCGCCGACAAGGCGACGGTGATCTTCACGCTCCTGCTCGACGGACAACCCGCAGGGCCCAGCCGGACCGGCTACGCGGTGCGCCAGGACGGCATGTGGAAGGTGGCCGGCACGACGTACTGCAGCGTGCTCTCGACGCAGGGCGCGCCGCCGCCGGTTTGCACCACCGCCTCGGCCACCACATTGCCGGGCTGAGCAGACCGGTGTCCGCGACGGCCCGCGGGACGGTCGGCGCGCCAATCGGCCTCTGCGGGCCGGCCGACCCGCCTGCCGGGCTGGCTGCATACCTGGATCACGCTCGGACCTTCGGGTGGCTCGAAAATCAAGCGATGACTACCGCGTCCACGTTGGCCGGATCGGCGCCGCCCAGGACGGCCAGCAGGGGCTCGGCGTAACGCTCGAGCTTCATCGGGCCGACGCCGGAGATGCGGGCCAGGGCGGCGCTGGACTGCGGCCGGGCGTCGGCGATTGCCACCAGCGTCGCGTCGCTGAACACGATGTAGGGCGGCGAGCCCTGCGCGTCGGCCTGAGCCTTGCGCCAGGCTCGCAGCCGGCCGAACAGTTCGGCGTCGGCGGCCTCGGGCGCCGCGCCCTTCTTCTTCGGCTTGGGCGTCGCGTCACGTGCTGCGTGCGGGCGCAGGCCGTCAAGAAATCGGCTGGGCCGCCGCCCACGGCGCTGCCCAGGACTACGGGCCAATGCCCAGGACAGTGCGAGCCGCTCGCGGGCCCGCGTGATGCCGACGTAGAGCAGGCGTCGTTCCTCGGCGATCTGCGCATCGGTGGTGGCGTGCGAGATGGGCACGGTGGTGTCGGTGAGGCCGACGAGGAAGACGGCGTCCCACTCCAGCCCCTTGGCCGAGTGCAATGAGGCCAGCGTGACGCCTTGCACGGTCGGGGCGTGCTGGGCGTTGGCGCGGGCGTCGAGTTCGGCGACCAGATCGGGTAGCTGGGCCTCGGGCATCGTCGCGGTGAGATCGTCGGCCAGATTGACCAGCGCAGTCAGCGATTCCCACCGCTCGCGCGCGGTGCCGCCGGGCGGCGGGTGATCGGCGTGCCAGTTCAGGCTGGACAGCACTGAACGCACCGCGTCGGGCAGCTTGTCGCCGTCCTGGCCGGCGCGTGCGGCGCCGCGCAGCAGCAGGCGCGCCTCACGGATCTCAGGCCGGTCGAAGAACCGCTCGCCGCCACGCAGCACGTAGGGCACGGCGGCGTCGGCCAGCGCCTGCTCGTAGACCTCGGATTGGGCGTTGATGCGGAACAAGACGGCGATCTCGGCCGCGGCGGTTCCTGAGTCGATGAGCGCGCGGCACTGCGCGGCGACCGACTTCGCTTCGGCCGGCTCGTCGTCGTGCTCGGCGAAGCTGGGCTCCGGGCCGTCGGATCGCTGACCGATGAGGGTCAGCTTCGCGCCGTCGGCATTGCCGCGCACGAGCCGGTTGGCCAGCTCAACGACCTGGGGCGTCGAGCGATAGTCGCGCTCGAGGCGCACGAGCACGGCCTCGGGATAGCGGCGTCGGAAACCCAGCAGGTGTTCGGGGGTGGCACCGGCAAAGGAGTAGATCGTCTGATTGGCATCGCCGACCACACACAGGTCGTCGCGCCCGCCGAGCCAGGCGTCGAGCATGCGCTGCTGCAGCGGCGAGACGTCCTGGTACTCGTCGACCACGAAGTGCCGGTAGCGCGAGCGGATCTCCTCGGCTACGTCGGCGTACTGCTCGATGGCCCCGGACATGACGAGCAGCAGATCCGAAAAGTCCAGCTGTCCGGCGCGCCGTTTGGCCTGCTCGTACTCGGCGTAGACCTTGGCGATCGTCTCGGCCGTGGTGGAGGTCTCGCGCCCGGCCGCCCGGGCTCGCGCCGCGTAGTCGTCCGGGGTCACCAGCACGGCCTTGGCCCAGTCGATCTCGGCGGCCAGGTCGCGCAGCTCGGCGCGGTCGGTGCGCAGCCGCAGCCGAGTGGCCGCATTACCGACCAGCCGCAGCGGCTTGTCGACGACGTCGGGCATGCCGCCGCCGAGCACCCGCGGAGCGAAGTAGGTGAGCTGGCGCAGCGCGGCGGCATGGAAGGTGCGCGCCTGCACGCCTTGGGCTCCGAGCCGGCGCAGCCGGGTGCGCAGCTCACCCGCAGCCCGGGCGGTGAACGTGACCGCCAGCAGCTGGCCCGGCGGTACCGCACCCGAACGCACGGCGTAGGCGATGCGGTGCGTGATCGCCCGGGTCTTGCCGGTGCCGGCACCGGCCAGGATGCAGACGGGTCCGCGAACGGCGACGGCCGCAGCGCGCTGCTCGGGGTCGAGCCCGGCCAGCACCGACTCGGCTGTGTCGGGTTCGCTCACACTCCGATCGTGCCAGCGGGCTCCGACACGTCACCACGGCGGGTAGGCAGGTCGCGATCGCCGCGGATCGGCGCGGCCAGCAGAATCAGCGACGCAGCGACACAGCGACGCGGACAGGATCCACCGGGCAGATCGGAAACCCACCGAGTTCGCGAGCAGTCCGCCGGGCACCGCGCCGATCGGGGTCGCGCCGAAGTTGACCACCTGGATGCTTGGCGTGATCCGGCCCATCAGCCAGGTCGGACCGCCTGTTGCCTGCTGTGGCGACCGGAATGTCCGGGGTCCGCCCAGCGTTGTGACGGGACTACTTCGTGAAGGGTTTGCCGCCAATGCTGACGATGTACTCGACCTCCTGGTGTGGCTACTGTGCGCGCCTCCGGAGCGGCTTGGAGCACGCCGGGATCGCCTTCGCTGAGGTCAACATCGAGCTCGAGGACGGAGCGGCCGACGTCGTGATGTCCGTAAACGGGGGCAATCGAACGGTCCCCACCGTCGTGTTCGCCGACGGCAGCTCACTGACCAACCCGAGCATCGCCGAGGTCAAGGCGCAGCTACCGGGTTGACCGGCGCATATCGACCGGTCGATCCCGGCGCGCTGCCCAGCCTGCTCGCGGCGCACCTCGCCGCCGCCCCGGTGCCCGGTCGTGCGCTGCGGGTGGCGCTGGACGGCCCGCGCTGCGCCGCCGAACCCGCGGCGCTGGCCGATTCGCTGCTCGCTGCGCTGCGGGCGCGCGGGCGGGCCGCGGATCACATCGTCGCCGAGTGGTTCTGGCGCGACGCCTCCCTCCGGTTCGAGTACGGCCGTGAGGACGTCGAATCACTACCCGACTGGCTCGACGCCGCCGCACTGCGCCGCGAGGTACTCGATCCGCTCGGCCCGGATGGCTCAGGGAGCTACCTGCCGTCATTGCGCGATCCGGTGACGAACCGGGCCACTCGCGCCCCTGTGCGGCAAGCGCCCGCCAGCGCGATCGTGATCGTCAGCGGCGAACTGCTGCTCGGGCAGGGCCTGCCGTTCGACGTAGCCGTCCACCTGTCGATGTCGCCGGCCGGGCGTGCCCGCCGCACGCCGGGCGCCGCGCGCTGGTCATTACCCGCCTTCGATCATTACGACACCGCAGTCCGGCCGGTCGAACTCGCCGACGTCGTCATCCGCGTCGATGACCGCCGCCATCCCGCGGTCCGCCTGGCGACCTAGAGCCGGTAGGTGCCGGTCCAGGCCAGCCGCCAGGTGTTGGGCCCGATCTCGCCGTTGGGCACCAGACCGTTCAGGCTCTGCAACCGCTTGACCATCGCCAATGTGTTCGGCCCGTACTCGCCGGTGCCGACCGGGAAGAAACCGCGCTTGTGCATCTGGTCCTGGAAGACCTTGATCGAGGAGTTGCGATCGCCGAAGTGATACCAACGCGACCCGGGGAAGGCCGGCGCTGATCCCCGCGGGACGGCCGCACCCGCGGTGGTGTACTTGCCGGTCCACGCCAGCCGCCACGTGTTCGGCCCGATCTCGCCGTTGGGCACCAGACCGTTCAGGCTCTGCAACCGCTTGACCATCGCCAACGTGTTCGGCCCGTACTCGCCGGTGCCGACCGGAAAGAAACCGCGCTTGTGCATCTGGTCCTGGAAGACCTTGATCGACGAATTCCGATCACCGAAGTGATACCAACGCGAGCCCGGGAAGGCCGGAATACCCGAGGCGGACCCGCCTGAGGCCGCACCACCGGACCCGGGGACCTTGATGTCGCTGATGCGACCCGAGCGGGCGTCGCGGTCCTCGCGCAAGCCAACGATCCCTGCGCACTGCCATGGCTGCCAGCCGCGCTGGCGGTACAGGATCAGGGCGCGGGCGTCCTGCTCGGCGGGGGACGCGCGGTTCGGGTAACCCGATCCGCCGACGCTGCGCCAGGTCGACAGGTCGAACTGGTAGGCGCCGTAGTGGTTGTTGCCGGTGTTGATGGCGTAGTTGTTGCTCGACTCGCACATCCGCAGTCGGTACCAGGCGTTGGGCGACGGGTCGGCTGCGGCGTTCGCGCCGGGCAGGATGACACCAGCCGTGGCGGCTGCGGTCACGACGGCCAGTCCGATCCAGCGCGTCCGCACGGCGTGTCGCCGCCGCGTGGGCGAGGTTGCGGCATATGTTTCATTCGCAGGATCCTGATCGAATCCCGCATCGAAGAAGGACAATCGCTGTCCCGGGCGGTGGCTCATACCCATCGGTCCATGTCCCTTCGGCGGCACCCACGCGGTGGCGCGAGCTGCGCGGCAGCGCCGCCTTCAGCTGGTGCTGGCAACGGCTTGCTGCCGTCACATCAGCCACAACCGTCACACAGGACTCACCAGTGTGCAACCCCTCGCCGCCTGCCGACCCCTCGACACGGCCTGCTCGGAGCGCGCGGGTCCGGTCCCCCGGGCTGGCTACGCGGGCAGGTCGCGGCTGAGCCAGAGATCGATCAGATAGCGCGAGATGGACAACTTCGGCGAGACACCCTGGATGCGGGCGCCCGGCTCCGGGTCGGCGCCGCTGTCGACCCACTCGGCGGCCTGCTGCACCTCGGCCCGGGTGAACCAGCCGG
>JALYVG010000209.1 GCA_030853345.1 Actinomycetota bacterium | reverse complement strand
GAGGCGGCCGGCACTCGCTGGGTGTGCACGGCTCGACGGTAGCCTGCGGACGTGCCACCCTCGATGTACGCCGATGACCTCGTGCTGGCCCGCGAGCTGGCCGATGAGGCCGACGCCATTACGCTGGCCCGCTTCGGTGCCGACGACCTGGTGGTGGAGTCCAAGCCCGATCTGACGTGGGTGAGTGACGCAGACCGTGCGGTCGAACAGGCGATACGGGCGCGGCTGGCGGCCGCACGCGGTGCCGACGCCGTCTTCGGCGAGGAGTTCGGCGCCGCCGGCTCGGCCAGGCGGCGCTGGGTGATCGACCCGATCGACGGGACGAACAACTTCGTGCGCAACGTCCCCGTCTGGGCCACGCTGATCGGCTTGCTCGACGGCGATGACGCCGTGCTCGGAGTCGTATCGGCGCCGGCGCTCGGACGTCGCTGGTGGGCCTGCCGGGATGGCGGTGCATGGATGTCCTGGCAGGGCGGCGAACCGAAGACCCTCGCCGTCTCGAAGGTCTCGCGGGTAGGCGACGCGAGCTTGTCCTACGCATCGCTGTCCGGGTGGTCGGCGATCGATCGGCGCGATGCGTTCATCGCCCTCGCCGAGCAGGTCTGGCGCAGCCGGGCGTACGGCGACTTCTGGTCCTACATGCTCGTCGCCGAGGGTGCGGTTGATCTGGCCGCTGAACCCGAGCTGTCGCTGTGGGACATGGTCGCGCTCGCCCCGATAGTCACGGAGGCGGGCGGGCGCTTCACCGGCCTCGACGGCGTGGACGGGGTCAAGCGTGGCAATGCGGCGGTCAGCAACGGTTTATTGCATGACGCCCTGCTCGCCGCCATCGGCACGTAGTCCTGCCGCCGCCTTCCCGCTCGTCACCGCGTTGGGCTGGCGCACCGAAGCGGTCCCTCGCCGCCTCACGGAAGTAGCAGGCAACTGTCGCCGAACTCGTGCCACAGGTAGCGGTGTCGCAGCGCCGCCGCGTATGCGCGGCGGACCAGCTCCGCCCCGGCCACCGCGTGCAGCAACTGCAGGTGCGAGGCACCCGGCGCGTGCCAGCCGGTGATCAGTCCGCCGACCACGCGCGCGGGCCGCTGCGGGCCCAGCACGAGATCGGTCCAACCCGCCCGGGCGTGGACCGTCCCGTCGCAGTCGGCGGCCGACTCCAGGGCTCGAGTGACTGTCGTGCCCACGGCGACGACCCGGCCACCCCAGGCGCGCGTGGCATTGACCAGTCGGGCCGTCGTCCCGGCGACTTCGAATCGCTCCGGTAGCGGTGCCTCGCCGGCCTCCTGAGACGACACACCGGTGTGCAGCAGCACGGGCGCGACGGCGATGCCGCGTACCGCCAAGTCGGTCACCAGTTGGGCCGTGAACGGCCGGCCCGCGCTGGGCATCTCCGCACTGCCCGGCTGGCGGGCGAACACAGTCTGGTACTCGGCGAGCGGGTACGGCTCGGGGACGTAGCCGTACCGGATCGGGCGCCCGGTGCGGGCCAGGTAGCTGACGACATCGCCTTCCAGAGCCACGCCGGCCCGCCAGAGCCGGGGTACCCCTTGCTCGGCGGACCCGGGGGCCAGGACCGTGAGCAGGACACCGTCAGGCAGCTCGATGCGCTCGCCCGCCGCGACGTCAGGCAGTGGACCCGTCGCGCCGTGCCGCGGGCGCAGTTCGACCAACCAGGCGCCATCGTCCAAGGCGGTGGCGAAATGCACGGTGACGGCCCGACCATCTGCCCGCCGCCCGTCGAGAGCGGCAGCCAACGTCGCCGACGTGTTGACCACCACCAGATCGCCCGGCGCCAGGAAGGAAGCGAGCTCGTCGAAGCGCGCATGGCGGATACCTGTCCGGCCCGCGACCAGTAGCCGCACCCGATCACGGTGCGGTGGCGGGGCGGTGGCCGCCAGCGTCTCGGGTAGTTCGAAGTCGAGGTCGGTCACCGGGCCGCCTCGCTGACCGCGTGGGCGGCCAGCTCGGCGGCGCGGTACCGCCCGCTGGCCGGCCGCTCGTCGACGAGCCGCAACAACGCGGGCACGACGGTCTCTGGTTCTGGCCGGTCGGAGATGTCCTCACCGGGGAAGGCCCGCTGATGCATGTCGGTGCGCATGTCGCCCGGGTCGAATGCGTACACCCGCACGGCAGGTACCTCCACCCCGAGGACGGCGCCCAAGTGATCGAGTGCGGCCTTGCTCGAGCCGTAACCGCCCCACCCTTCGTAGGCCTCGACCGCGGCATCCGAGCTGATGTTCACAATTGCGCCGCCCGCCGCCGTCAGCGCCGGAAGCAGCAGCTGAATGAGCGCGAGCGGGGCGATGAGGTTGGTCTCGTACACGGCACGCGCGGCCTCGAGTGAATAGACGCGCAGGTGCTCAAGCGGGCTGGGCCCGAGGTCACTTGCGTTGTTCACCAGCAGGTCGATACCACCGAGGTCCGCGACTACAGCAGCGAGTGCCTCGCGGTGTTTCGGGTCGGTGACGTCGCCGGCCACGGCTATTGCATCGGGCAGCTCGGCCGCGAGCCGCTGCAGATCGGACCCGGTGCGGGCATCGACCACGATCCGCCAGCCTCGGGCAACGAGCTGCATGGCGACGGCGCGCCCGAAGCCTTTGGAGGCGCCGGTGACCAGCGCGGTCGGTTGCGATGTGTGCGTCATGCCACCATCGTTATAGTTAAAGTTAACTTGAAGTCAAGGAAATGGACGGTCGTATGCACACGACGGATCTGCTCACCGTCAGCGAGGTTGCCCGGCGCAGCGGGTTCGCTGCGTCGGCGCTGCGGTTCTACGAGCGTGAGGGTCTGCTCACCGCGACCCGCACCTCCGGCGGTCAGCGCCGCTACCAACGCAGCGCGCTACGGCGGCTGGCCTTCATTCGGGCGGCGCGCAATGTGGGCCTCTCCCTCGAGGAGATCGCCGCTGCCCTGGCCACCCTGCCGGAGCGCCGCAACCCCACGCGGGCGGATTGGTCACGGCTGTCACGGTCCTGGCGACAGCGCCTCGACGATCAGATCGCCGCGTTGAGCAAGCTGCGCGACGGACTGGACTCCTGCATCGGCTGCGGCTGCCTCTCGCTGAAGACGTGCGCGATGTCCAACGCGGGCGATCAGGCAGCGCTGGCCGGTGCCGGCGCCAACTTCCTCCCCGGCCTGCTGCGCCGCTCGCAGCGCTCGCCCGCCGACCGGGAGTCGTGACACGGACGCGGTGAACGGCAGATCACGCTGAGCAGCGTCCCGCAGGCTCGGAAGGTGGCCGGCTCAGCTGGCCAGGCCATCGATGACCTCGACGCCGGGGAGATCGGCCAGCGCGGCGGAGGGCAAGGCCAGCTTGGACCGGCGCAGGCCGCTGCCGATCACGACGACGGCTCGCTCGAGCACGGCCCGATCCACGAGCACCGGCCAGGACGGCGGCGCTCCGATCGGTGTGATGCCGCCGTATTCCATCCCGGACAGCTCGACGGCTACTGCCATCGGCGCAAACGAGGCCTTACGCGCGTCGAGACGGCGGCGGACCACACCGTTCACGTCGGCGCGGGTGGTGGCCAGCACCATGCACGCCGCGTAGCGGATGTCCTCACCCCGGCGCCCCGCGATCACGACACAATTGGCCGAATCCTCGAGCGCGACGTCGTAGTGCGCGCAGAACTCAGCCGTGTCGGCCAGCTCAGCGTCGATCGGCGCGACGAGCACCTCAGCGGCCCGGGACCACGCCCTCAGCGCAGCGCCAACGGGAGCCGCGACGAGATCCGCAGTGACCGCCTGCCACGGCAATGTGCCCGGATACGTCACGATTATGCAGCCTAGTGTGGAGGCATGAACGACACCGGCGAGACCGTCGAGCGGATTCTGACCGGCTACGACACGATCACTGTGGTGGGCGCGAGCCGGGCAGCCGAGAAGGCCGCGCACTACGTGCCCGAACACATGCAGCGTCATGGCTGGCGCATCATCCCGGTCAACCCGATCGCCGACGTCATCCTCGGCGAGCCGGTCTACCGCACGCTGGCCGACGTGCCCGACCCGATCGGGCTGGTGAACGTCTTCCGGCCGGCAGCCCGGACGCCGGACATCGCTCGTCAGGCGGTCGCCGCGGGAGCCAGCGCCCTATGGCTGCAACTGCACATCGCCAGCGCCGAAGCCAGGCAGATCGCCGAGGAGGGCGGCCTACTCTACGTCGAGGACCGGTGCCTGATCATCGAGCAGCGCAGGCTCGGACTCAACGCCCCGAGCTAGCCCGCGCAGCCGCGCGCCACGCCGCGAAGTCGGTCAACTGGGCGGCCAGGATCTGCAGCGCACCGGTGACGCGTTCGTCGAACGCCCCGTCGGCGGCCGGATGCTGCTCGGCCGAATTCACGGTCACCCCGAACGGAGTGGGCCAGCCGCGTAGCGCATGGATCGCCGAGCGCACCGAGACCAGCGTCGTGCCGCATGACTGCCAACCCGAGGCCGCCACGATGACACCCACCGCCCGACCATCGAGATAGGGCTGGACGTCGGCGCGCAGCGGTTCGAGATGGTCGATCGCATTCTTCACCAGCCCGGACATCCCGCCGTGATAGCCGGGCGTGGCGATGACCACTGCGTCCGCATCGCGTACCGCCGCGACGAGTGGGGCCGCGGCCGGAGCAGCGACGTCGACATTCGCGTCGAAGATGGGCAACCCGGCCAGTTGCTCGCCGGTGAACGCTAGCGTCCGGGCCCCGCGCGCTGCCGTGGCCTGCAGACATGCTCGCAGCAGGAGGTTGGTCACCGAAGCGGCACTGGTCGAGCCGCCGATGCCTACGATCAGCGGGCCGCCATCGGGCATCGGCACACTCCTCACTCATTGGATGCGATCTACTCTAGGGTCGCGTGACGCACGTCGTTGGCCGGATGGGTGATCAAACTTTCCGTCGCCAGGCGGGACCTGAACATGCTTGCCTCACTCGACACTAGGGTCAACGCTGACCCGTCGATCATGCAGGAGGACGTACATGGCGCTCGACCGCCCCGAGGCGCAAGACCCCTACGCCAAGTTGCCGCAGGTCGCTTCGTTCACGGTGACGAGCAGCGACATCACCGATGGCCAGCCACAAGACGACGCGCACGCCTACGACGGCGCGGCGGACGACGCGGCAAACACCTCGCCCCAGCTGTCGTGGAGTGGTTTCCCCGACGGTGCCAAGAGCTTCGTGGTCACCTGCTACGACCCGGATGCCCCGACACCCTCGGGATTCTGGCACTGGGTACTCGTCGATTTACCCGCGGACACCACGTCGCTGGACACGGGCGCCGGCGCAGCCGGCGCGACCCTGCCGGGCAATGCCTTCCACGTGCGCAACGACTGGGGCAGCAAGGATTACGGCGGTGCCTACCCACCCGAGGGAGACCGGCCGCACCGTTACTACTACGTGGTGCACGCGGTCGACACCGAGCGCCTGGGCGTCGACGACGAGGCCAGCGCGGCGGTCGTGTCCTTCAACCTGGTGTTCCACACGCTGGCGCGCGGCCAGCTCGTGGCGACCTACCAGGTCTGACCGTGGACATCACCTCGGCGCAGGAGTACCTGCGCCACAACCACCACGCGGTGCTCTCGACGTTTCGGGCAGACGGCCGACCCCAGCTCTCGCCCGTGACGGCTGCTGTCGACGGCGAGGGCCGCGTCATCATCAGCACCCGGGAGACCGCGGTGAAGGTGGGCAACCTGCGCCGCGACCCGCGGGTGTCTATGGCAGCGATCTCCGACGGGTTCTACGGCGAGTGGGTGCAGGTCGAGGGCACGGCCGAGATCATCTCGCTGCCCGAAGCACTCGACCTGCTCGTCGACTACTACCGCCGCGCGGCCGGCGAGCACCCGGACTGGGACGAGTACCGGGCGGCGATGGTCGAGCAGCAGCGGGTGATCGTCAGGTTCGCGGTCGAACGGGCCGGGCCGAACGTCAGCGGCTGACGGCGGCTACCCCACGCGGAACCCGTCGGGTTCGTCGCCCGGTTCGCCCCACGAGTGGACGAGCTTGCCCACCCACCCCGGTGCGTCGTCGCTGGCCATCGCCTCGAGCAGCGACTGGCACGCGGCGGGTGGGCCCTGCACCATGACGGCGACCCGGCCGTCGGGCAGATTGGTGGCCGAGCCGCGCAGGCCGAGGTCGCGGGCCCGGCTGCGGATCCAGTAGCGGTAGCCCACGCCCTGCACGCGTCCGTCCACCCACGCGTCGAGCCGCGCCGACTCACCCATGCGGCATCAGTGGGCCAGCGCACCCAGCGCGCTGACGGGCAGGCGAGCCAGGAGCTGCGCCGGATCCCGCCAGACCTCGACTGCGCCGGCGGTCCGCAGCTCGGTCTCGCTCGTCCCGCCGCAGGTGAGACCGACGAACGTCACGCCCGCCCGCTGCGCCGCGCCGCCGTCCCACACCGCGTCGCCGACGAAGACGACCTGCTGCGCGCTCAGGCCGGCCTCGTCCATGGCGGCCTGCAGGATGTCCGGCGACGGCTTGCCGGCGTCGGCGTCACTGGAACTGGTTGCGGCGGTGATGGCATCCTCGGCGTCCAGGACCGAGCGCAGCGCGTCGAGTTCCTCCTGGTTGGCCGAGGACGCGAGCACCACCTGCAGGCCCCGTTTTGCGCACTCGCGCAGCAGGTCCCGGGCGCCCGGCAACGGCCGTAGCCGGCCCCAGAACTGCTTGTAGAGGCTGAGATGTGCGGTGTTCAGAGATTCGTCCTCGGACCTGTCCCGCTTCTCACCGACCAGGTGGTCAAGGATCTCGTCGGACCCCATGCCGATGGCGCGGTGCACGGTAGCCATCGGCACGTCGTGGCCGGCCTGGCGCAGCGCCTCCGCCCAGCACACCGCGTGCAGGTAGGTCGTGTCGACGAGCGTGCCGTCGACGTCGAACAGCACCCCGCGTGGTTCTGAGTCAGTGCTCATCTGAGCCCCCCTCCTCCGGCTCCCCCGGTAGGTACTGCTGTGCCTTCTGCTTGATGCCCTGCTTGAGAACACCCCAGGTGTCTTCGTCACCGTGCAGCAGCGCCGAGGCAGTCGCCTTGGCCTGCGCGAACGTCGCGCGAGGCGGGATCGGCGGCACGTCGGGGTCGCATCGGACGTCGAGCACGGTCGGGCGATCCGCGCCCAGCGCCGCGTCCCAGGCCGGTCCGATCTGATCGGACGCGTCGACGTTGATCGCGAGCAGGCCGACACTGCGCGCGAACGACGCGTAGTCGATGTCGGGCAAGGTCTGCGATTCGGTGAACTTTGGGGCGCCACCCATCGCCCGCAGCTCCCAGGTGACCTGGTTGAGGTCATTGTTGTGCAGCACCGCGACGACCAGCCGCGGGTCGGCCCACTGCTGCCAGTACCGGCTGATCGTGATCAGCTCGGCCAGGCCGTTCATCTGCATGGCGCCGTCGCCGGCAAAGGCGATCGCCGGCCGACCGGGATGGGCCCACTTCGCGCCGATCGCGTACGGGACGGCCGAGCCCATGGTGGCCAGCGTGCCCGACAAGGAGCCACGCACATCTCCGTGAAACTTCAGGAACTGTGCGTACCAGTTGGCCGCGCTGCCGGCGTCGGCGCAGATGATCGCGTCGGCGGGCAGCCTGGTCGAGAGCTCATGAAACAGCCGGATGGGGTTGGTCGGGTCTGCATCGGTCAGGGCGCGACGGTCGGCAATCTCCCACCACCGCACGACCTCCTGTTCGATCTCGGTGCGCCACTCTCGGTCCGGCTTGCGTTCGAGCAGCGGGATCAGCGCCTGCAGCGTCGCCTTGGCATCGCCGACGAGATTCACCTCGTACGGGTAGCGCATCCCGATCCACTTACCGGACCGATCGATCTGGACGCCGCGAGCTTGGTCGAACTCGGGCAGGAACTGCGTGTACGGGAAGTTCGAGCCGACGGTGAGCAGCGTGTCGCAGCCCTGCATCAAGTGACCGCTGGCGGTCGTGCCGAGTAGGCCGATCGAGCCAGTGACCCAGGGCAGCGTGTCGGGCAGAACGTCCTTGCCCAGCAGCGCCTTTGCCACTCCCGCGCCGAGCAGTTCAGCCACCTCGGTGAGTTCCGTGACACAACCGCGCGCCCCTTGGCCGACCAGCACGGCCACCTTGGCGCCGGCGTTGAGCAGGTCGGCCGCGGCACGCAGGCCGTCGTCGGACGGCGTCACCACCGGTTCGTAACTTCCCAGGCTCGAGGGGACCTGCTTGAACTCGTGGCCCGGCGCCTCATACGGCAGGTCAAAGACATCGGCGGGGAAGATGACGCAGGTGGGCGCCCGCTCGGCCTTCGCGATCCGGATAGCGCGGTCGATCAGGTTCGGCAACTGCTCGGGCACGGTGCACATCTGCACGTACTCGCTGCAGACGTCCTTGAACGCCGACAGCAGGTCGACCTCCTGCTGGTACGAACCGCCCATGGCGCTGCGTTCAGTCTGGCCGACGATCGCCACCACCGGCACGTGATCCAGCTTCGCGTCGTACAGGCCGTTGAGCAGGTGGATGCCACCCGGGCCACTCGTCGCCACGCATACGGCGACCTGGCCGCTGAACTTCGCGTAGCCGACCGCCTCGAATGCGGCCATTTCCTCATGCCGGGCCTGCACAAACTGCGGATCGTTGTCGGCCCGGCCCCACGCCGCGAGCAGGCCATTGATGCCGTCGCCGGGGTAGCCGAAGACCTGCTGCACCCCCCACTCCCGCAGGCGGGCGAGCAGAACGTCAGCCACCGTGTCAGCCATGGTCGTTCGATCCCCACCGGACTGCCCTCGGTAAACAATTCAGGGTCCGACGGCGCCGATCTCATAGAAGTAGTCGGGGTAGCGCACCTGGCCGCGCAGTCCCGGCCGGTAGCCCGGCAGCCGCACGAGCTGAAAGGCCGGTTCCGGGATGAGATCAGACGGTCGTTCGATGCCGTAGTCAGAGGCCGGCTCGAAGCCGAATGCGGCATACATGCCCGGGCTCCCTTCCAGGACGACGAGCGGCTCGGGACGGGCGGCCGCGGCCTGCACGACCTGGACGACGAGCGCGCGGCCGATGCCCTGCCCCTGGACCGCGGGCTCGACCGACAGGGGTGACAGGTACAGGACCGCGACCTCGCCGTCCGGCCCGAGCAGGGGGAGTTGGCTGAGCATGACGTGGCCCACGATCCGAGCGCCGTCGACGGCGACGAGGGACAACTCCTCGATCCAGTAGCCGCGCTCGTGCACCCACTGGGCCAGCTGACCCGCGTTCACGGCAGGAGCGAACGCGCGATTGATCAGCGCGATGACCTCCGGCCACTCGTCCGCGCGCTGCGTTCTGATCTCGTAGTCCACCGCTCCAGCGTCCCCCGGTGAGCAACCAAATTCAGCGGACCGCTCAGCCGCCCGCGAAGGGCGGCAGGACGTCGACCACCGAGCCCGGCGCCAGAGCGGCAGTGTCCGAGGCCTGCTGACCGTCGACCAGGAACGAGGCGACCTGGCAGACCTTGCTCAGTTCATCGCGTCTGGCGAGCAGCGCGCGCAGTTCTCCGACCGTGTTCGCCGACGACGTTTCCTGCGCATGTCCGGCGGCGCGCTGGGCACCCGCCCAGAACCGCACGGTGATCTCTGGCACGTCGCTCAGCGTGCCAGAGGAGCCGGGTAGGAAACGAGGTCGGTCGCCTTGGCACTCAGCCACACCCGCTGCCCGGGTGCCAGACCGAGTTCGGCGACGGCCGAGGCGGTGACGTCGACGAAGACGGCCTGCTCGCCGGCAGCGGTCAGCCGGATCCGGTCGCCCAGCGGCGCGAAAGAGGTGATCGTCGCTGACCAGGTATTGCGCGCGCTGCTCGCGTGTGGCTGCTCGGTATAGACAGTCAGGGCCGAGGGCCGCAGGGCGACCAGCACGTGACCGTCCTGTGCGTCGGGCACGACAAGAGTCCCGCCGCCATCGAGCGCCACCACTCCCCGATCGGCCTGTCCGGCGTAGAGGTTCATGCCCACCAGGCGAGCGACGTAGGGAGTGGCGGGCCGGCTGGTGATCTGCGCCGGCGTGCCCTGCTGGGCCACCCGACCGTGCTCGAGCACCACGATCCGGGTGGCCAGCAGCAGCGCCTCGATCGGGTCGTGCGTGACGAGCAGCGTCGGCCCGGCGAACCCGGACAGATGCTCGCGCAGCTCGCCCTGCACTTCGGCCCGGGTCTGGATGTCCAGCGCCGCCAGTGGTTCGTCGAGCAACAGTGCGGCCGGCTCGCAGGCCAGGGCTCGAGCCAACGCGACGCGCTGCGCCTGCCCGCCGGACAGGCCGCCGGGTCTGCGACCGGCCAGGTCCTCGATGCCCAGGCGGCGCAGCCACCGCGTGCTCGCCACGCGCGCCTCGGCGCGCGGCACACCCCTTGATCGCAGACCAAACGCGACGTTGTCCAGAACGCGCAGGTGCGGGAACAGCCGATGGTCCTGAAACACCACGCCCAACCGGCGCGCTTCGGGGACGAGGAACGTCCCGGCGATCGGATCGTCCAGCACGGTGCCGTCGAGTTCGACGCACCCGGAGTCGACGCCGAGCAGGCCGGCTGAGGCGCGCAACAGGGTGGACTTGCCGGCGCCGTTCGGGCCGAGAACGGCCAGCACCTCTCCCGGCGCCGCCGAGATCGAGACGTCCAGCATGAACGTGCCTCGCGCCACCGCGGCCGCGAAGACGAGCGTCATGAGCTGGCGATCGGGCGCAGCCAGTTGTCCCGCAACGCAGCAAGGACCACCACGGCCACCAACATCAACGGCAGGCTCAGCGCCACCGCGTTCTCGGGCTCGTCCTGGAAAGCCGACAGCACCAGCGTCGGCATCGTCTGGGTCGTTCCCGTCTGGTTGCCGCCGAAGAGCACCGTCGCTCCGAACTCGCCCAGTGCCCGGGCCCAGCACAGCACCGCGCCGGCCACGAGAGACGGCACGACCAGCGGCAGCGTCACGCGGGTGAAGATGCGCAGCCGGGCCGCGCCGAGCGTGGCGGCCGCCTCCTCCAGCCCCCGGTCGGCGGTGCGGAACGCGCCCTCGACCGTCACCACGAGGAACGGCATCGCGACAAACGTCTGGGCCAGCACGATGCCGTGCTGCGTGAAGGGCAGGCTCAGCCCGAACCACGAGTAGAAATAGCGCCCGAGGAAGCCGTGCACCCCCAGCGCCAGGAACAGCGCGACGCCGCCCACCACCGGAGGCAGCACGAGCGGCAGCGTGACGATCCCACGGACGATGCCCATGCCCGGCAGTCGCACGCGGGCCAGCACCCACGCCAGCGGCACCCCGAACGCGAGCGACAGGGCGGTGGCCTCGATCGCGGTCAGCACCGAGATCTGCAGCGCGTCGGCAACGGCGGTGTGCTGGTAGATGCGGCGCAACGAACTCCACGGTGCCCGGATCAGCAGGCCCAGGGTGGGCAGCAGCAGAAATACCACACCCACGACGGCCGGCGGGACCAGCACGGCGGGCGTGCCGAGGCCGGTCGTCCGTCGGCGCGGACTCACGGCCGGCCGAAGCCCGCTGCAGTGAGGACGGCCAGGCCCGCAGTGGATCTGACGTAGCTCACGAACGCCGCGGCCAACGTGGGGTTCTTGGCGTGCGTCAGCGTGGCGATCGGGTACTCGGTGACCGCATTGATCGCATCCGGGATGGGGACGCCGACGACCTTGCTGCCTGCCGCCTTGACGTCGGTGACGTAAACCAGACCGGCGTCGACCTCACCGCTGGCGATCGTGGCCAGGGTCGACTTGACGTCCACGGCACTGGTCACCGGTTTGACCGTGACACCGGCGTTGTCGAACACCTTCGCGGCGACGGCTCCGCAGGGCACGGCAGGATCGCAGAGGGCTACCTTCACCGACGACTTCGCCAGGTCGGCCACCGACGTGATGTGCGCGGGGTTGCCCGGCGCGGCGGCGATCTCCATCGTGTTCCTGGCAAACGTGCTCGGTCGGCCCGCGGAGCCGGCCGTCACCACCGAGTCCATGTTCTTCACTGCGGCCGAGGCGAAAACATCAGCCGGGGCGGCCTCGTTGATCTGGGTGGCCAGCGCGGAGCTTGGCCCGAAGTTGAACCTGACTGTCGTCCCCGGGTGGGCTTTCTCAAACTGCGAGCCGAGCGTCCGGAACGTCCCGGTCAGCGATGCCGCGGCGTAGACAGTGATCGATCCGGAGAGGCTGCTCTGGGCGTCCTTCTTCGCGTCGATCGAGGATGAGCAACCGGCCAGAACGCCCGCGGCCGCAACCAGGGCGCTGATCCGGACGAGCCATGGCGGCATTCCTAAACCCGCTTTTGGACTTCGATGACGACGTTGGTGGACTTGACGGCCGCGACCGCGGTCACGCCGGGTTCGAGGCCGAGGTCGTCGGCCGCCTCGCGACTCATCAGCGACACCACGCGGTACGGTCCGCACTGCAGCTCGACCTGAGCCATCACCGTGTCGCGGGTGACCTTGGTGACGAGCCCGACGAACCTGTTGCGTGCGGATTCGCGGTGCATCGAGGCCATCTCGGGCATCGGTGCGGCGTTCGCTTCGGCGAACTGGGCCAGTTCTGCGCCGTCGACCACCCGCCGGCCGGCATCGTCGACGCTGGTCGGCAGGCGGTCACCGTCGGCCCAGCGCCGCACCGTGTCGTCACTGACGCCGAGCAGGGCGGCCGCCTCGCGCAGGCGATACGTGGGCACGGCGCGATACTACTCCGCGACGCCGCAGATGCGCCGTTAATCTGTGAAAACAGCCGCAGCTACGCTTGCTTCCTCGTCGAGGCGTTCCCGCAGCCCGCGATGCAGCCCGGCGATGGTCAGCCAGTCGAACAAACCACCCACCACCTCGATCTGGCGCCCCCACCGCCGTCCGGCGCGCGCGACCCGCAACCGGATGTGCAGGGTGCTCCCCGGGCCACGACTCTCGAGCACCAGCGCCCAGCTGAGCGCCAGGACGCCCGGACCGCGCCGGCCGTCGACCGGCCACCGGTGGTTGTTGCCACGATCGCGCAGCGACAGGTAGACCAGAGTCCGCGGTGGCTCGAAGACGGCCAGCCGGAACACCGGTTGGCCGGGTCCCCAATCGGGACTGTCATCGCCGACGGACACGTGCTGGAACTGCGGCAGGATCGCTCGCGCGCCGCGCCGCCGGGCCGGCAGCAGACGTTCGATGCCGCGCGGCAGATACCAGCCGGCGCGATCCTTGCCCAGCTGCACCAGCCAGGGCCACAGTTGCGCCGGGCCGGCGTCGAACGCCAGCGAACGATCGATCACCCAGGAGGCGTCCGGTACGAGGTCATCACCGGGTAGCGCACGCATGCAGCCACCTTAGGCGCCGACCTGACGCTGAGCGTGAGGCTCAGCTCGGCCCATCGCCGCACCTGCGCGTCGAGATTCACGGGCACCAAGGCCTCGCGCCGAAGCCCAAGACGATGTTGACTGGACCGACCTGAGGGGGCCGACGTGCACGAACTGTCGATCTGCGGATCCATCGCCGAGATCGTGACCCGCCGCGCCAGCGGTCGTCCGGTCGACACGATCCACATCCGGGTGGGGCAGCTGCGCCAGGTCGTGCCGGACACGCTCGTGTACTGCTGGAACATCGCCTGCGCCGACACGCCGCTGGCCGGGTCCCGCCTTGAGCTCGAGGAGATCCCGGCCCGAATCAAGTGCCGCAGCTGCAACGCGGTAAGCGATCTTGGTGATCACCCGATCATGCTGTGCAACACCTGCGACGGCGCCGACGTCGAGGTCATCACCGGCCAGGAATTCGTCGTCACCGCACTAGAGCTAGTGGAGGTCTGAGCTGCCATGGGTCGCTTTCACCGGCACGACGACGGCACGGTACATGATCACGATCACCCGCATGCGCACGAGCACGCTCCCGCTGAGCACGATGCGCACCTAGGCGATCACTCCGGCTACCAGACAGGTCGCGAACGGATCGACGTGCTCGAGCGGATCTTCGACGAGAACGACCGCACCGCCGCAGCCAACCGAGCCGACCTGCTCCGGCACCAGGTCTGCGCGGTCAACCTGATGTCCTCCCCTGGCGCCGGCAAGACCACCCTCCTGCGCGAGACCCTGCGCCGCCTCACCGACACCATCCGCGTAGGTGTCATCGAAGGCGACATCGAGACGAGCCTGGACGCCGACCAGCTCACCGGGTTCGGTGCCGAGATAACCCTGGTGAACACCGGCAACGGTTTCGGCGGGGAGTGCCATCTCGACGCGCCCATGGTGCGCTCGGCCCTGCCCCGCCTCCCCCTGGCCGACCTGGACCTCATCCTGATCGAGAACGTCGGCAACCTGGTATGCCCCGCGGAGTTCGACGTCGGGGAGCACGCCCGGGCGATGGTGTACGCCATCACCGAAGGCGAGGAGAAGCCCCTGAAGTATCCGGTGATGTTCCGCTCCGTCGACCTGGTCGCGATCAACAAGATCGACCTGCTGCCACATCTGGACTTCGACCTCGAGTTGTTCCGCGCCAACCTGCGCAAGATCAATCCCACCGTCACCACCATCGACGTCAGCGCCCGCACCGGCGAGGGCGTCGACGAATGGTGCGACTGGCTGCGCGGCAGACTGGCCCAGTCCACGCTGCCCGCGGCGAGCGCTCACTGAGGCCGTGATGAAGTTCCTGGTTCTCTGGCGGATGGAACTGTCGCTGCTGTCGCGCGAAATGGCCCAGGCCGTCGGCCGGATGGCGGCCTACGGTGCCAAGCTCGAGGCCGAAGGCAAGGTGCTGGCGCGTTATCACGTGGTCGGAGCCCATGGCGGTGCCTGGATCTATCAGGTCGATTCGCACGAGGAGTTCGAGCGGGTCCTCGCGCGGGCGCCGATCTTCAACTTCGCCCGTTACGACATCTATCCGCTGGCCGATATGGGCATGGGCGCCGCCCCTAGCTGACCGTGTGACCCATCCGAGTCCAGGATTGACGGAATCGTGAATCGCGTAATACTGGCTTCGCCCGGATCGGAGTCGCCATGACCGTCAACGTCGACACCCTCGCACTCCAGCAATTGCGCATCACCCAGCGGTTGCGGCAGCGGCGCCTCGAATTGGGTCTGACCCAGAAGCAGGTCGTCGACCGGCTGGGCCTGCACGGCCTGCGCACCACGAACCGGACGCTGTCCAGCCTCGAGCACGGGGCGGGCCTGGAGGTCGCCAAGCTGCCGGCGCTGGCCGGGGCGCTGGACTGCACGGTGACCTATCTCGTGGCGCTGACTGACGATCCGCACCGGTGGGAACCCGACCGCGCGGCGGAGTCGCCGCCGCGTCCCGCGCACGCTGCAGGCACCACTCCGGCCGCCCCGTCTTCACTGATCCTCGGCGACGACATACCCGAGCGAGGCCGGCACCTCAGCCGACTGGACGGGCACACCGGCAGGCCGTAAGCAACAGTGCGGGTCGCCCTCGTTCTTCACATCAGGCGCCACGATCGTGGCGACACCCGGGTGCTTCCGCGGCTGGCTACCGGTTGGCCGGCCGGTCCTCAGCGAAGACCTCCAAGGCGCCGGCGGCCTCGTCGGCGGTCATTTTCTCCAACGCAAAGCCGCTGTGAATGAGGATGTAGTCGCCCGGCACGAATGGTCCTTCGAGCAGCGCAATGTTGATGTCGCGCACGACGCCGGCAACCTCGACGCGCGCGACGTCACTGCCCGGGATGATCTCGACAACGCGGCCCGGGAGGCCCAGGCACATCAGGCGATCCTCACATCGCTCGCATCTTGATATACCGCTGGATGTCGGGCAATGACCGCACTGCCACTACAGCCACGCCTGCCAGCGCCGCCAATCTCAGAATTCGTCCCATGTCTGTCCCTCCGATCCACGGGTCGTCGGCGGTGCACGCACGCGCCGAGGGATGGGGCCGCACCGAGCGCCGCACAGAGCACGACAGACATGCGACGTGATCGCGACGCTACTGCGACGACGCGGAACAGTCCATCATCAATCTAACCGGTCGGGGATCCGCGTGAGTGTGTCGTCTCCGGGCCGAATCAGCCGCCCTTTGCGCGACGTACGAAGCGCCGCAGAGGCCTTCCGCACCCGGCCGCAACGGTCGCGAAAAGTGGTCGGACGTCCGTGCATGTTTCCCGAGGTGATCGGCCGCTTAACCCCCACGTCACGCGGCCGGATCAGCCACGCCCAACGATCTTGACACTGCACGCAAGGCGGGCGTAGAACGTGACTTAGGCCACGCAAGTGGATCGAGATGCGATTCCTGTGGTCAGGGACCCACTCCCGGGAAGCAGCGGGGAAAATGCTCACCGAGGCAGCCATCAAGGCAGAGGAAACCCTGATTCACGTGCTGTGGATCAACGCAGGACTGAGTTGCGACGGCGATTCCGTCGCGCTGACCGCGGCCACGCAGCCGAGCATCGAAGAAATCGCGCTTGGCGCCCTGCCCGGGTTGCCCAAGATCGCCGTGCACTGGCCGCTGATCGACTTCGAATGTGGCCCCAATGGTGGGGCCGACGACTTCCTGGAGTGGTTCTTCAAAGCCGACCGCGGTGAGCTCGAGCCGTTCGTGCTGGTCGTCGAAGGATCCATCCCGAACGAGAACCTGCATGACGAGGGCTACTGGTGCGGTTTCGGCAACAACCCCGCAACTGGCCAGCCGATGACGACCAGTGAGTGGCTTGACCGACTCGCCCCCAAGGCCACCGCGATCGTCGCGGTCGGCACGTGCGCAACCTACGGCGGCATCCACGCGATGGCGGGCAACCCCACCGGGGCGATGGGCGTGCCCGACTACCTCGGCTGGGAATGGAAGTCCAAGGCAGGCATCCCGATCGTCTGTGTCCCCGGCTGCCCGATCCAGCCCGACAACCTGTCCGAGACCCTGACCTACCTGCTCTAAATGGCCACCGGCCAGGCGCCGATGATCCCGCTCGACGATGCACTGCGCCCCACCTGGCTCTTCGGCCGCACCGTCCACGAAGGGTGTGATCGGGCCGGGTACTACGAGCAGGGTGACTTCGCCACCGAGTACGGCTCGCCGAAGTGCATCGTCAAGCTCGGCTGCTGGGGACCTGTAGTGAAGTGCAATGTCCCCAAGCGCGGCTGGATGAACGGGATGGGTGGCTGTCCGAACGTGGGCGGTATCTGCATCGGCTGCACCATGCCCGGCTTCCCCGACAAATTCATGCCCTTCATGGACGAGCCGCCAGGCGGCAAGTTCTCCACGGCTGCCGTCGGCGCGTACGGCGCTGCGATCCGCCGGCTGCGCACGGTCACGACGAGAACGGTCGACAAGGAGCCCAAGTGGCGCCACAGCGGTAGGCAGTTGACCACCGGAGCCACCCGTACTTGGTAGTTAGGACCCTCCCCCGGTCTCCCGGACGCGCAAGACCACTGCCGCGTCGAGCGTGATACCGCAGCCACGTCAGGAAGGCGACGCGATGACGTCGACGATCCCCAGCCCGACCAGCAAGACTTCCAACGGTGACCTCGTCGAGATGGCGTGGGACCCGATCACCCGAATCGTCGGCAGTCTCGGCATCTACACGAAGATCGACTTCAAGCAGAAGGAGGTCGTCGAGTGTCACAGCACCTCGTCGATCTTCCGCGGCTACTCGATCTTCATGAAGGGCAAGGACCCCCGCGACGCGCACTTCATCACCAGCCGCATCTGCGGCATCTGTGGTGACAACCACGCCACCTGCTCCTGTTACTGCCAGAACATGGCCTATGGCGTGAAGCCGCCGAACCTCGGTGAGTGGATCGTCAACCTCGGCGAAGCGGCCGAGTACATGTTCGACCACAACATTTTCCAGGAGAACCTGGTCGGGGTCGACTACTGCGAGAAGATGATCGCCGAGACGAACCCCGGTGTTCTCGAGCGGGCGAACTCCGCCGAGGCGCCGCACGCGGGCGAGCACGGCTACCGCACGATCGGCGACATCATGCGCTCGCTGAATCCGTTCACCGGCGAGTTCTACCGTGAGGCGCTGCAGGTCAGCCGCTACACCCGCGAGATGTTCTGCCTGATGGAGGGCCGCCACGTCCACCCCTCCACGCTCTACCCGGGCGGCGTGGGCACGGTCGCGACGATCCAGTTGATGACCGACTACATGATCCGGCTGATGCGCTACATCGAGTTCATGAAGAAGGTCGTCCCGATGCACGACGACCTTTTCGACTTCATGTACGAGGCGCTGCCCGGCTACGAGCAGTCCGGCCTGCGGCGCACGCTGCTCGGCTGTTGGGGCTCGTTCCAGGACCCGGAGTTCTGCAACTTCGAGTACAAGGACATGACCGAGTGGGGTCGCAAGATGTTCGTGACCCCAGGCGTCGTCGTCGACGGCAAACTGGTCACGACCGACCTGGTCGACATCAACCTCGGTATCCGGATCCTGCTCGGCTCGTCGTACTACGACGACTGGAAAGACCAGGAGATGTTCGTCAAGAACGACCCCCTGGGCAACCCGGTCGACCGCCGGCACCCCTGGAACCAGCACACCAACCCCAAGCCGCAGAAGCGCGACTTCGACGACAAGTACAGCTGGGTCATGTCGCCGCGCTGGTACGACGGCAAGGACTACTTGGCCCTCGACACCGGCGGCGGTCCGCTGGCCCGCCTGTGGTCCACGGCGCTCGCCGGCCTGGTGGACATCGGTTACGTGCAGGCCACCGGAACCAGCGTCAAGATCAACCTTCCGAAGACCGCCCTCAAGGGGCCGGTCGAGTTCGAGTGGAAGGTCCCGCAGTGGAGCAACACCATCGAGCGCAACCGGGCACGTACGTACTTCCAGGCCTACGCGGCCGCCTGTGCTCTGCACTTCGCCGAGAAGGCGTTGGTGGAGATCCGGGCCGGCCACACCAAGACGTGGGAGAAGTTCACCGTCCCGGACGAGGGCATCGGCTGCGGCTTCACCGAGGCCGTGCGTGGCGTGCTCTCGCACCACATGGTGATCCGCGACGGCAAGATCGCGAACTACCACCCGTACCCGCCGACACCGTGGAACGCGAACCCGCGTGACTCCTACGGCACCCCCGGCCCGTACGAGGACGCGGTTCAGGGTCAGCCGATCTTCGAGGAGAACGACCGCGAGCACTTCAAGGGCATCGACATCATGCGTACGGTTCGCAGCTTCGACCCGTGCCTGCCCTGCGGCGTGCACATGTACCTCGGCGAAGGCAAGAACGTCCGCAAGGTCCACTCGCCCACTCAGACGCTTACCGGCGAATAGAGGTGGTGAGTCCCGAGCAGACCGATCACCCGCCGATTGACATTCAGGCGGCGGGAGATCGGATCGAGGCGCTGCTCACTGCCAGTGCCTCCGGCGGTGCCGTAGCCCGGGAGCGTGCCGAGGAGCTCGTGCGGATCGTGGCCGATCTGTACGGGGCCGGCATCGAGCGGATCCTCGACATCATGCACGAGATGGGTCGGCTGGACGACGCTGCCCTGGCTGAGTTGGCCGGCGACAGCATGGTGTCGAGCCTGCTGCTCGTGCACGGCCTGCACCCCTACGACATCCACACCCGGGTCGAGAAGGCGCTCGAGAGTGTTCGCCCCTACCTCGGATCGCACGGTGGCGACGTCGAACTGATCGACATCAGCGACGAGGGGGTCGTCCGGCTGCGCTTGCTCGGCAGTTGCGACGGCTGCCCGTCGTCCTCGGTGACCTTGACGCTGGCCGTCGAGGGCGCCGTCGAGGCGGCGGCGCCCGAAGTGGTGGCAATCGAGGTCCAGACCAACGACGACACCGCAGCGGCGGCCGCCAAGGGCTCGTTGATCTCGATCGACTCTCTCAGGTCACGCATCACCGAGCCGGACCCCGTCCACGGTGCCTCGTGGGAGGCCGTGGCCGAGCTGTCCGAGCTGGCGACGGGAAGGGTCGCGACACTCGAGGTGGCCGGCACCCCCGTCATCGCCTGCCGGGTCGGCAACGACCTGTTCGCCTTCCGCGATATGTGTCCCGAGTGCGTCAAGAGCATGGTCGGCGCGACCGTCGCCCGTCGCCTCGGCGGTTCGGCCAACGACGCCGTCCTGACCTGCCCGCGGTGCCACGGCCACTACGACGTCCGCCGAGCCGGTGCCAGTCTCGACGACGAGAAGCTACATCTGCAGCCCTTGCCGCTGTTGACGACAGGAGGGGTCGTCTCGGTAGCCGTTCCGACGTCAGTCACCGCATGACGACTATGACCAACCCGGGGGGGCGCAAGGCCCAGCCATTGGCTGCACTACGGCGCGTCACCAGCACCCGGCCGGCCCCGGTCGCCGAGGAACGATGCGAGATGTGCGCCGTACCCATCGCAGACACCCACTCGCACGTAGTCAACCTCGAGAGTCGGCAGTTGATGTGCACCTGCCGCAACTGCTACCTGCTCTTCGACATCGAGGGAGCCGAGCAGCGCTACAAGGCCGTCCCGGAACGCTACCTGTCCTTCCCGGAATTCTCTCTCGGGCCGGGTCAATGGGACGAACTCGAGATCCCGGTCGGACTGGCGTTCCTGTTCCGCAACTCGGTGCTCGGGCGCACCATTGCGTTCTATCCAGGTCCGGCCGGCGCCACCGAGTCCGAGCTGCCGCTGGAAGCGTGGACCTCGGTGGTGGCAGGCAATCCCCAGCTCGGCGTGCTGGAGCCCGACGTCGAGGCACTGCTGGTCCGGGCGCCCGATCACACTCGTGGGCAGGCATCGAGCGATTTCACCTGCCATGTCGTGCCGATCGACGCCTGTTACGAACTCGTCGGGCAGCTCCGCCAACTCTGGCGTGGCTTCGACGGCGGTCAGGACGCGCACGATGCGATGGATGCCTTCTTCGCGATGGTGTCCGAGCGCAGCCGGCCGGCCCCGCCGGCCTCTGACGGGTTCTCCTCATGACCAACCTGACGTTCACCGTCGCCGACGTCTTCGCCGAGAGTTACGCGGCCGCGCCCCAGCTGACCGCCCGGCTGCGTATCGACGAGAGCACCGGCGAGACCATCCATGCCATCGCCCTGCGCTGCCAGGTGCGCATCGAGCCGCAGCGTCGCAAGTACACCGCCGACGAGGAGAGCGGGTTGCTCGACATGTTCGGGACCCGCGACCGGTGGTTCGACACGCTCAAGCCGTTCATGTGGATGCAGACCAGCACGATGGTGCAGGGCTTCACGGGCATCACCGAGGTCGACCTGCCTATGCCGTGCACCTACGACTTCGAGGTCACCTGGTCGAAGTACCTGCACGCCCTCGACAACAACAGCATCCCCGTCGTGTTCCTGTTCTCCGGGACCGTGTTCACCCGCGGCCTGAACGGTTTCGGCGTCGAGCAGGTGCCGTGGGACTGCGAGTCGCGGATCGAGATCCCGGTCTCGGTGTGGCGCGACATGATCGAGCACTACTTCCCCAACAGCGGCTGGCTGCGCCTGAGCCGCGACACGATGGAGTCGCTTGCGCACTACAAGGCCGTGCGAGGTATGACGTCCTGGGAAGAAGCCGTCGAATCACTGCTGGCCAAGTCGAAGGTGATCACATGAGCCTGAAGCTGGCCCGTGCGGTCGCCGACGCCGTTCTCTTTGAGGGCTACCTGCTCTATCCCTACCGGTCCACCTCGAGCAAGAACCGGGTGCGTTGGCAGTTCGGCGTGCTGGGTCCGCTCGGCGCCGCCGAATCCAGCCTCGGCGAGGAATCCACCATGTCGGCGCAGTGCTTGTTGCGCGACCGGGCCGGCGGCCGGGTCACGGTTCACCTGCGCTTCCTGCAGTTGCAGCGACGGTGCGTCGAGCAGGCCACCGACGACCCAACCCACTTCGAACCGGTCGAGCAGCTGACTGCCGGTGCGCGCACCTGGCTGAGCTGGGACGAGGCGATCGAGCAGGAGGTCGAACTCGAGAGTTGCGCGCTCGGTGAGCTGGCCGACGAGGGCCGCGCCCTGCCGGTGAACGTGCCCGGGGGCGCCGATACGGAGATGCTCGTCGACGACGACGGCGTGACGATAGGCCGCATCATCCGGCGCCGGCGTCCGCTCGAGGCAGCGGTCTCGCTGGCCGCCAGCCCGCTCGACGGCCTGCTTCAGCTGAGCGTCCAGATCGACAACCTCGCCGCACCGGTCAACGACAAGGACGAGGCGATCCAGGTCTCGCTGATCGGCGCGCACCTGCTGGTGCGGGCCGAGCACGCCGAGTTCGTCTCGCTGCTCGAGCCACCTGACGACGCGGTCGGTGCAGTGGCCGCCTGCACGCAGCGGCGCTGCTGGCCGGTGCTCACCGGCGCACCAGGCGACACCGACATCGTGCTGATCTCGCCGATCATCCTGTATGACTATCCCGAGGTGGCTGGCGAGAGCGCCGGGGCCTTGTTCGACTCCACCGAGATCGACGAGATCCTCACCTTGCGAGTCATGACCCTCACCGACGAGGAGAAGGCCCAGGCGCGCGCGACCGACCCGCGCGCCGCCGAGATCATCGACCGCTGCGACTCGATGACGCCCGAGGCGTTGGCGCAGTTGCACGGCATCCTGCGTGATCCGCACGCCGCGATGACCGCCGAAGTTCCCGGCGCTCCCGAGTGGCCAGGCCTACGTGAGGCTCGCGACTGGCCCGGCTTGGCCGAGGCGGGCCGCCACGTCACAGACCTGCGCAATGCCGATCCGCCTACGTTCGGTTCCGAGGACGTCCCGTGGTGGGACCCGGAGCAGGACGCGAGCGTGAATCCTGACATCGACAGCGTGTTGATTGACGGGGTCGCGGTATCCCGGGGGAGCTTGGTCACGGTGCATCCCTCCCGGCGGGCCGACGCTCAGGATCTTTTCTTCGCCGGAATGACGGCGCGCGTTTCTGCCGTGCATTCCGACGTCGACGGCGAGATCCATGTCGCTGTAGTGCTGGTCGACGATCCGGCGGCGGACCTGCACGAGTGGTACGGCCGCTTCTTGTATTTCGCGCCCGAGGAGCTGGAACCGCTGGCCCCGTCAGCGGTGGCGGACGCGACGTCGCACGACAGAGAGGAAAGTCGACCGTGGAGATCGTAGGAATGATCGCGCTGCTTCTCATCGCACTCCTGGTGCTGGTGGGCCTGTACGTCGGGCTGCGCTCGATCCCAGACATCCGGCGCTACATGAAGATCCGCGGCATGTAAGCAACGTGCCAGTCACATTGTTCGGAAAGGAGCAACGATGAGTGAAACGCCAGGCGCGCATCTCGAAGAGGAGCCGCAGGAGGAGCGCGGCGCGCCGGGGACGCGAGACACCGGGTCCGATGAGCCGGCCGGAGGGCCAGCCGACCGGCCAGCAGGTACCTCCGACGAGGACAGCGACTCGTCAGTCGACGCTCAAGGGGCGAACCACCCTGACGCGCCCGACCTGCCCTCGGGTGACGGCGGCGGCTGACAATCCGGCACAGGCAGAAAGGATCACGAGATGACCGAATCGAACGACATCCAAGGCGGCGACACCACCGATCGGCCGCTCCCGCCCTACGACGACCGCCAGAAGGCAGCCGACGTCGACGAAGGGGACACCCATAAGGACGGCGCCAACGTCGGCGGGGCCACCGGACCGGTCGAGAACTCGGACCTGAAGTCCACACCGAAGGAAGACACCCCGCGCGGTGCCGAGGCCTCGCCGTCGGACGAACAGCCCGCCAGCGGCATGCCCGAGACCGATCTGGATCCGGACATGGTAGGCCCGTCCCACACGTCAGGAACCGGACGCGGCGAGGACAAGAGCCAGGACCAGCGCTAGGTGACGGCACGGGTCCTCGTCGCCGGGATAGGCAACATCTTCCTAGGCGACGACGGCTTCGGCTCAGAGGTTGCCCGGCGCCTGGCCGGGCAACCTCTGCCCGAGGGCGTCCGGGTCGTCGACTACGGCATCCGCGGGATGCACCTGGCCTACGACCTGCTCGAAGGCTACGACGCGCTGGTGATCGTCGACGCCATGCCGGGCGACGGTCAGCCGGGCGACATCACCGTGCTCGAGGTCGGCGCGGACGATCTCGGCAGCGGTCCCCTGGATGCCCACGGGATGGATCCCGTTGCGGTGCTTGCCAATCTGGGCACCCTGGGCGGTGAACTTCCGCACACGCTCGTCGTCGGCTGCCAGCCACTCGACGTCGGGGAGAACATGGGCCTGACTGTTCCCGTCACCTTGGCGGTCGACGTCGCGATCACTACGATCAGGGAACTGCTCGGCGACCTGCTCGACGAGCAATCCGTCGGCGCCGGCAGCCAGGAGTCCTGACATGTGCCTTGGAATACCCGGTCAGGTCGTCGAGATGGTGGAGGGGTACCACAACCAGTTGGTCTGGGTCGACGTCGTCGGCGCCCGGCGCAAGGTCAACCTCGGTATGCTCGAGGACGCTGACCAGGCCGCAATCCGTCCCGGGGACTGGGTGCTGCTGCACATGGGCTTCGTCGTGCAGCGCATCGACCAGGCCGCCGCCCAGAAGGCGATGAGCGGCCTGGAGATGATGGGCCGCGCCAGCGAGGACGCTGACCGTGCCGACCGCGCGTCGGGCGAGCAATGGCCGAGGGTCGGCTGAGTGACTGAGTCGGGCACGACGCTGTTCGCGCGTTATGCCTACCCACCGAACGAGCTGGGCTACTGCGGCCCGGACGACGCGTCGGTCCTACTGCGCCGGGGCTCGGCCGCCGCGCACTCCCAGATCGCCGAACACGCGAGACAATTCGAGGGGGCCTGGGCATACCTCGAGATCATCGCCGCGGCGGCCGGTATCGCCGATCCGTTGGACACGCGTGTGGTCGAGGCATATTGGATCGGCAATGCACTGCTCGACCATGTCGATCAACGGTTGTTGGTCGCCACCCTGCAGGAGCGCTTCGGCGACCAGGCCGGTGCCAGCTGGGTACCCGGGCCGCCGCACCACGGCTTCCAGGTCTTCGCCGTCTATCCCTGGGTGGGGCTGTTGCGCCGCGGCACCGGCGAGGTCGCGCTGTCTGTGCTGGAGCAATGCCGGATCCGATGGGGCGAGGTGATCGCTGTCGAGGGTGAACGGGTGCGGGTGCAGTCCCGGCCTCTCGTCCTGACCGATGGCCTGCTCGAACTGGGCCCGCTGCAGGAGCAGTCCGCGGCCTGGTCGGTCGAGGGACGCACCTTGCTCCCCGTCGAAACGACCCGTGACGGCCTGGTAGCGCCGGTGTCGAGCGGTGATCAGATCGCCATGCACTGGGACTGGGTGTGCGACGTACTCGACGCGGCGCAGGTCACGCAGCTCGAACTGCACACCGTTGATCAGCTGGCCCGCACCAACGCAGGTCTGCGCGCCGCTGCCGGCTGATATCCGCGCAGCCGGCCGTCGTGGATCGGGCTGACATAACGCCAAGCCACACGCGCCACACCCGCGACCTCATTGCGAGGTCACGGGTGGGGCAACTGCGACAACGAACGCCGCGGAGTGGGGTTGGGGGAACTCCGCGGCGTCCGTCGAGCGGTAGCGCCTCACCGACCGGAGGCGGCTTCCGCCGCTCGATGGCCCGGTGATCGTCGATGAATCGACGAGCCGGACCAACGGACGTGACGCGGAACACGAGGTCCCGGAGCCTCAGCACGGAGGATCCGGGACCTCGTGTCACCGCGGATCTAGGCGGCCCTGAACAACCAGGCCGTCGCTGCCAGCGGGACGCCGGCCGCGTCGGTCAGCCCCGCCAACACGTCAACCCGGTACTGCTGCAGCGCCAACAGCGACGCGTTCGGGTTGATCGTCACTGTCGTCCCGCTCAGTGACACGACCGCGGACACCACCGTTCCGGTGAGCGTGCGAACCAACCGAACCCGTCCGGCAACGAACGTGGCCGGAAGTATCGCCCGGTTGGTGGTGAAGGTGATGTTCGCCGTGCGGGACACGTTGACCGCGTTGGCGGCCGGTGTCCGCGCGGTGATCACCAGCGCCGTAATCGTGGTGAAGCTCCAGGTCACCGCAGCCAGCGGGTTACCCGCCAGATCCCGGATCGCATTGGTGAGCCTCACGGTGTACGTCGTCCCCAGAGCCAGGTTGGCGTTGGGGTTCAACGTCACCACGCGAGTGGTCGCGTTGTAGGTGACGACCGCGGGGACCAGAGCACCGGTAGCAAGCGTGCCCACCCGCAGGGTGACCGACGTCCCCGTGACCGTTGCTGGTTGCACGGCCTCGCTGAACGTGGCGGTGACGTTCGTCGCCTGGAGCACACCCGCGGCGTTGATGGCGGGCGTACGGGCGGTCACCGTCGGCGGAGTGACGTCCACTGCGGCCGGCGTGACTGCGGCAGAGAGGGCCGAGTACGGACCTGCTCCGACCACATTCAGCGCGTGAACTTGGAACCGGTATGCATTCCCGTTGGTCAGTCCGGTGACGACCAGGTTGGTCGCCGCGGCACCGGCGGGACGCAGGCCGCCCACCTGTAGGTTGCTCGCGTCGACGACGCGAACCTCGTAACCGGTGATCGGCGCTCCGCCATTGCTGGCCGGAGCCGTCCAGTTCACTGTCGCCTGGCCACTGGCCGGGTTGACCGCACCGATGGTCGGAGCGCTAGGCGTTGTCGCCGGCACCACTGTGTTCGACGGAACCGAGTCAACGCTCGCGCCTGCGGCGTTGAGCGCCCGCACCACGAAGTTGTATGCGGTTCCGTTGGCCAGCCCCGAGACGACCGTGCTGGTCGGGGTGGGGGCAAGGCCGGTGACGTTGCCTACGACGGTGGTCCCGTTGCGGATGTCGATCGTGTAGCTGCTGATCGGCGAACCTCCGATGGAGGCCGGAGCCGTCCACGAGACGGTGGCGGAGGCGTTGCCCCGAAGCGCGGTCACGTTGGTCGGAGCCGATGGCACCCCGAGCAAGACGAACGTGTTCGGAGTGTCGCCGAGGAACTGCAACCGCTCCACGTTCCACAGCGTGTCAGTGCCGTCGCCCTTGACGACCACACCGGCCACTGCAGGAGTAACCGTGGTCGTATCGACCACGGTGGTCGAACCGTTCGCGTTACTCGTGATCGTGTACTGCGAGCGGGGCCCGGTGTAGACCGACGTGTCGCAGTTGACCGGCACAGCCACGCTGCAGTTGCCGGGGGCGGTGACCTGGTTCACGATCTCCCGGACGTTGACCAGGTTGCCCGGGTCGACGATGCCGGCGAATACCGCTGCCTGCAGGGTCATCGTGGGCGTGCTACCGGGACCGAAGTTACCGCTGGTGGCGGCGTGCTCCATCAGGTCGGTACGGCCGAGCTCATGGCCGGCGCCATCGGTGACGCTGATTGCGACGCGCAGTTCCTTGTCTCCGTCGATGACCTCGTCGCCGGTGCGGCCGGTGAAGGTGTCGTTGCCCGGACCGCCGAGCAGGATGTCGCCTTCACCCCAGACCTTGCCGGTGAGCGGGCAGAACTTCGAGGCAGACAGTGACGCGGTCTCTGCGGCCGTGCCGAGCCATGCGGACTCGGGTGGGAGCAGGTCGGCGAGACCCGTGATCCGGGCCACACCGGCGTGGTCGAGCGCGTCGCAACCGGTGAAGCCGCCACCGCCGATGAGCCGCGGGGTGGAGAGCACGCCATCGGTTCCCTTGATGTTGTCGTTGAACGAACCGCCCGAGTCAGCCTCGGTCTCTTGCCAGCGGTCGCGGTTGACGACGATCTGGATGGGCAGGCCGCCCAGGTTGTTGTTGATCATCATGTCGTCGACAGCTGGCACGGTGTTGTACTGGTGGATGGCCCAGTCGAAGCCGCCAGCGCCCGCGTTGCGGTCGATGGCCGCGTTCTGCGCCATGATGTCGTCGCCACCCTCAGCGTCGTAGTCGTTCTCGCCAGGCTGGCCGATGAAGATGTCGTTCCCGGGAGCCGGCTCAGCCGGGTCGTCGAAGAACGGCGCCCCGTGGTCACCCTGGAGCAGGTCTTGCCCGGTGCCGCCCTGGATCCAGTCGTCGCCGCCGTCACCGAATACCGTGTCGGCTCCTTGGCCGGCGATGATGTAGTCGTTGCCGGGACCGGCGAACGTCTCGTTGTCGTTGGCCCCACCGTTGATGAAGTCGGAGCCGTCGCCACCCAGAAGGATGTCGTTGCCGATTCCACCGTCGATGGCGTCGTTACCGGGGCCGCCCTTGAGCACATCGGCACCGGAGAGGTCGGTGATGATGTCGTTGCCCAGGCCACCGAGGGCCACGTCGTCGCCGCCGTTACCTTCGATGCGGTCGTTGCCCAGGCCACCCCAGAAGGTGTCGTTGTCGTTGCCGCCGAACACCTTGTCGTTACCGTTCGTCCCTTGGTAGACCGACTGCCCGTTGATCCCGGACGGGTTGATGTTGTTGAACTGGCGGTACTGGATCGTGCCGTCGGGCTGCTGCAGCAACAACTGGTTCTCGTCGCAGTTCGTCGTCGACGGGTCGTCGTTGACCGTCCCGGCACCGGTGAGTGGCGCGAGGGGCGGCGTGGCGGACTGGGACAGGGTCGTACCACCTGAGTACGGCCCAGTGATGTTGCCCAGCTGGAACTTGCAGTCGGCGGTGGCGAACGCGTCAGCCTTCAACGTGTTCGTACCGTCGGTGTTGCGCTGGATCAGCTCGGCGAAGGAGTTGCCCTCGAGCTGGGTGCGCAGGTTCATGCCCTGGGTGCGGTTGAGGTAGTACAGCCGGTCGCCGTCCTGCAGGTTCTCCAGCTGGTTCTGGAAGACGTAGTTAAACGTGCTGCCCAGCAGGCCGCCGAACAGGTTGGTGACCTCTGCCAGGCCACCCATCCACAGGTCGACGTTGTCCAGGCCCGTGTTGGTCACGCCATTGGCGTCACTTGCCCACGCGCCCGTGCTGAACATGAACGCCGCGGCATCGGCCGGGATCGGCGTCGTCGCGTTCGGGTCAGGGTTGACGATCGCCGTGGCGGCCGCCCGCTTGCCCGCCAGCGTGGTTTCGCTGGTGATGCTCGGGTGCAGGCCGTACGCCGCGACAAAGTTGATCAGCGACTCGGGGTGCTTGAGGTGTTGACCGAAGTCGCTCCAGCTGGTGTAGGGCGCCAGTTGGCCGTCGTTGGTCTGGGCGAAGATCTGCCGGCGCACCTCGTTCAGTGGCGGAACGCCTGCGTCCCGGGCCCGGGCCATGTTCAGCACCGGCAGGTCCAGCGGCAGACCCAGCAGGTTGTTACGCAGCGTCTCGGTGACGAACTCGTCGAGCTCGTTGCCGGTCTGGTCGGAAGACCCCATCACAACGCTTCCTGCGGCCTGTTGAGGCGTGAGTACGCCGGCCGAGCCGCCGCTGAAGAACGCGGGCGGGTTCAGGAACGCGTCGAGCAGCGGCAGTGAGTTGTCGCTGCCATCGATGTTCGTGCGGGCCACCGTGTCGTCGAGCATGGAGTGACCGAAGCGGTACACCGCGTGCGCGAACTCGGCCTTGATGGCCGGGTTGATGTCCGGGGAGTACACGTGGAACGGCCGGACGGCCGGCTGCACCTTGCGGGCAAACTCTTCGAACACCAGGTGCTGGTACTCCATCTCGGTGACGTAGCGAGCTGCCTGGAAGAGCCGCTCACCGTTCCAACCGGCTGGGTTGGTCGCGGTCGGCAGCTGCCACTCGGGCAGCGCCGCAGTGCCGGTCGCCGACGCGTCGGTGAGCAACGTGTTCTTGATGTCGTCGACCAGCCGGTCGTGCTCCGAGTGGAAGATCTGGTGGATCGTGCTGAGCGCGATGTTCTCGTTGCAGCGACCGTCGCCACAGGAGAAGTGAGCGTTGAGCATCTCGTCGTCGTAGGTGCCGGCAGGCTGGCTCGCGAAGTCGGCCGACGGAGTGTTGTCTGCGTCGGGCTCGAGGCAGCCAGCGGCATTGCCGGTGGTTGAACACGGACCGACGGTGCCGGGGTCCGCGTTGTGCGCGATGTCCGTCAGGAACGGGGTGTCGAAGTGCAGGACGTTCGCGGGGACCGGGACCGGGTTGGCCAGGTTACCCGCGACCAGGCCGGTCTTGGTCACGTACTGCGGCAGACCGTTCGCGGCCGGGATGAACTTGCCGTACGGGTCCGCGGCGAGCATCGGGATGTTCGTCACGTCGGTGTCCACGAGCTTCAGACCGAGCTTCTCCGCGGCCTGCTTCTTGACTGCAGCCCAGGTGCCGATGCCGTCTGTGCCGTCCGGCGAGTTGAGGTACGTCTGACCGGCCGGCAGTCCGCCGAGCAGTTTGCCGGTCGAGACCGGGGCGTTGCTGGAATTCATCACGTACTCACGAAGGAACACCTGGTGTGAGGCGTGCGAGGTGTAGGTCTGGCTCTGGTCCACCCACGGACTGTCGGTGTTGTTGGCGTTCTGGATGTCATCAGCGCTTTCGTCCACAGCGGGCGTCGCCGGGTCGTCGCCCAGGATGCCGTCCGGGCCGGGCTGGTTCTGCGCCCGGGTCAGCACCATGAAGCGCAGGCTCGTCGGCAGATCGTCGGCGTTGCCGAAGATGTGGTCCGGGCCGGCGATCAGCGGGTCGTCAGCCTGCAGCGGTACGAAGACGGTGCCACCGCTCTTGACGGTCTGGTCCACCCCGTGGTCGAAGAACTGGCCGAAGAAGGTGAACAGCGAGTTGTACGGCGGCGACAGGCCGACGTCGGTGGTCACGTTTGGGATGAACAGGGTCTGGTGGGCCGGCGTGCAGCCCGCCGGGATTCCGGGAGCGGCAGGCCCAGGTGTGGGGCCGACTGGGTCAGTCGTGCACGGGACCGCGCTCGGCGTGTGGTCCTGGGAGCGGACCGGCGAGTGGGCAGCCGCGATCGCGGCCGGGTTGGTCGAGGTCTGGTCCACGATCAGGTTGCTGATGACACGAGGCTGCGAGTCGAAGACGCTGCCCTTCTTCTGTGCATAGCTGGAGGACGCAGAGCCGGGATCACCGGGGCCGAAGAAGTCCGCGGGACGGCCCTCGGCCGCCCTGAACACGGGGTTGGTCAACCGAGGGAAGGGCACGTCCGCGGCTGCGAACTTCTCGCGGCCGGGCAACAAGTTGTTGCACGAACCGTCGACGGTGCGCAGACCGTAGGCGGTGAGCGCGTCGGGGATCTGGTTGGGCCCGGGCCCGACCAGGGTGCCGCACGGATTGGCCGGCGTGAGCGTAGCCGCGTGAGCCTCGGCGATCTTGATCTGCTTCAGGATGAAGGACAGGTCGCCTGCGGTAACGGTAAACCCGTTCCCGACCGGCCCTGGCGCCGCTTGGGCGCTCGTTACGGCGACTGCGGCCAACCCTGTGGCCAACAACATCACCGTCAATGCTGCCGTCGCTTTGCGAGCTGCTCTGCGAACCCGCTTGGTCCTGGCCGATAGTGCTTTGCTCATGACGCGCCCCGTCCCCCTAGACAGCGCCCCAGACATGGGGCTCGACCTCAGCGTCCGCAGCGGCGTCAAACGACCATCAAAAGGGACGGCCGATGATTCACAGGAAGTACTTCATATCCCTTTTGGGCACCTACCCACCCCAACATTGGGGTGGTAGGCGGCACCCACCGTTTGGGTATGGCCGAGCTCACTGCCCTCCGACATAGTTCCGCGTAGGGGTGGCTTGCGCGCTCGGCGTCAATGGGGGCGCCGGGCACGCGAGCCCCGGGGGCGTAGGGGCATATGACTTCCACCGAAGTCGAGATCCGGCTGTTTGGTCCGTTGCGCGTGCGTCGCGCTGACGGCACGGACGTCGAACCACACGAATGGTCCACCGGCAAGACGGCAGACTTGCTGCGGCTACTCGCGGTGAACGGTGCGAGGCCGGTTCCGGTAGACACCATTCTTGAAGCACTCTGGCCCAGGGTCGACCGCGCCAAAGGCTCAGCCAGCCTGCGTACCGCGCTGTGCCAGATCCGCCGGGTGCTGCGCTCAGACTGCATCATTCGTCAGCCTGAAGGCATGTCGCTCGGTCCAGCTCTCGTCGACGTCGTGACGTTCGCCCGGCTCGCCGGCGACTGCCGCACACAATTCGGCCAACAGCGCTGGGCGGGAGTGCTCGCCCTCGCGCAGGAGGCCGAGAGCCTCTATGTCGGCGATCTCGGCGCGCACGACCCGAGTCTGGACATCCTCGACGTGCAACGCTCGGCATTGCGCGAGCAGCGTCTGCAGCTTCTGCTGAACGCCGCGGACGCGTCGGTGCACCTGCAGCATTACGTCGACGGCGTGGACTTTGCCCAGCGCGCCATATCTATCGACCCCTTCTCAGAACGCGCGTACCGGGCGCTGATCAGATCGCACGGCGGCACCGGCGAGGTCCACAGCGCGATGGTGGCCTACGACTGTTGCCGGACGGCGCTGGCCGAGGAACTGGGGGTGGAACCCGCCCCTCAGACTCGCGCACTCAGACGGCTGGTCCTCGAGGAATCATCGGCACTCACGGAACAGACAGTCGCAGCCGCGCTCACGGAGGCCACCCGCCGGGTCAGTCTGCTGGAGCTGATCGCGCACGTCGCCGCGGACGCGGGCCACCACATGGAGGCGCAGGAGGCGTACCGAGCGGCACACGCATTGGCCCATCGGCACGGGATCACAATCGTCGACCATGTCTCGCCTAGCAGGGTGGGAGCTCGACGGGTTTCCCCGGGCCCGCTCGGCATACGCGACCTGGTGCGGGAACTGAACCGTGAGTTGCACGGAGTGCCGACGGATCGTTCACCGGCGCAAACCGCCAGCTGAGGTCCCCTGGAACGCGATGGGAACAACGCCCGGTGCATCCTCCCGATCGGCTACGTGACCGGAACCGTGATCGAGAATGCCGTGGCGTCGAACGGTGACGTCTGCACGGTGAGTGAGATGACCCAGTTGCCACGGCGGGGGAACGTCAACCCGACCTTCTCACTTCCGCTGACCGCCGAGCCCGCGGCGTTGGGCAGCCGGAGCGGCAGCGGGCCCAGGCCAGCCTTCGGCAGCGCCATCGTGGCGCGCATACCGGTGACGGGCACCGGCTTACCGTCGGCCGACCGCGCAGTCATGCGCAGCAGCGTGTCACCAGTACGCGGTGCGTCGATCCGCACCGACACCTGCAGACCCGTCGTGGTCAAGGTGCGGGTGAACGGCCGAAGGTAGGACTGGCGGGCTGGGACGGTCACGACGAGCGCCGCGGTCAAAGCCAGCACGAGGAGCCCGATGCCCAGTTCCATCAGGACGCCGCGCTGTAGCCCACGCACCGGATTCCGGGCATCCGACGGCGCGGCGACTGGCTGACGCTCCAGCACAGCCGTGCCGCCCGCGCGCCGTAGCGGCCGTGCTCCCGTCGCTCCGGTTGCCGGCAACGGGGACATGAATTGCGATGTCGAGCCGTTGAGGTGGCGCTGGACCCACCGTCGGGCCACCCCACCCAGTGCGACAACGACGATCACAGCGACGATCTTGACCAGGAGGACGCGGCCGAATGTCGTGCGGTACAGCGCAGCGATCGTCCCGACCTCGCGCCAGGCTTGATAGGACCCGGTGGCCACCAGAACCATGACGCAGGTAAACGCCACCCGCGAGAACCTCGGTAGTACTGCGGCGAGGTCAGCTGCCCGTTCCGCCGGGCGCAGGCTCACCGACACCACGACGAGCCCCCCGAGCCACACCGCCATAGCCGCGAGATGCAGCATGTTCGCGGCGATTGCCCACGGCGTTTGGATGCCGGTGGCCGAATGGCCGGCCAGGGTCCACGTCGCCATCAGCAACAACGTGCTCACCGTCAGCACCGCGAGCGTGAGTCCGTGCGGCACAGGCGGCCGCACCGCCGGGCTGACACCGCGAGGCTTGCGTCGCGACGTGGCGGCCACGCGTTCGGCGATTCTCGTCTGGGTCGACAAGGCCGTCACCAACAGCACCCCGAATAGCACGAGCAGGTAGGACCGAAACGCGTACAGCGTGTCGAACTTGCGGGAGTGGCTGTCCAGCGAGCCCGGCGCCACCCAGATCGCCCTGAGCGGCTCGCCGCTGGCCCAGACGCCTTCGAGAAACATCGAGCCGATTGCGCTGGTCCCGAGCAGCGTCAGACCGAGATAGAGAATGCGCCGGGTCCGGGGCAGGGTCAGGCCGGCCGGCCACAGCGCCAGGGTGACGAGCAGGGCACCGGGCCCGAGGATCAGGCCGGCGTAGCCGAGCACCCGAACGATGCCGAGCAGGGCTCCGGCTGAATTGTTGCGCCCGAACACCGGAACCTTGCCGCTCACCTGGCTCGGTGCGCCGACGGAGAACCGGAACGTGCCAGAGACGGGATGGGTGTCGGCGGAGCTGACGTGCCAACTCACGGTGTAGGTACCGACCCGCAGGCCGGCAGGCAGGCGGACCCGGACCTTGTTCACGTCGCTGGCGACGCGGGACACCGTTGTTTCATCGACACGTTTGAGGTGATCGTCGAACACCTCGATGGCATTGTCAGCCACCTCCACGGGTTCGCCGAAGGTCAGCGTCACCCACTGCGGCGCGTTCTGCAGCACGTCGTTCGCGTGCGGATCGCTCGCCTGGAGTTGCGCGTGGGCCGATGCCGTTCCGGTCAATCCGATGAGAGTCAGGACAAAGACGAACGCCAGCAGCGCCGACCGTGCCAGTACCCGACGAATTCGCATCAGGTCAGCACCGCGGTCATCGGAACGCGTATCGGTCCGCCGTTGCGGTCGAAGCTCACGGTGAGCGCGTAACGCCCGGCGGGCAGTGTGAACTGGCCGGAGGACCAGTGGCCGGCTCCAATGATGGTCAAGGCGACAGTGTGCGCGCTGTGATCCACGCCGACCAAGCGAGCCTCGGCTGTCGGGGCAGAGGCTGGCGTGGCCTGGGTGCTCAGTCGGACGTCGAGCGTGCTGACCGTCTTCGAGCCCGCATCGGTCTGGGTGAGCAGTACCACGGCGTCGTATCCGGCCTGGCTGCCGTGCAGCGTGCTCGTTCGCACCTGCCGTGCGGCCGTGGCCGCGGCGGCGGCCACGGCCGGTGCGGGCCCGGTCGAGGTCTTGGTCGAGGCCGCGACCGGCCCGGTGTTCGAAACCCAGATCGCCACACCCAGTGACACGACCGTCCCCACGCCGAGCAGGGCCAACATGAGCCGGGTGGCCGAGCGTGGTCCGCTCGCCGCCTGCCCCCCTAGCGGCGCGGTTCCCCTCACGGCGGCGGCGGCAGGCACTGCAGCCCTGCACCGGCCGACGGGCAGGCGGCGGGCACCGGCAGCACGCGCTGCAGGCCCCACATCCCGGCCTTGCTGAATACGCGGCGCATGTCACCGTAGAAGTAGTCGCCTGGTTGCTGTGTCGCCCCGCCGGCTCCCCCGGTGACGGCGGCCGTCAACATCTCCCATGGTCCGACGCCGGCCGTCTCTGCGGAGTCCGCATTCGGGATGTTCGGGTCGAGCGAGAAGGACAACCCGCCCAGGTTGATGGCGTGCATCTGTTCGCTGCCCGGAGCGACCAGGACGTGCACGGTCACCGCATCACCTGCATACGCCGAGAGAATCGGCGTTGCCGGATCTCCCAAGACCGACGAACTGTAGGCATCCGAGCGGGTGTCATCGCGTGGTGCCTGCTGGTAATTCACCCTGATCGACAAGCCCTTTTCGGCGTCCACCGGGTAGGGCATGAAGTTGGCCCCGAGCTGCGTCTCGTCGTCGGACATGACCAGGGTGAAGTCACGATAGGCCGGCGTGTACAGCGGTTGCACGTCGACCGAGGCGCCCACATCGGTCACCGACCCGGTGAGTGGGTCCCGGATCGTGGCCCCGAAAGGCACCACGGTGTACGCGCCGTAGAGCCCGCGCTTGTCCAAGCCGTTCGTCATGTCGGCGATGCTCCCGCCACTCACCTTGGTGTTGTCCACGTAGTAGGTGAATGTCCTACTGGCGTCGGCAGCGATCGAGGTGTCCGGGTTCCACCCGACGTCCACGCCACTGGACGCGATGTCATTGGCGAGGCCGGACAGGTGGAAGGAGATCTTTGGTTCCTTCGTGCGGTTGGTGACGGTGACACTGACGCAGTCGCGCGCCGACAGGTGCAGTACCAGCGGTTCGGGCTTCACGGTGCCGGCCAGGACAGCGCCGGCGCGCGCCGTCGGGACGTAGGCGTAGCGGATCGAGTTGTCGACGTTGGGGACCCGCACCGCGGTCACCGCGATTGCGTGTGGCGTGGCGTCCCCCGGGCACGGATTTGCCGCCGATGACGGCTGCGGTGGCGCTCCGCCGGTCTGGGTCGGCAGAGCCGGTGCACTGCCCGGGGTTGAACCCGGCAGCGGAAGCAAGAAGTTCGGATCATTGGGATCGCTGGTGACCTGACCCTTCAGGACCCGGATGATGCCCCACGCGCCGTCAGTGATCCGCCGGTCGATTCCGTTGAAGTACAGGTAGTCACCGGGCAGGTGCGTCGTGCCACCGGCCCCGCCCTTGAGGATGAGCGTGAACTTTTCCGATATGCCGTAGTGCAATGTGTCGACGGCAGCACCCTCGGATCCGCCCCCGCCGTCTGCGTAACGGTTCTCGCTCCCGAACGTATGGCCGTCGATATGCAGGGTGTCGACGGTCGGGCCGACGTTGATCGTCCGGATGACGAGTGGATCGCCCGCATAGGCGCGCGGCAACGGGGTTATCGGATCCCCGTAGGTATAGGAGCTGAATTTCAGGGCGGGATCCCCCACTCGATCGGCGAGCGGATTGGCACGAAGGTTGAGCATCGAATCGGCCGTGCTGCCGAAGCCCTTGTCCAGTGTCCACAGAGCAACCTCACGGAAGCTGCCGTAAACACCGGAGGCCGGTGCCAGCGCGCTGTTGGTGTGGATGTCGACGATGGCGCCGGAGTCGACCTGGTTGCCGGTGCGGGGGTCGTTGTACGTCGACCCCTTCGGCTCGGTGATCAACTGCCCGATCAAGCCGTGGGCCCAGGTGTGGATCCCGTCGACGTGGTCATGGAAGAAGATGTTGTCCAGGTTCACATCCGGGAACCAGCGGTACTGCACGTATTCGGTACCCGCATACTGCCCAGTCGGGTGCGCTGCCTTCAGCGGTGCCGACAACGTCACCGTCTTGGCCGTGACGTTGATCGCCGTCACTGTTCGGATCTCCGGACCCTGGCCCGACTGCCCGGCGTTGGCGGTACCGGTGGCGGCTGGCCCTTCGGTGCCCAGCCCCACCCCGACGCTCTCGCCGGTCTGGAACTTGGTCACGCTCGACAGGTGCAGCACTGTCGCGCCGACTGCAGTGGCGGCGGTGAGCTGCGGGTCCTCGACCTTGTACGGACGAACCGCCTGCTCGTATGACATCCCGGTGATGACACCGTCCGATGCCTGGGTGTCGAACTGCACGTGGTGAATGTGCACGTTGACCTGGCTGTAGTGGTTCGACGCATTGGCGTCGGTGAGCTCGCTGGTGAGTGTGACTGCGTCGCACTCGCCCACGTTCGTCCGCAGCGCCAACGGTTCCACGGACTTGGAGCCATTGAGCACTGCTGCCTTGTCATGGGCCAGCACGAAGCCCATGCCCTGCGGGTCGGTGTCGACCGGTGTGGTCTGCACCGGATGCTCCACCGCCACCACGTTGAACCGCCGCAGCACCGTCGTCGCACCGTTGCCCTGCGTGCTAGCGCAGATTCCGTCCGGGCGAGCGGCCCAGGGGTCCAGATGGGTCGCGGTGACACCAGTGGCGGCCCGGTCGCCGGACTCGCCGAGATATGGTGCGCCGGAGTGCCCGTTCGGTGCGAACGGCGGCCGTACACCGAGATGTGGACGCATCATCGGATAAGCGGGCCGGCCGTTGTCCGGGTCGAACAGCAGCACCGGTCGGTTGCCGATGAACGTGTCATCGGGCAATGCGGTGGGGTGACCTGGCTTGCTCGGATTGTTGTAGTAGTCCGCGTATGCCCTGGTGTCCTCCGGCTCACCCAGGTACTGCGTGGACTTCGCCGGGTTCGTCGACCAGTTCCACACCGCGCCATCAGTCGAGTTCTTGCGCACGCCCTTCGGCGGCAGTTGCGGATTGATCCAGCTGGCCAGGTTTGCCGCAGTCACCTTCTGGCCGTGGTACGTGCGGCCGATGAGCTTGCTCGAGTCGACCGGCCACGACGGCGCGGTGCGGTCGGCCAGCGGTGCGAAGTCAGACTGCCGCGTGTTGTACACCCGCCAGAAGCTCCACATGCCCGCCACGTAGTGCTCGGCGATGTGGCAGTGGAACAGGAAGTCGCCGGCACCCTGTTGCACGCCTCCGGCGCCGCCCTCGATCTCGAGGTTGTAAGACTCGCCGGGCCCGAAGGACTGCGAGTCCAGCCGCTCGGAGTCCGACGCTTCGAGGGCATGCTTGTTCAAGCCGGTGTCCCCGTAGAAGTAAGTCGGGTCAGCCACCGGGTTGAACCGCCAGCGGATGCCACCGCCGTGCATGTGGAAGACGTGGAACATCTCGCTCCCGGCGTGCAGGATCCGGAACTTTGTCGGATCGCCGAGGTAGCCCCGCGGCATCGGGGTCGCCGGGTCGCCGAACGTGTATGAGCCGTAAGAGTGGGCCTCCTGAAGCGGTGCCAGTTCCAGGCGGTTGTAGAAGGGTTCGGACCGGTAGTTCATGGCGCGGGTACCAGGGCGATAGGCGTCGGTGTGCGGGTCGATGAACGGCACAGGCAGGCCGTTCGCGCCCAGGACAGCGTCCTTCTCGTTCTCATTGCCGATCTCGTGGTAGAGCTGCACATTCTCACGGAACTCTGGGCATTGCACCGGGACAGGACCGTCCGCGCTCGGCTGCGCGCACACGTTGCCTGCCGCCGGGCGGATGATCGCCTCCCACCCCGACTCCAGAGGTGTGCCGTGCGCTTCGTCGATCGCGTTCGGGTCCAGATAGGTCGATCCGGGCGGCTCGACCACAACCGAGCCGAACAGGCCGTGGTTGACCAGGTCGCGGAAGCCGGCGCCCGGGTGCAGGTAGTGCGCGCCCTCAAGGGTGGGATCGTTGGGGACGAAGTAGTTGTACGTCGCGGACTGCCCCTTGGCCACGCTCGAAGCAGGGTTGCGTCCGACCGCGTCGCCGGAGGAGGCAACGTCGAACGCGAGGCCGTCGACATGCACGCCGAAGTCGCCGCCGTCGGCCGAGTTCGTGTAGTTGATCGACAGGCATTCGCCCTCGTTGACCCGGATGACCAGTGGCTGGATCGGGTCAGCGCGCAGCCCGATGGACACCTTCTGGCTTGCCTCTTGGGCCCGCACCGCGGGGATGCGGTTCGTGAGCACATACATCCGGCCCTTCGGGTCATGGTCCCCGAAGCGGTTCAACGGAATATTGACGTTGATCGTTTGCACGTCGTATGTCCGCACCGGAGCGCCTGCCGGGCAGGCGCCGGAGCTCGGTGGGCTGGCTGCGGCTGCAGACGAGGAGAACACCGATCCCGAGGCCACTGCAGCGAGCGCCAACATCCCGGCGGCCGCGGCAGGCAGAACCCGCAGCCTCGTGTTGTGGCCACCCGCTGCCCACACGCCGGCCAGAGCGAACAGCGCACTGACGGCTACCAACGCGACCGGCACGAGCTGGGCCGCATCGGTGAGCACCGGAAGTAGCTGCAGGGGTGCGCCGCGGCCCGACAGCATGGGCGTCAACGGCGCGGCCAGCGCAATGGCGAAGGACGCCGCGCCTGCAGTCAGGCCGACGCGCGCGATCGCGTTGAGCCGCCCCGCTCCGTCGGCGTTGCGCACACGGGCGGCCACGATCAGCGCGCCCCACACTGCGATCATGACCAGCGGCAACGCCGCGGCGCTCGCGCTGAGCCAGCCAGTGGCATGCTGCGTGCCCACAGCAGGAACGCCAGCGTGTAGCTCGTTCAGCCAGAGACAACCTGCGGCCGTCACGGGTACGCCCACGCCGAACATCGTCAGCAGGGTCGATGATGGGTCCGTGCTCGTCCCATGGTGTCGCGCCATGACATTTCCCCGATTCAAAATCATGTTGTCAGCCATGCGTATGCGCCGACGCGGGAACGGCAGCGGTGATCGTGCCTAGCCTGATGACGATCGGGGCTGAATGGCCCGGATCGTGGAAGACGAGCGACATGGTTGCGCTCGCAGCTGGGAGGGTGAAGTCCAGATGCCCTTCGATTCCGGCGTCGGGCAGGATGCGTCCGTCGGGCAGGTCGCCTGCGGTCGCCGGCAGGAGCGTCGTCTTGCCGTTGAAGGTCGCCCTCAACTGGAACTGACGTACCGAGTAAGTCATCGGCTTCCCGCCGCGGTTGGTCAACGCCACCGCGACCTGGATCTGTTGCTTGCCGTCACCGACCAGACCCGACACTCCATGGGTTGCGCCGGCCAGTGCCCGGTGGGTGACGCCGTCGACGCTGCGGACGAACTCCACCGCGACCACGCCGAAGCTGGTCGGTACGTCGTCACCGATCGAGAATCCGTCGGACCGATGCCCCGACGAGGCCGGTGACAAGGTCCGCACAGTGAGCAGCACACCCAGCAGCGCAACGGTGCTGACTATGGCTGTGACCAGCCAGCCCCATCGCAGCGGCCGGGTCGCGATCTGTGCTTGCGCGCTAGCCATCGAACCCGCATCCCCCTCGACACACACCTGCCCCCCGGCACATGTGTCACGTGGATCCTCGGGCCAGCGCCCGCGACGGGCCAGACCCGCTACAGGGGGAGGCCGCCCCCCGAAATGGGGGAGGCGGCTACCCGGCGGACGACGCCGACCATGTGGGTGATGTCGGCATCCTTGAATATGCAGCCCACCGCGCCTGCCGCGCGCGCGTCCTCTACCCGCCGGCTGCCGGCGGCTGAGGTCAGGATGACGACGCGCGCCGCCGGGTCCTGGGCCACGATGCGCCGGGTTGCCTCGACGCCGTCGAGGATCGGCATCCGTAGGTCCATCAGGATGACATCGGGCTTTTCCCGGGCGGCCATCTCGACGCCCTGCTGACCGTCCGGGCAGCTACCGACAACGGCAAAGCCACCGGCACGGCCAAATGCCGCGATTAGTCCCTCACGCACTAAGTCGTGATCATCCACGACAAGTACCCGAATCATTGACACCGCCTTGGCGCGATTGAGGCGACCTTTGGCCAAGTCTGCGCCACAGTCCAATACCTCGGATAGCCCTAAACGGGGGGTAATCGGGCACCGATCCGGCAGTTTCATGCGAATTTCTTCAGGTTGAACTCAAAACTACGTTGATCCATGTACGCTCTCGACCGCAGGGCTTCCCAGGAAGACAGATCCAGGAAGCAGCATTCGGGGGGATGCAGAGTGTCCGGGGTTTCAGCTACCGCTTACCACGTGCTGCCAGTAACCAGCAGCGTCACGTCGGTGCTCATCGTCGATGATCATTCGACGTTTGCCGATCTGCTCGCTCTTGCCTTGAACAGTCAGGCAGATTTCGAGTGCATCGCCACGGCGTCCACCGCGGAGCAAGCGGTTGCGACCGCTCTGCGGACCCAGCCCGACCTGGTGGTCATGGACATCCAGCTGGGTCGCGACAGCGGGCTGGAGGCGGCCCGGCGGATTCGGGCGGCTGCCCCTGACGTCGTGATCGTGGTCGTCTCCGCGCACCGTGACCCGACGTGGGTTGTCCGCGCGGCGCAGGCAGGTGCCAGCGCGTTCGCGCCGAAGACCGGTTCTCTGGCAGAGATGCTTTCTGTGCTGCGTGGCGCCCGCAACGGCGGCATGCTGATCGCGCCGTCGCTGTTCAACGCGGCCGCCGCGGTGATCCCGGAGTCCGGCGGACTCATCGAGAAACTCACCGGCCGGGAGCAGGAGGTGCTGACTCTGATGGGCCGGGGCATGGGCGTTTCCGCCATCGCCCGCCTGCTCAGCATCAGCGTGCACACCTGCCGCGGGTACGTGAAGTCGATCCACGCGAAGCTGGATGCGCGCAGCCAACTGGAAGCCGTCGTCAAAGCCCAGCGACTCGGTCTCATCGAGGCTATTGATGCTCGCTAGGGTGCCACGCTCCGAGACTTCGGAGGATCGTCGCCCGTCGCACGCCGTGCGTCGGGCGTTGTTGATCATGGCGGGAAGTGCCCTGCTCGCGTTCGGAATCGTGGCCACGATCACCGTGCTCGTCGCGCACGCCATCGCCAGGCACACTGCGCTCGGCGAGGCCGAGCGATCAGCGCGCTCCATGGCTGACACCGTGTTCGCGCCGGCCCTGCCTGGCGCCATTCGCCACGAGCCCGCGACGCTGGCAACACTTCAACGGGCCGTCGCGGCTCGAAAGCGCACCGGGGCGATCGTCCGGGTCAAGGTGTGGAAACGCGACGGCACGATCCTCTACTCCGACGAACCCTCGCTAATCGGTCGTCAGTTCAAACTGGACGTCGACCTGGTCGACGTCATCGACAACCAGACGAGCAAGTCCGACTTGTCCAGCCTCGACGAAGCCGAGAATGTCGATGAGACCGCTCAGTTCGATCGGTTGGTTGAGGTGTACACCCCGATCACGCTGGCCGATGGCACGCGACTGGCCTTCGAGATCTACTCCACCGACAAGCGAGTCAGTACGGCCGAGCGAGCGCTCACTGCGCAACTGGTACCCCTCGTGTTGGGTTCGCTGGTCGTCCTCCTGATTGCGCAACTGCCCATTTCGATGTGGCTGGTGCGGCGGGTTGGAGCAGCGCAACAGGAACGCGGACGGCTGCTGAACAACTCCTTGATCGCTTCGGCGCGTGAACGCCGTCAGATCGCTCGAGAACTGCACGACGGCGTGGTGCAAGACCTCGCCGGCGTCGGTTACGCAGTCGGCGCGTTGACGCATTCGCTGAAACCGGCTGCCGGTACCGAAACCGCGCGCACATTGGACAGGGTGTCCGGCGCGGTGCAGGACTCAGTCCTACGGCTACGCACGTTGATGGTCGACATCTACCCGCCCGATCTCAGCAGCGACGGTCTGCGTTCGGCAATCGAGGGCCTCGTAACCCGGGTACGCGACCAAGGAATCCACGTCGACGTCGAGATCGAGGTGAGTACCCAACCGGCACCGGAGATCGCGGCGACGCTGTACCGGTGTGCCCGCGAAGCGTTGGCCAATATCGTCAAGCACGCCGAAGCCACCCACGTCACCGTCGATCTGAGGGAAGACGCAGGCACGGTCGTGCTCCGGGTGCGCGACGACGGCCGCGGCATGGAGCCGGCCGATCTCGACCGCCGGGCCGAGGGACACTTGGGACTGCAATTGCTGCGTGACGCGGCCAACGATGCGGGCGGCGAGCTGAGCATAGACACCGAACTCGGAGCGGGCACCGCCGTGACGTTGCGCCTGCCCATGCATGGCATCCGGTCGCATTGACGCTAGGCGGGCCAGCTACCGCGACTAGGCCGGCTGCGGTGCCTTGGATTGCATGCGGCTGGCCCAGGCATCGATCAGGAAGGGTCGCACCTTCGCGTCAGCCCCGCGATTGAGCACGAGAAGATAATGCAATGCCCGCCCGGTTTGCACGGTGAATCGCTTACCCGCGGCGTCCTGCGTGTGCACGATGGCTTTCGCGGTGAATGACATGGAAAGTCGCTCTCCATGCGTTGTATCGATGATGAACTGGGCGCGGGTGAACGCCCGCTTGGAAATCGTCGGAATTCGGTCGGCGGGTCCCTTTGCGTCGACTCCGCCAATTGCGAAGAACAACGTTCCCTCGAGTTCGCTGATGGCTTTCTTGTCACCCGCGAGTGCCTTCTTGACGTTCGCGTCGTAGATCTTGACACACGACGGCGTGAGCGAAGCGCGTGCCGCGGCGAAGTCGCGAATGGTCAAAGCAGCCTTGTGCTTTGCCATGAGTACCGGGTCCCAGCTGGTGTCAAAGGTGAAATTGACCAGCTGACGGTAGACCTTCTGGAGCGCGGGCTGACCGTACTTGGCCACGGCGGGTCCGGTAAAGGCGGGTTGGGATGCGAACGCGGATTCAGGCACGCGATAGGGGGCGAGGAGCGCCGGCTTGCTCGACTGCGACGCCGCGCCAGGGCTGGACCCATGGCTGTGGTGGATGGTGGCTCGGAAGATGGCCACGCCGGCCAACCCGACGGCGGCGACAACGGCGGCCACCAGCAGTCGGTCCCAATGCCGTGGGCGGACCTCATTGCGCGGGCCGCCCTTGGGCCGAGTCACTACCTTCGTCTGCGTCATGCAATCTCCCCCAGCCCAGGCCGGGCGGCGGCTCGTTGCCGACGTCCGAAACCCGCACTACTGCCTGGGCGCGGAGCGGCTGGTCGCCACCGCACGCGCTTACCCGGCCCCCAGACAGCAGTGTGCGGGCATACCGGCGCGGTGGACATCCCCTGTATTGGGTGCCCAGGCAGAACCCAGCACCTACTGGGGTGCGAGTCGTAGCGTCGTCACGTCACCGGGTTCGGATCGCTCCAGGACCCGGAAGGCGCGCATCCCGTCGACCCCGCCGAATGCCGGCGTACCCGAGCCGATCAGCACCGGAGCGATGTGAACGAGTAGCTCATCGAGCTCCCCCGAGGCCAGGCACTGCTGTCCGACATCAGCACCGAAGATCACGACGTTGCCGGCGCCCGCGGATCCCCGAGCCGTGGCCAACGCAGCTGGCAGGCCGGCGGTAACGAAATGGATCCAGCTATCGAGGGGCGCCGGGCCGGGTCGGTGGGTCAGCACGAACACTGGGCCGGTATAGGCACCGCCGTAGGGTCGCCGATCATCGGTGGCGACATCGACGCCGCCGTCGTACGTTCGCCGACCCGCGAGGATCGCGCCGATAGTAGGGATCAACGCTGTCCCCATCGGAGCCGATCCGGCGTCGCGAGGCATCCAGTCCAGCGACCCGTGATCATCGGCCATGAATCCGTCCAACGACATGGTCAGGTGCCAGATGGTTTTCGGCGGTCCCATCGCCGGGGCCCTAGCTAACCGGGGCGCTGCGAGGGCGTCGATTCGGCCACCACAGCCGGGTCGCTGGTGACGGCGTCGTCGAGCACGTCGTCGATCCGCCCCATCGCATCGTCGGGGATCCGCACGCCGGCGGCCTTGACGTTCTCGGCCACCTGTTCCGGGCGGGAGGCGCCCACGATCGCGGCCGACACATTGGGGTTCCGCAGCACCCAGGCCACCGCCAACTGCGCCATCGTGAGGTCCAGTTCGGCGGCGAGCGGGGCCAGCTTCTGCACGCGGGCGAGCACGTCGTCCTTCATCCACCGTTTGATCATGTTCGCCCCGCCGTTGGTGTCAGTGGCGCGCGAGCCCGCGGGGGCCTCCTGGCCGGGCTGATACTTGCCGGTCAGGACGCCCTGCGCGATGGGTGACCAGACGATCTGGCCGATGCCGAGCTCCTCGCAGGTCGGCACGACGTCGGCCTCGATCACCCGCCACAGCATGGAGTACTGCGGCTGGCTCGACACGAGTGAGACGCCGAGCTGCTGTGCCAGCGTGTGCCCCACGCGGATCTGCTCGGCCGTCCACTCGCTGACACCGATGTAGAGCGCCTTGCCCGCCCGCACGACATCGGCGAAGGCCTGCATCGTTTCCTCGATCGGCGTGAAGGAGTCATACCGGTGTGCCTGGTAAAGATCGACGTAGTCCATCTGCAGCCGGCGCAGCGAGCCGTCGATGCCCTCCATGATGTGCTTGCGTGACAACCCTGTGTCGTTCTTGCCTTTGGGGTCGGGGCCGACCGGCCAGAAGACCTTGGTGAACACCTCGAGGGACTCCCGCCGCTCACCCTTCAGGGCGGCACCCAGTACCTGCTCGGCTTTGCCGTTCGCGTAGGCGTCGGCGGTGTCGAACGACGTGATGCCCGCGTCCAGTGCAGCCCGCACGCACTGGGTGGCGACGTCGTTTTCGACCTGCGAGCCGTGGGTCAGCCAGTTGCCATAGGTGATTTCGGAGATTTGCATGCCTGAGTTGCCGAGATGACGGAAGTCCATGATGGCCATCCTGCCCCAGCTGCCCTCCCCTGAAACCTGGGTTGCGGCCGCCGGGCGAACTGTACCTCCGCGCAGGGATACCCGCTCGGCCGACCGCAGTGCACGACATCTGTCAGTGCCGCAGCGACATCACGCCGACGCGTCTGCACACGCCGGTACCGCGGGTCGTCACCCGATGCGACGTTCGTAGTGCAGTAGCTCCGGGTAGGGCGGGAAGGTGCTGTTGGTGCGCACGCCGGTTGGCCGCCAGCCCAGGTTCTCGTAGAAGCGTCGACCTCGCCCGTTCCTGGTGAAGACCCGCAGGCATGCCCGCTGCAGGCCGCTGGCGCGTATCCGATCCAACACCGCGTCGTGTGCCAGCTGTGCGATCCCGCTGTCCCAGAGCTCGACCGCGATGCCAAAGTGGAAGAACTCCTCGCCGCGGACGGCAGCAAAACCCACCACCGCGCCGTGTCGTTGGACCACCAGGCAGTCGATGTTCGGATTCGCCAGCTCGGTCTCCCAGCGCTGTGCGACGGCGTCGCGTGGAAAGGGTAGGCGTCTTGTGGGAACACGTCCGCCAGTCCGCGAATTGCGCCCGGCTCCTGCACGTCGAGCACGTCCGGTACATCGGCCACGGTCATGGTTCGTAGAAGTCCATGCGGGCCGGTTGCAGACATCGCTAGAACTCTAGGCGTCGAGCAGGGTCGGCCGCCATCGCCGGGCAAGACCGGGATCACCGTCCGCAAGCGCGTCGACTGGCGGATCACCGCGCCGGCTTCGGTCCTGCCGGTCGTCGGTCGACCGTGACGTGGTAGACGGCAGCGATGTCAGCATTGCAGCATGCCTAGCATTGATGAGATCGACTTCACCCTGCCGGAGGTGGCCGCCGACTACGACGGACTGCCGCTGTGGTCGGCACCTTTCGGCCAGCTGATCCTGGAACCGACGAGCATGAGCACTGGAGCGAATGGATCGACGGCAGCTTCGACCCCGACGGGTTCGATCTCGCGTCTACCGACGCGGCACTTGCTGAGTTCTCCTGGGGCGCCAGCCCGCTGCGGTCAGTGCGCTGACAGCCTGAAGCATTCGAGTCGGGTCGAGGTCGCCGCAACTGGCTGCGCTCGGCTCGGTCATCGACGATCCGCACCGGCTCGCGGTGTGTTTCGCTGCGGCCGCATGGTTACCGCTCTGGTGCCGCGCCGCGTTCGGGACGCCGCTGTGACCCGACCATTGGTCTCCAACCTGACCGGGAGGAAAGCCACTGGCGTCGCTCTGGCTAGTAGGCCCGCGACTCGTTCACGGTAGGAGTCTCGGAGCGGCTGAGTGTCAGGCGCGGGTGCGTTCGGGCCAACCACGCGTCGAACTGGTCGGCGGGTACTGGGCGGCTGATGTGATATCCCTGCACCTGGTCACAGCCCATCGCGGCGAGCAGGTCTTGAGTGGCGGCGTCTTCCACACCCTCGGCGACGACGACGAGTCCGAGGTTGTGACCGAGGTCGAGGGCGGATTGGACCATCACGACGTCGTCGGGTTCGTTGACGAGTCCCTTGACGAAGGATCGGTCGATCTTCAATTCGCAAACTGGGAGTCGCTTCAGGTAGGACATCGAGGAGTATCCAGTGCCGAAGTCGTCGATGCTGAGCTGGACGCCCATTGCGGCTAAGGCCGTGAGAACGGTCAGGGCACGATCTGGATCGGTCATGATCGAACTTTCGGTCAGTTCGAGACTGAGGATGCGACCAGGTACGCCAGCGTCGTGGAGGTGTCGCTGGACTGTGGCGGGGAAGTCAAGGTCGTGCAGCGAGCGGGCAGAGATGTTGACGGCCACCGGGATCATCTGTCCGTGGTCGAGCCAGGAGCGGGCCTGGGCCAATGCCTGTCTGAGCACGTCGTCGGTCAGATGGTGGATGACAGCGGTACTTTCGGCGATAGGGATGAACATGTCAGGCGCGAGCAGGCCGCGGGTGGGGTGCTGCCAGCGGACTAGTGCCTCGACACTTTGGATTTCACTGGTGCAAGTGTTGACCTTCGGCTGGTAGTGCAGGACGAGTTCGCCGCGGGTGATGCCGCGGCGCAGATCGCTGAGTAAGGCGAGGCGGTCGATGGTGTACGGGACAGGCTGGACGTGCTCGATGGCATCCTGGAGGTCACCAGCCCGGCAGGCCGCGGAACCAATTAATGGCGCGTATCCCTGTCCCATCTCCCGGTCTGCGGCGCCAAACCTCCATTGGGGACGCGAAACGGTTGCTGGTCCGCGGAGCCAGCGTGCTTGATCGAAGGGCGGCGAGCATCGGCGCACCCCGAGGGGTTCGAATCCCTTGCCCTGCGTTCGAGTATGGCTCCGGCCGTCGCATCTGTGGCGTGATGGGCGGAGTGCGCCGAAAACCGCTCTTGTGCCGGCAGTGGCGCGGGGATAGCGTCCGCATCGCACGGTCGGCTCTCCTCGAGGAGGTGTCGTACGGCGGCGTCCGGCCGCCGCCTTCCCTTGACCCGAACAGCGCGGTCACCTCTCACTGCCATGTGGAAACACCCGGGAGAAGGTATGAAAACAAGACGGGCAATCAAGGCGGCGGTCGCCGCAACGACGCTGGTGGTTGGAGCAATCGTCGCCCCGCTTGCCAACGACGCGGCGCACGCCGCGCCTTTCAACTTCCGACACCTGAACAAGATCCAGCAGCGGCTCGTATCGGGCGCGTTGGCCGCTCAACTGGCGCCGCGCGGCCTGGGTGGTGTGACGCCAAAGGCGTTGCCGCCGGGTGATGATGACAACAGTGTTGGCGCCGACGGCCTGCCGAACACCCCGCCCAACGGGTTCGCGGGTGCGGGTGCGAACGCCACCACCTTCAACTACGTTCCGCACGGGGCGCAGGCCTGCGCGGCCCGACTCGGATCGAACATCAAGGTCAACCAGAACTGCCTGAACGTGTCAGATCCGGACCTACAGGGCCGCGGCCAGGCGAACAACGAGACCTCAATCGCGCAGGACGCCCTGCACCCGAACCATCTCGTCGCCAGCGACAACGACTACGTACGCGGTGACGGCACCTGTGGCGCGGCGTACTCCACTGACCGCGGCAGGTCTTGGAACAACTCCACCGTCCCGAACGGGTTCACGCGTGGACTCGGCGGGAACGCGCGCCAGTACTGGGAGGCGGGCGGTGACACCTCGGTCGCCTGGGACACGCGCGGCAACGCCTACCTCAGCTGTCAGCTGTTCAACCGCGGTATCGGCGTAACGCAGAACGCCGACCAATCAAGCGGTTTCGTAGTCTTTCGGTCCACCGGCAACGGCGGCGCGTCGTGGAACTTCCCGGGGCGCTACGTGACGTCGTTCTTCGACCCGACGGGCACAGGCGCCGTCCTCGAGGACAAGCAACTGATGACAGTGGATAACAATGTGCACAGCCCGTTCCGCGACCGGGTCTACGTCACCTGGACTGAGTTCGCCGCAGACGGCACTGCCTACATCTATGAGAGCCACTCGAGCGATTACGGCGAGACGTTCAGCCCGCGGGCCGTCGTCAGCACGACCAGTGCCCTATGCAGCAACACGTTCGGCGTCGCCACGCCGAACGGAACGTGCAACGAGAACCAGTTCTCCGACCCGTTCGTGGGTTCCGACGGTTCGCTCTACGTGGTGTGGGCCAACTTCAACAACACCGTGACCGGCCAGGACAACCGAAACCAGATACTGCTGGCCAAGTCGACCGACGGCGGAGCTAGCTTCGGCAGCCCGGTCAAGGTCAGTGACTACTACGACCTGCCCGATTGCCTCACCTACCAGGGTGACGACGCCGGACGCGCGTGCGTGCCTGAGAAGGGCGCGTCGACCAAGTCGGTGTTCCGAGCCACCAACTACCCGTCCGGCGCAGTGAACCCGCGTAACCCGAACGAGGTCGCCGTGACGTTCGGGTCCTACATCAACCGCAACTCCAACGAGTCCAACGGTTGCGTGCCGGCCGGATTTAGCCAGTTCGGCCAGGACACCTATACGGGCGTCAAGACAGCCGGGGCCTGCAATAACGACATCGTGCTGAGTGTGTCGACCAATGCTGGCGGCACGTTCACCGGTACGACGACAGACCCGCGCAACGCGGCGTCGGTTACCGATGGACGCCGGCAGCGCACCACTGACCAGTTCTGGCAATGGAACGCCTACACCCAGGACGGGCAACTCGCGGTGAGCTACTTCGATCGGCAATACGGCTCGGACGAATTCACCGGCTCCTCCGACGTCAGCGTGTCCAGTTCCCGCCACCCGATTCATTTCGAAGGCGCTCGGGTGACGTCCAGCTCCATGCCGGCGCCGACGCAGTTCTACGGCACCAAGGGCGGGACGTTCTACGGTGATTACACCATGCTGACCGCGACCAGCGAGGTTCACCCGATCTGGATGGACACGCGAGGCGTGGACGTCTTTGTCTGCCCCGGCACGTCCACCGGGCCCGGAAACCCGCCGCAATTGTGCTCGGGCATCGAGACAAACGGCCAGACAGCCAACGACCAGGATGTCTTTACGGCGTCGGTTCGCCTGGACCATCACGACTGATCGTCAACGGCCGGGCCGGCGTCCGCCGGCCCGGCCGCAA
>JALYVG010000160.1 GCA_030853345.1 Actinomycetota bacterium | reverse complement strand
GTCATGAAGTCCTCCCACATAGCCGGCCCACCGTCGGCGAGCAGCTCGGCTCGCACGCGCTGCGTCGGTGTCGTCCGACGGTGGTGCGCGCCCCACCTGCCGAGCTCAGCCATCACCGGGACCAGCTACGGTGACGCCTACCGCTTGCAACCCGCAACTGCTTCCTGGGAGATGCTGGTGTCCGACACCACCTGCCACATGTCGATTTCGCTCGACGGCTTCGTCGCCGGACCCGAGCAGAGCCGGGACAATCCGCTGGGCAAGCGCGGCGGCGAGCTGCACGGCTGGCATATCGGCGACCCGCGCGCGACCGAAGCAGATAAGACAGCCACCGAATGGCTCATGCGCCCTCGCGGCGCCTACGTCATGGGCCGAAACATGTTCGGGCCGATCCGCGGTGGGTGGAACGAGGCGTGGGACGGATGGTGGGGATCCGAACCGCCCTACCACGCCCCGGTCTTCGTGCTCACTCACCACCACCGCGCGCCGATCGAGATGGACGGCGGGACCACCTTCCACTTCGTCACCGAGGGTTTCGACGCCGCCTACGCGCAGGCGCTCGAAATGGCCGACGGCAACGGCGTGGACATCGCCGGCGGCGCTTCGACAGTTCGACAGGCACTCAACGCCGGCGTGATCGACGAACTCACCCTCGACATCGCACCCGTTCTCCTCGGCAGCGGCGAGCGCATGTTCGACGGTGTCGAGATCTTTGGGTTCGAGCCCGTCGAGGTGCTCCACTCACCGCTAACCACCCATATCCGTTACCGCAGAGGCAGCGCCGACTGAGCAGCAACTGCCCTTCGTGCGTCTCGATCGAGGATCCGCTTGCGCGACAACCCGGCCAACGGGCCCGCGCACGCAGCAGCCGGCGACGATCTCCGTAGAACGTTCCCCTTGCGGGCCGGGTTTGGCACGATCGCGTCGCGGAGTGAATTCGGGTGCGCTCGGACGCGGCCCGTGATGCTGACCGGAACCTGACTTGCGGTGGATTCCCGTCTTCCTAACCGGTTGTGTGACACCGCGAGCACTCACCCGCTGAGCGCCGCCTCGATCCACCGAGACCTGACGACCGTGGCTGTTCGGTCATCTAGGTATGGCAGCCTGATCATTCGTGATAGACGACTTCGTGAAAACTCACCTCCATGACCATCTGCGCTGGGTTCGTGAGGCGCTGGTCTGGAAACTGGACGGGCTTTGTGAATATGACATCCGTCGCCCGCTGACCCTGACAGGGACGAACCTCCTCGGCCTGGTGAAGCACAACGCGATCTCGGACGCCCGATACTTTGGTGACGTGTTCGGTCGCCCCTTTGCCGAACCGCTGTCGCGATGGGACGACAAGGCCGCGCGAGGCGCTGATCACTGGGCGACCGAGGACGAGACACGGGATGAGATCGTCGGCCTGTACCGACGAGTGTGGGTGCACGTCGACGCGACGATCGCGGCGCTGGCCATTGACAGCCCTGGATTCGTGCCCTGGTGGAACGAAGAAGTGCAGCTGTTCAACGTGATGGTCCACCGGTTGTCCGATGCGACTCGTCACGCTGGACACGCGGACATCCTGCGTGAGCAGTTGGACGGCTCGGTCGGATTCGAATCCTCGAGTCCGCCACTGCACGGCCGCGACATGCAGTTCTGGAATGCCCGAAGGGCGGCGTTGGAACGGATCGCCAGAGCCGCGGACAGGCGGCACAACCGTGACCGCACACCACCAGGTTTGACCTCGGGCCAGTGTGCTGCACGGGATCCCGAGTGAGACAGCGCCGGGCTGGTCGGCGGACGGGCCGTCTTCGGGACGAGCAAGCTGTCAGGCTGCCGGCACGTCGCGGCCGAGGAACGCGACCAACCTGACGATCGCCGGGGCGTCGTCGGCGCCGTGCCGCTGGGCCGAAACAGCCGCCGCCGGGACGTACTGCTCGCCCATCCGCGCGGGCGAAGGCCAGCGACTCCTCAGCAGCATCCTCCGGCAGATCCGCCGGTCGCCCGAGAGCCTGGGCGAGGTCCCAGCCGTGGGCCAGCAGGTCGTACATGCGGATCTTCAGCCGCTCCGCGCCGGTGGCGGCACCGAGCGGGCCTTCGTAGGTGCGATCGAGAACGCCCGGTTGCCCAAACGCGTCGACCAACACGGCAGCCGATTCACGATAGGCGCCGGCGAGCTGGTCGCTCGGCACCCCATCACCCCGCTGCGGCAGCGGTTGCTCAGCGAGCACCGCGGCGAACACCAGATTCTTGCCAACCAGATGCTCGACGAGCCGGTGCACGGTCCAGCCCATGCACTGAGTCGGCGCGGACCACTGGCCAGGCTGGATCGCATCGATCAGCTCGCCGACCGCGGCGAACGAACAAGCAAGAAGGTCGAGCTGGATTTCGTTGTCTAGGGCCACGAGGCCACCTCTTCAGGGATGGCGCCAACGGGCAAGCTGCACTCAGGTCAGCAGATTGCAGGAGGCGCGGAAACGGTCATCGACACGGAACGTCGCACCCCCTTTGCCACTCGACCAGTCGACCGTGAGTCTGTCACGTCAGCCGTGCGGTCGGGCCGAAATCGATTGATCTCGATGGGGCTGTCGACGGCGCTGTAAAGCTGGACGTTTCCGTGCCGCCGATGGGCGGCATCCCCTGGGTGGCACCAGCGGGTCTCAATCACGTGCCGTGGCACGACTTGCCTCGTAACCCTGGCGCGTCCGGGCCGCCGCGAGCTACGGCTGCGTCTGGGACCGCGACCGTTTCCACGCCGCTGTTGCCGCGCTCTTGTGAGGGAGTCCGAAGTAACGCCCGGGAAACCACCATCGAACGGCCCGGCCCAACGCTGTTCGCCGGCACCAGCAATCTGGGTCGCAGCCACACTCTCGGCTGCGCGGATTGTGAAGTCGCTGAAGCAGACTGCGAGGCACCGTTCAAACCCTACGCTGATCCACCGCAGCCGGATGCCCGGTCGACGGCCCAGTTGGCGGCGAACTCGACGCGATCGCGGGCCGCGAAAGTACGGACTGGTCCGCGCGCTCCCGTCACCGATCAGGAATCGAGAAGCGCCGGCCACTGAGCCGCAACTAGCGTGACTTGGACATCACGCGGTCGCCGAGGTGACCGACGTACCCCTGAGGAGACGAACATGAGTGCCGCGATTCGCAGCCTAGTGATCCCGGTGTCTGACCTGGAGGGCGCCAAAGCCGTATACAGCGCACTGTTCGGCGCGCCGCACACCGACCAGCCCTACTACGTCGGATACAACGTCGGCGGCTTCGAGGTCGGCCTGAATCCAGACGACGTGGCCGGCGGACCGGTGGCCTTCGCCGACGTCGAGGATCTCGACGCGACCCGCGCAACCCTTCTCGCGGCTGGCGCGACCGAGCGCAGTGCCCCGCGCCAAGTCGCCGCCGAGGCTCGGGTCTGCGTGCTCGCTGACGCCGACGGCAACCCGATCGGCCTGCGCGGCCGGTAGCCGTCCGCGTGGCCGGGCGGCGCGCGGGGCAGATGAGGATCTGTTCCGGGAGGCAAACAGGCCCGATCACCGGGCGGATCCTTCGGGACGCCAATCGCCGGCACCGCCGCAACGATGGCCGGCGGAACCGGTGACCGGCACAGGTTCGGCTTGCGCGGATGGCATCACGACTACCCCTCGGTAAGAAGGCGGCCTTGTACAACCGGCGACCCGTCACGCGGCCTGTCCTCCGGTAGAAACTGAGGCATGCCCGACGCGCCCTCATTTCGTATCTGGCCACCGGTGGCACTTGGTGTGCCCTTGCTTGTCGGTGTGATCATCACCGCGACTGCAGGCGACCCATTCGTGCTAGCGCGCTCGTGGGTGCGGACTGCAGGCTGGATGCTGTGTATCGCCTTTGCCCTATGGAACGGGTGGGCGCTGTGGATGATGGCGGCGCACCGCACCGCGTTACTGCCGGGCGGCGCGACCCGCGTCGTGCTCGACCGCGGACCATTCGGCTGGAGCCGCAACCCGCTCTATGTCGGCCTCATCGACTTCGACATCGGGTTGGCGTTGCTGTGGCCGTCGACGTGGGCCCTGCTCCTGGCCCCGGTCGGAGTTGTCGCGCTGTTCTGGGGTGCGGTCCTTCCCGAAGAGCGCTACCTCGCGGCCAAGTTCGGCGCAGATTACGACGCATACCGGCGGCGGGTCAGGCGGTGGTTGTGACTCGTCGACTGTCGCGAGCACCTTGCCGGCCATGGTCGGCAACGGCGGCGAACGCTTTCAGTCCGCGAAGGCCGACCAGCAGATGCCGTTGCGGCGAAGCTGATCTTCCAACATCAGCTCTCGAAGTGTGTCGGGCAGCTGTCGGCGCTGCCAGTCACGCTCGATGCGTCGCGCCTCAGAACTGATCGCATCGGCAGTCCAGGCAGCTTTGATCGCGTAGGCAGCGGCGCCGAGGTCGTGCTCTGGCACATGGCCAACGCAGGCGGCCTGACCAGCGGCGTAGGCGGCGAATCGAGCGGGTGCACGTAAAGGCCGGGCCGCAGCCATCGCGTGGCCGCCCGCCGCTCGAGCTTGCATCATCTTCGTTCGGCCGTCGGCCCACGCGCGGGCCGCTTCGATCGCCTGACGAGGGCGAAGGTCCTCCGGGTTCTGCTCCTCGAAAAGGTGAAGTACGTGCTCCGCGCAGGCAGCGGCCCAGAGGGCCAGCAGCCGGTGGTCAGCGTCGGTGAGTGTTCCGCCGCGACGGATCGTCACCAGCCGCGGGTCTCTGACGCTGGGAAGGATCATGCGGACAGCCTCCCAGTCCTCGGCGTAACCCAAGGTCAGCCATCGCGATCGTGACCATCGTGGCCTGTCGGCCCAGCGTGGATACCCGCTGCTCGAAAGTCCGCCGACCCTGCGGCGACCGTACTGTCGCGCGCCGTCGAGGGTGGCCGGCGCTGGCGAGGGTCCCTTGCTGGACCGGGTGAACTCGTCGTGCGGTCAGGTGCTAGCGACAGCCCGCAGGACGTCGAGCTTGGCCGCTCGCCTGCTTGGCAACACGGCCGCCGCGGCGCCGGCCAGGGCCGCGAGCGCGACGATGGCAATCAGAGCGGTTACCGGCAGGTGGAATGTCGTGATGCCTTGGTCGCGCAGCGCTCGCACGAGCGCCCAGCCGAAGAACACGCCGATGCCGAGGCCGAGCGCCGTGCCTTGCAGTGCGATGATCACAGCTTCCCATCGAATGACAGAACGCAGTTGCGACCTGGTCATTCCAACGGCGCGCAGCAACCCCACCTCGTGCGTCCGCTCGGTGATGGACAATGCCAGGGTGTTGCCGATGCCCAGCAGCGCAATGATGATCGCCAAGCCGAGCAACGCATAGACAAGGGCAAGTAGCTGGTCCATCAGCTTGGTCTGCTGTTTCTTGTAGTTGGCGCGGTCGAGCACCTTGACCCCTGGGTACGCCGCGGCCGTCTTGTTCACGGCGGCCAGCGCAGCAGCGGAGGAGACACCGGCGCGCTGCTTCACGAGCACCGTGTTGTCGAGCTTGTTGGTGAAGTTGGCGTCATAGGCCGCCGCGCCGAGAAAGTAGTTGCCGGCTTGGGCGTTCTCTGCGTAGATCACCGCGACCCGCAACGACTTGGCCCCGGTCGCGACGAATCTGGCCGGTACGACGCTACCGATGGTCCAGTGATTGTCATCCGCGACGGTGGAGTACACACCGATGCTGTTCGCATCGAGCGCCGCTGTCGATCCCTGGCGCACGTCCAGTTTAATGATCGCGAAGATGGTGCTGGGGTCCCCGGCTTGCACTACGACCGACTTCCCCTGGATCTGTGCCAATCCCTGCCGAAGACCGCTCACGACCCCGACCTCGGGAAGCCGGCTCAGCTTGAGTGCGAGGCCGTGCTCGACTCCGCCGGTCAGCCCGCCGCCGGTGTCGAGCACGATGTCGCCGGTGAAGGCGCGATCGACAGCACTGTTGATGGAGGCTTTGGTCGAGGACACGAAGATGGTGATGAAGCAAACCAGCCCCATGCCGATCATCAGGGCGGACGCGCTCGCCGCGGTGCGCTTCGGATTGCGCATCGCGTTCTCACGAGCGAGTTCGCCGGTGATGCCGCGCAGCCGCGCCAGTGGAGCGCCGATCAAGCGGCTCAACGGCAGGGCCACCGTGCGTCCCAGGATCGATACCCCGAAGAAGACGAGCAGGGCTCCGAGCCCTACGGCGGCCACTGGTTGGGAGCGGCCACCGAAGAGTCCGGCGAGCAGGGCGGCGACACCGAGGGCTAGGACGCCCACACCGACGTAGATGCGTCGTGTGGACCCGTACCCGCTACTGCCCGTCACCCCGAGCTGCATCGCGGCGATCGGCGGGACCTTGGCCGCCTCGCGGGAGGGCGAAACCGCGGACAGCACCGTCACCGAGACGCCCACCAGAAGTGAGATCACGACGGTGTTTGTGCCCACAACGAGACCCTGGGCAGGAACGTCAATGCCCACGGCGAGCAGAAGTTTCTTCAGGCCGAGCGCGACGGCGACGCCTGCCCCGATCCCGATTGCCGAGGCGATCAGCCCCACCGCGAAGGCCTCGGTCAACACAGAGGCGAGGATCTGCCGCTTGCTGGCGCCGAGCGCACGCAGCAGTCCGTTCTCACGGGTCCGCTGCGCGACGGTGATCGAGAAGGTGTTGAACATCATGAATCCGCCGACGAGCACCGCGATCACCGCGAAGACCAGCAGGAAGGTGGAGAAGAACGACAGTGACTTGCGTATCGCGCTCTGCGTCTCAGCGGTCACCGCCTTCCCGGTGACTACTTCGGTGCCGGCAGGCAACGCTGCGGACACTCGATGGACGAGTTCGCTCTGCGACACCCCCGGCGCGGCGACGAGGTTGATGGTGTCGTACTTACCGGGCTCTGCGACCAACTGCTGGGCCACGGCTGTTCGGAATGCGACGACGCTGGCGCCACCTGGTGAGTCGGCGTTGCCGAAGCGGGCGATGCCGGAGATCCGCACGCGCCGAGGGGGTCCCTGGACGAGGACAGTGGTGGTGTCGCCCACTGCCAGGTGTCCGTCGTGCGAGCTCTTGCGGTCGATGACGACCTCGTTGTCGGTGCGCGGCGCAGAGCCGTCGACGAGGCGGAACTGGTTCAGGGCGCTGTTCTCAGACCAGTTGATGCCCAACGCCGGGGCACCGCTGGCCGGGTCACCGATTGCCTTGCCGTTCTTGGCGATCAGGCGGGCGTAGCCGAAGATCGCGCCCTCGGCATCGGCGACGCCGTCGATCGAGCGCAGGGTGGGAATCACCGCGGCGTCGACCCGCCCCCGCTGCGCACCGCTGCCCTGTGGTCCCTCGAAAGCCGCCTGGGCTCGCACGACGGCGTCGGTGCCCCGGTACACGTCTGCGAAGAGATTGTCGAACGTCTGGTTAATAGTGGCAGTCAGCACCATGGTGCCGGCCATGAATGCGACGCCCAGGGTGATCGAGAGCGCAGTGGCGAGCAGGCGGAACTTGTGCCCCCAGAGGTTTGCTAACGCCGTGGCGAACATCCCAGTCACTCGCCGAAGCGCTTCATGCGCTCGAGGATGAGCTCGGTAGTGGGGTGCGTCATCTCGTCGACTACCCGCCCGTCGGCCAGGAAGACGATCCGGTCGGCGTAGCTTGCCGCCCGCGGGTCGTGCGTGACGATCACGATCGTCTGGCCCATGTCGTCGACGACACCGCGCATGAAGGTGAGGACCTCGGTGCTGGACCGGGAATCGAGGTTACCGGTCGGTTCATCGCCGAAGATGATGCTGGGTCGGTTCGCGAGGGCCCGCGCCACCGCGACGCGCTGCTGCTGACCGCCGGACAACTCCGATGGCCGGTGACTGAGCCGGTCGGTCAGCCCCATGGTCTCCACCACGGTGTTGATCCAGTCTGGCTCGCCTTTGCGGCCTGCCAGCCGCAGCGGAAGCGTGATGTTCTCCAACGCCGTCAGCGTCGGAACGAGGTTGTAGGCCTGGAAGACGAAACCCAGACGATCACGGCGCAGCAGGGTCAGTTGACGGTCGTTCAGGCTGCTCAGATCGACGTCACCGATGA
>JALYVG010000159.1 GCA_030853345.1 Actinomycetota bacterium | reverse complement strand
CAACCCACCGCCCGACGACGGGCCGAGCCTCACCGACGATCCTCAATGGCGGGTTCCGGACAGCTCGCACACATAGATCGCGGTTCCCGGCAGGACCGCGCCGCGTAGCGGTGACCACTGGCCCCACTCCTGGGTGTGCCCATCTGGCCACTCCGGCTCGACGATGTCGACCAGATGAAAGCCCGCTGCAGCGATCTCGCGCACCCGGTCGCTCAGCGTGCGATGGTGCTCGACGTAGGTCGCCTCGCCGGTGTCGGCGTACTCGACGTAGGGCGTGCGGTCCCAGTACGGCATGGTCGCGGTCAGGCCGGCCGGTCCGGGATCGTCTGGGAAAGCCCAGCGCAGCGGATGCGTCGTGGCGAAGACCCAGCGGCCGCCGGGGCGCAGCACCCGGGCGACCTCGCGCATCACCCGAGCCGAGTCCTCGACGAACTGGATCGCACCGAACGCGGTGAACGCGGTGTCGAACACGGCTTGGCCGAACGGCAGGTGCTGCGCGTCGGCCTGGACGAGCGGAACCTTGACGCCGGTCTCGGCCGCGCCGGCGCTGGCATGGCGCAACATGCCGGCCGAGACGTCGAACGCGACTGGCCGCGCCCCTGCCTGGGCCAGCCACCGTGAGCACATGGCCGCCCCGCAGCCGACCTCGAGCACCGTCTTGCCCGCGACGTCGCCGAGCAGGTGCGCATCGGCTTCGCGCAACCGCTCCGGGGACCAGACAAAATCGGCGGCACCGAGGAACGTGCCGTGCTCGGCCTGGTAACTGTCCGCATCGGCATCCCACCAGCTGCGGTTGGCGCGCACCGTGCTGACGGCATCCTGCGGGCGCCGCGTCACGCCCACCGCCCGCGGAATTTCAGCCATTCGGTGATCCTGCCAGCGGGCGCTCACGTACGGTGAAGCCGTCGACCGACCCGATCGTCTGGAGTGCACTGGTGGCTATGCCGAGGCGAGCGGCGTTGCTCTGGCGGGTCCTTTCGACTCTGGACCGCACTCCGCTCGCGGAGATGACGCACCAGCAGGTGCGCGCGGCCAGCAACCGGCGCAAGAAGATGATTGACCTGCCAGGCGCCCGGCTCATCACCGGCCGCCCCGATCGCGGTGCGAGTATCGAGCAGGCGAAGGCACTGCTCGGTGATGGCACAGTGCTGCCGCTGCGCATCTACCGCCCGCGCGCTGCGCCCGCAGAGTCGCTGCCGGTCGTCGTCAACTTCCACGGAGGCGGTTTCTTCAGCGGCGACCCCAGGCAGTCCGAATGGTGGTGCAGTTCGGTCGCGGCCCAGGCCGGTGTGGTCGTGGTCTCGGTGGACTACCGGCTGGCGCCCGAGCATCCGTTCCCCACTGCTGCCGAGGACTGCTACGCGGCGACGTTGTGGATCACTGACCATGCCGACGGATTGCGGGTCGACGGGACCCGGTTGGCCGTGATGGGCGACAGTGCCGGCGGCAACCTGGCCGCCGTCGTGTCCCTGATGGCCCGCGACCGGGGAACGCCGCAGATCGCCCTGCAGGTGCTGATCTACCCGACGGTCGAACTGATCGACACCTTCCCGTCCGAGGACGAGAACGAGTTTGCGCCGATCCTGGCCAAGGCCGACCTGGCCCCCTCGAGCGCCCTGTATCGCGGTGCGCACGACGGCACCGATCCCTACGCTTCACCGCTGCGTGGCAAGCACCACGACCTGCCGCCGGCGCTGATCCAGACGGCGCAGCACGACCCGCTTCGTGACCACGGCACGGCCTACGCGGCGGCGTTGCGCGCGGCCGGAGTCGAGGTGCACCTGACCAACTACGTCGACGCGGTGCACGGCTATATCTCGGTGCCAGGCGTCGTCCCGGCCGCTCGGCAGGCGCTCGCCGAGGCGGTTGCCGCGCTTCGGGATGCGCTGCTCGTGTGAATTTCCCCGTAATCAGTGCTCTGGAGTAGGCTGTGGGCTTGCGGAACAGGTCTGTGGCCTCGACATGGAGTAGGCCGCTCGTCGTTCACACTTCGGATCGGCGATTCGGGCATGTCCGCAA
>JALYVG010000144.1 GCA_030853345.1 Actinomycetota bacterium | reverse complement strand
CGCGCCCAGGTTGCAGGACCGACGCTCGATCAGGTCTTCGAGCCGGCCGGGGGTCGCGACGAGAATGTCGACGCCACGCTCCAATGACTGGATCTGCTTACTGATCGGCAGCCCGCCGGCTACCAGTCGTACGGACACACCGCACGCCGAGGCCAGCGGGGCCATGGCATCGGTTACCTGCATCGCCAACTCGCGGGTGGGCACCAGCACCAGTCCGCGCGGGCGGCGCGGCTGCGACTGAGCACCGGCGAGGCGGGCGATCAGCGGCAGGCCGAACGCGAGCGTCTTGCCGGAACCGGTGGCGGCGCGGCCCAACAGATCGCGCTCGGCGAGCACGTCCGGGATGGTGGCGGCCTGGATCGGGAACGGCTCGGTGATTCCGTTGCGCGACAACGCAGTGACGATGGCGCGGGGCAGACCGAGCTCAGCGAAGCTGGGCAGGTTGTCGGTGGGGACGATGCTCACCGGCAGGGAGTCCCACAGGGAGCGATTGGCGGCGGGGCGGCGCGAACCGGACGCGCCGCGCGAGGTAGAACGGGGCGCGGCCGGGCGCCGTGGCCCGGAGCCGGGCGAAGCGGAATGAAACGAAGTGGAACGAGGCGCGGCGGAACCGCGCGAAGAAGTGCGGGGCACAGATGATCCTTCGGGACAGTGGCACGCCCCGGCAATCCACGATTCTGTGTCGCGGTTCTGGCACGAGCCCGACGCGATGAGCGCGTCAATGAAGCTGAATACGCGGGCAATCGGTGCCCGCCAACTCCCGTTAGTCTACCGGCTGCGCCTCTGCGTTACGACCACACAGCACCGCGGCCCGTCAATAGGACATTATCGAGCCATGGATGTCGAGCGCCCCGAGCCGATGACCGGTGCATATCGCGCCGTGGTGGCGCTGTGCGCTCCGGTCATGCAGCGCTGGTCGCGCCTGGAGGTGCGGGGTCTGCCGCACCTGCCGGTCAGCGGTGCCACGCTCGTTGTCGCCAACCACGACAGCTACTGGGACCCGATCGCGATCGCGGTCGCGGCCCGGCGCCGCCGCCAAATTCGCGCACTGGCCAAATCGACGATCTGGAAGCTGCGTCCGATCGGCTGGTTGATGGACGGCATGGGACACATCCCCGTGGACCGCAGCAAGCGCAACGACGAGGCAATCGGGACGGCGGTGCGCGAACTGAGAGCCGGCGCGTGCATCGGCGTGTTCCCCGAGGCGACCCGCTCGCTGGGGAGCACGATACGCGCCCACAGCGGCGCCGGACGGTTGGCGTTGGCCGTCCCCGAAGCCGTTATCGTGTGCGTTCGGGTCACGGGCACGACCGACGTGGTGCGGCTACCCAAGCGACCGTCCGTCACGGTCGAGTTCTTAGAGCCGGCCGGCGGCCCTGTGCGGCCCGGCGAGACCGCCGCGGACCTCATGGTGCGACTGCTGGCCGAACTGCGCGACGGAGCACCGCCGACCGTCCCGGGGCGGGCTCGCACCGCGGCGAAACACCGTCGGGCACTAGCGGCTCAACACCCGGCCAAGGCCTGACCCGGAACCGCGGCGGGCGGCGGCTGCGGACGGGCGCGCACGGGATGGCAGGCTCTTGCGGGTGACGGTCCGATCGCGCCTGCTGCTGGCCAGCGCCCTCATGCTCTTTCTCGAGCTGGCCTTGATCCGCTGGTTGGGCGCCAACGTCGTTCACCTCGCGTACTTCTCGAACTTCGTGTTGATGGGTTCGTTCCTGGGTATCGGCCTGGGCTTTCTGCGCGCCGCGGCGCCGGGCCGCGACCAACGGCCGATGCCGCTGTATTCGCTGGTGGTTCTGCTGGGCCTCGTCGGGTTCGTCAGCGCCTACCCGGTCTCGGTCAACCGCGACAGCAGCCAGTTGATCTTCTTCACCACCGGCACGACGAGCGGGCCACCGATCTGGCTGACGTTGCCCGCGGTGTTCCTCGCGGTGGCCGCGGTTCTGGCCGGCCCGGGCGAGATCGTGGCCTCCTGCTTCGGCCGGCTGGAGCGGCTCGAGGCCTACCGTCTCGACCTGCTCGGCAGCCTGCTGGGTATCGGCGTCTTCACCGCGCTGGCCTTCGCCGGCGCCCCGCCGCTGGTCTGGTTCACCATCGTGTCGTTGGGTTTCATCGTCCTGCTGGGCAAGCCGGCCAGCTCGGTGAGCGTGACGCTGCTCGTCGCGATGGTGCTGATGTTCGTGTACCCGCTGCGCCACGACAAAGGCGTGTTCTGGTCGCCGTACTACAAGGTGACGACGTCGGCCGTGGACGACGGCAACGCGGGAACGGCCTGGAATGTCGACGTCAACGGGATTCCCCACCAGCGGCTGACCTCGGCCGACACCCGGGCCCTGCAGGAGCCGTGGTACCTGCAGACCTACGACCAGACGCCGCGCGCGCCGCGTGACGTGCTCATCGTCGGCGCCGGCACAGGGACCGACGTGGCCATCGCGTTGAAGGAGGGGGCCCGTCATGTCGACGCGGTGGAGATCGATCCCACGCTGCTGCGCTTCGGCCGCCAACACAATCCGGACCATGTCTACGCCAACCCCCGGGTCAGCGCACACGTCGATGACGGCCGGGCCTTTCTCGAACGGACGCACAAGAAGTACGACCTGATCATCTTCGCGCTGCCGGACTCATTGACGCTCGTGTCCGGCGCGAGCTCGCTGCGGCTGGAGAGCTACCTGTTCACCAAGCAGTCGATGCAGGCCGCGCGTGCTCACCTCGCACCCGGCGGCGCGTTCTCCATGTACAACTTCTATCGCCAGCAATGGCTCGTCGACCGACTGGCCGGGACGATCAATGCGGTCTTCGGTCATCCCCCGTGCCTGTACGAAGCGCCGGAAGCCGCCGCACTCGCGGTGATGACGGCCGGGCTGAAGACCGAGGACCAGTCCTGCGCCCAGACCTGGGACCCGTCCACCGCCGCGCCGCCGCCGGCGTCCGACGACCGGCCGTTCCTGTACCTCGAGCACAACACGATCCCGTCGCTGTATCGCACGGCGCTGCTCCTGATCGTTCTGGCCAGCCTGCTGGCCATCGGTTTCGTGCTGATCATGAATGCGGCCGCGGGCGGACGTGGAGCAGCGACCCGGTTGCGTACCCAGGCTCGCGGCATGTGGTCATACCGGGATCTGTTCCTGCTCGGTGCGGCGTTCCTGTTGATGGAGACCAAGAGCGTCACCGGATTCGCCCTGCTGTTCGGCACCACCTGGATCGTGAACTCACTGGTGTTCGCCGGCGTGCTGCTCGCCGTACTCGCCGCCGTCGAGGTCACCCATCGCGTCAAGACCCCGCCGCTGTCGCTGATGTACGGCGTGCTGGTCGGCGGACTGGCGCTCAGTTGGCTGGTGCCGCCGGGCTGGCTGCTATCGCTGGACGTCGTGCCGCGCGCGCTGCTGGCCGTGGCGATCAGCTTCCTGCCGATCTTCGCCGCGAACATCATCTTTGCCAAGCGATTCGCGGAGACCGCAAATGCGCCGCTCGCTTTCGGAACCAACCTGTTGGGCGCGATCGTCGGCGGGTGCCTGGAGTACCTGTCGCTGGTATTCGGCTACCGCGCGCTGCTCGTGCTCGCCGCGGCGCTCTACGTGAGCGCGTACCTGGTGATGCCGCGCGGGCGGCTCCCGTCGGATCTCGTCGACGAGGACGGCGAACGGGCCGCCGAGCCAGCAGAGGATCAGACGTTGAACCGGAAGTCGACGACGTCCCCGTCGGCCATCACGTAATCCTTGCCCTCGATGCGCACCTTGCCGCGGGCCTTCGCCTCGGCCATCGAGCCGGCATCGACGAGTTCACCGAAGGAGACGATCTCGGCCTTGATGAAGCCACGTTCGAAGTCGGTGTGGATGACGCCGGCCGCCTGGGGGGCGGTGGCGCCGACCGGGATCGTCCACGCCCGCGCCTCCTTCGGGCCCGCCGTGAGATAGGTCTGCAGCCCGAGGGTGGCGAAGCCGACGCGGGCCAGCAGGTCGATGCCCGATTCCTCCTGGCCCATCGACTGCAGCAACTCCAACGCCTCGGCGGGTTCGAGTTCGATCAGTTCGGCCTCGGTCTTGGCGTCGAGGAAGATCGCCTCGGCCGGAGCGACGATGGCGCGCAGTTCGTCGGTGAACGTTGCGTTGCCGATCTCCTCCGGGTCGACGTTGAAGACATAGAGGAACGGCTTGGCCGTCATCAGGTGCAGCTCGCGCAGTGGCTCGAGATCCAGCCCGGCGCCGAACAGGGTCTGGCCCGACTCGAGCACCCGCTGGGCCTCCTCGACCGCCGCGACAACCGCGATCTTGCCCTTGTCGAGCCTGGTCTCCTTCTGCAGCCGCGGCAGGGCCTTCTCGATGGTCTGCATGTCGGCCAGGATCAGCTCGGTGTTGATCGTCTCGATGTCATCGCGCGGGCTGATCTTGCCGTCGACATGCACGACATCGGGGTCACTGAACGCGCGGATCACCTGACAGATCGCGTCCGCTTCGCGGATGTGGGCCAGGAACTTGTTGCCCAGGCCGGCCCCTTCGCTCGCCCCCTTGACGATGCCGGCGATGTCGACGAACGACACCACCGCGGAGATGATCTTGGCCGAACCGTGGATCTTGGCCAGCGCATCCAGGCGCGGGTCCGGCACCCCCACCACCCCGACGTTGGGGTCGATCGTCGCGAAGGGGTAGTTGGCGGCGAGGACGTTGTTCTTGGTCAGGGCGTTGAACAGGGTGGACTTGCCCACGTTGGGCAGGCCGACGATGCCGATAGTCAGGGTCACGGGCTGCCAGTCTACGGGCGTCGCCGGGTCGCATCGACGCACACTGAGCCCGACGGGTACTGGGTCTGGCGTGTCGGCACCGGAAATTGTCGGAGGCGGGTGTGACCATCGAACTATGAACGTCACCGCTGTAATTCTCATGGTGGTCGGCATCGCCGTCGGGCTGGCGCTCGGCTGGTTGCTCGCCCGTCAGCGAAGCGAGGCAGACACGCGCGCCGCGCTCACCGAGGCGGCCGGGTTGCGGGCCGTACTCCAGTCCGACCGGGCAGCGGCTGCTCAGCGTGAGGCGATGCTGGTGCGCACCGACGAACAGCTGCGCGAGCTGTTCGGTTCCCAGGCCGCCGAGGCGCTGCAACGCAACGGCGAGGCGGTCGTCAAGCTGGCCGAGGCACAGCTGGCCAAGACCGCGACCGCCGCAGGCGGCGACCTCGCCCAGCGCCAGCAGGCAATCGACGCGATGGTGGCTCCGCTGCGCGAGTCCCTGGCCAAGGTGCAACTGCAGCTGGCCGAGGTCGAGAAGGGACGCGCCACCTCCGACAGCGCGCTGCGCGAGCAGGTGCTGGCGATGAGCCACGCCTCCGAGCAGGTGCGCAGCGAGACGTCTCACCTGGTCACGGCTCTGCGCGCGCCGCAGATCCGCGGCCGGTGGGGCGAAATGCAGCTCGAGCGGGTGGTCGAAGCCGCCGGGATGGCCGAACACGTCGACTACGACCTGCAGGCCAGTGTCACCTCCGACGACGGGTCCACCCAGCGGCCCGACCTGGTGGTGCGGCTGTGCGGCGGTAAGAACGTCGTCGTCGACTCCAAGGTCGCCTTCAGCGCGTATCTCGAGGCCATGGAAGCGCGCGACGAAGCTACCCACGACGCGCGCATGAAGGCACACGCCAGGCACCTGCGCGCCCACATCGACTCCCTGTCGGCCAAGGGGTACTGGCAGCGGTTCAGCCCCACGCCGGAGTTCGTCGTCTGCTTCGTCCCCGCGGACGCGTTCCTCGACGGCGCGCTGCGCGAGGACCCCACGCTGCTCGAGTACGCGTTCGGCAAGAACGTCGTGTTGGCCACGCCCTCGACGTTGGTGGCGCTGCTGCGCACGATCGCCTACAGCTGGCGGCAGGAGGCGCTGGCCGAGAACGCACAGGAGGTGCACAAGGTCGGCCGCGAGCTGTACCAGCGGCTCTCGACGATGGGAGGGCACATCGACAAGCTGGGTCGCTCCCTCGGCTCGGCGGTGAACTCCTACAACCAGACGGTGTCCTCTCTCGAGAGCCGCGTCCTGGTCACCGCCCGCAAGATGACCGACCTCAAGGTGGTCGGGCCCGCCGACCTGCTCGAGGCGCCCAAACAGGTCACCGACGCGGCCAGGTCCACCCAGGCACCCGAGCTCACCGAGCAGCGGGTGGTGTCGCTGCCCAAGCAGCGGGTGTCGATCGGGCAGACCGACTTGCTCTCCGCGGTCCCCGACGCCGCCGGCGGCGAACGGGGCTGATGGCCGAGCGCGGTTCGCGCTGGGCGTGTGGCAGCGCCGCCTACAGCGAGTGCCAGGCTGCGACGGGTACCGTGAGCGGATTACACGCGCTGAACTCGGGAACCAGCCCACGACCGCGGAGGAGTTCGAAGTGGTGAACGCGCCGGCTCCGTACGGCGCTCGCCGCCCCCCGCCGACCGACCCGCCCTACCGCCCGGACGCCGACGACGGCTGGAGTCAGCCGACCTCGGTACGGGCAGGCTCCGGTTCCGCGCTCGCGGCCTCCGGGTCGGTGCGCCCCGGTGCGGCGTCGCCGTACGACCAGCGCGCAGTGGTCACCGGTCCCGCTCCCAGGGCGAACGAACGCGGGCTTCCCGGCTGGGCCGCGCTGCTCGTCCTGCTGGCCATTGCCGGCGTCGGCGGCCTGATCGACACCCTCAGCGGCTCGCAGGTGCGCGGCGGATTCAACCTCGGCATCATCGTGGCGTCGGTGGTCGCAATGCTGGTCGTGCGCCGTTCCTCGATGTTCCCGGTGGTGATCGCTCCACCGCTGGTCTACTCGCTGGCCTCGGCCTCGATGCTGTACCTGCGTTCCAGCGGCCTCAAGGACCGCAAGGTCCTGCTCGACGGCGCCGCGAACTGGCTCGTCTACGGCTTCCCGGCGATCGCGGCGGCTACCGCGGCCGTGCTGATCATCGCCGGAATCCGCCTCATCACCCACCGCTAGCACTACCTCGGGTCCCGGTGTCCGCCCGGCGAAGGCACCATGGACGGATGCTGTCGTCGCTGGCCCCCGCCCGCCGCCGGCTCGTCCTGATCCTCGCGACGCTCACTTCGTGCGCGGTCCTTGTCGCGCTCGTCCTCACCCTCGTCGCCGCGCTACGGCCTGACAAACACCTCACGCCGGTGTCGCAGACCACGCCCGGCCCGGTGATCCTGGTCCCGGGTTTCGGCGGCTCGACGAGTGGCCTGGACGCACTGGCCGCGGTGCTGCGGGCACACGGCAAGGACGCCCAGGTGCTCCGCCTGCCTGGTGACGGCCGCGGCGACCTCGACCAGCAGGCGGAGGCTCTCGGCAACGCCGTCACCGCGGCGCTCGCGCGCACCGGTGCCCACTCGGTGGACGTCGTCGGTTACTCGGCCGGCGGTGTCGTCGCCCGGCTGTGGGTGCGCGATCACGGTGGGGACGGCCAGGCGCGCCGGGTGATCACGCTGGGCTCACCGCACCACGGGACCGAGGTCGCCGGGTTCGCCAACTCGGTGCTGCCCGGCGCGTGCCCGACGGCTTGCCAGCAACTGGCCAGCGACAGCCCGCTCCTGGCCAGGCTCAACTCAGGTGACGAGACACCGGCCGGGCCCACATTCGTCTCGATCTGGACGACGCTGGACGACGTCGTGCTCCCGCCGGATTCGGCCTCGCTGGCCGGCGCCCTGGACCTCACCGTGCAGAGCGTCTGCGCTGCGGACCGGGTCCGGCACAGCGGGCTGCCCACCGACGCCAACGTGGCCGCGATGGTCGAGCGCGAACTAGCCGCAGGACCGCCCGTGCCGTTGCGCGCGAGCGACTGCGGCAAGCTCAGCTCGTGATGTCCTTGCTGCTGAAGTTGGCCCACGCCGCACCCAGCAACACCACGACGTAGACCAGCTGCAGCAGCACGCCGCGCTCGACATTGCGCCACAGGATCGGGTCGCGGAACAGGTCGATAAACGACAGCCAGTACCGGGTGGGCAGGTACGGCGCAATGCCACGAGCGGCGTCCAACGGCAACAGCAGCGACGAGCCGATGAGGAACGCGAGGGCGCCGAGGCTGGCCGACAGCGGTGAGTCGGTGAACGTCGACAGCAACAGCGCCATCGCCGCCACACCGAGCATCGACAGCGCGACAAATCCGATCGCGAGCAGCGTCCGGACCGCGATCTGCCCGGCGGTCAGCGTCGAGCCGGACACGCTGGTCACCCCCGTCACGCTGGCTACCGACGTGGAGGCCGTCAGGGGCTGGTCGCCCAGCAGCAGCTTGCCAACCAGGTAGCCCGTGCTGGCGACCACCACCACCGCGACCAGGACGAACACCAGCACCGCGACAAGTTTGGCCACCAGCAGCCGGGTGCGCCCCACCGGCCGGGTAAGCAGGTAGCGCAGCGTGCCGGCCTGCGCCTCACCGGCGATGGAGTCTCCCGCGATGACGGCGACGGCGACGGGCAGGAACAGCGGTAGCACGATGGCCAGCGCAGCCACCGAGAACAGCGAACCGTTGGCCAGCACGGCCGACAGGAAGGCCGGGCCCTGTCCGGGGCGTGGGCCCAGATGGGTCACCGCCAGCAGCACGGCCACCACGATCGGCAGCAGGTTAAGCAGGAACAGCGTGGCCCAGGTGCGCGGGCGGCGGGCCAGCTTGCGCAACTCGACGGCGATCATGCGGGCATCACCCGGTCCGAACCCGGCTCGGTGCGCTCCATGATCACGTCTTCGAGCGTGCGTCGCTCGGCCACCAGTTCGCTGACCGGGACCTGGTGCCCGACCAGGAGCGCGTTCAGCGCGGCTGGGTCCTCTGCGCGCACGAGCAGCCGGTCCCCGTCCCGGCCTTCGACGCGCCCGTCCAATGCGGCCACCGCGGCCGCCGGGTCAGACGTGCGCACAACAGTTCGGCCCGTCGGCGCCTGGAGATTGGCCAGCTCGTCCTGCACCACCAGCCGGCCGCGGTCGAGCACGCCGACCCGCGTGCACATCTGCTCAATCTCGGCGAGCAGGTGACTGGACAGGAAGATCGTGGCACCCGCGGCGTTGAGGGCCAGCAGCAGCTCGCGTACCTCGCGGATGCCTTGCGGATCCAGCCCGTTGGTCGGCTCATCGAGGACGAGCAGTTCCGGTTCCAGCAGCAGCGCTGCGGCCAGCCCCAGTCGTTGCCGCATCCCGAGCGAGAACGCCTTCACCGGCCGGCGGCCCGTGCCAGCCAGGCCGACCTGCTCGAGCACCTCGTCGATGCGGCGGCGG
>JALYVG010000143.1 GCA_030853345.1 Actinomycetota bacterium | reverse complement strand
CCGCTACGACCCGCAGACCGAGTCGGTGTCGACGCTGGCCACCGGCCTGGCCGAACCCTCCGGTGCCGTGCTCGTCGACGGCGAACTCGTGGTCGTCGAGTCGGCGGCACATCGGCTGGTGAGGGCGGTGCCGAACGCCGCACTGATCGCGGGCGATTCCCTACGGACCCAGCGGCCGGTAACCGCGGTAGCCCCCGGCCCAGTCGTACTCGATGTCATGTTCACCGCGCCGGCCGGGCGCAAACTCGACGAGCGCGACGGCCCGTCGACGCGGCTCACGGTCAGCGCGTCCCCGCCCGAATTGTTGCTCGACGGGGCCGGCGACTCGACCACGCTGACCCGCCGCCTCGTCCTCGCCGCCGATATCCCCGAGGGCGTCCTGCACGTGAGCGCGCAAGCCGCGTCCTGCGACGACGACCCGGCCGTCGAGCACCCCGCCTGCTACCTCAGCCGGCAGGACTGGGGCGTCCCGGTACGCACGACAGCTCAGGGGTCCAGTCAACTACGCCTCGTCCTGCTCGACTGACTGCACCCTCCCCGAGGCAGCCGGGCTTGCGTTCAAGTGCGCTTCACGTTGTCTACTGAAGTCAGCACCCTAACCATTGCGCGAGGAGTAGCCGTGAGCGTGTTCACCGAAGCCGAGATCGAATACCTGAATGGGCAATTGCTCGGCCGACTGGCCACGGCCGGAGTCGATGGCAAGCCGCACGTCGTACCGGTCGCGTTCTCCTACAACGCCGAACTGGAGACGATCGACATCGGCGGCCACAACTTCGGGGCCCGCAAGAAGTACCGCGACGTGCAGCGCAACCCGTGGGCAGCGATCGTGGTCGACGACTTGGCCTCGACCGATCCGTGGACTCCTCGAATGCTCGAGATCCGTGGCCGGGCCGAGGCGGTGAGCGAAGGCGGCGCCGCGCTCAGACCGGGCTTCGACGACGAGATGATCCGCATCCACCCAGAGCGCGTCGTCTCGTTCGGCCTGCGCCCCGGCCAGCAGTCCAGCGAGGCCCGCTCGGTCTGAAGCGGGTCAGGCCAGGTAGCGTCGAAATGGTGACTACTCACCCCATCCGTATCGGTCTGCAGCTGCAGCCCCAGCACGCCGACTATTCGACGATCCGCCGCACAGTCAGCGAAGCGGAGGACCTCGGCGTCGACGTCATCTTCAATTGGGACCACTTCTACCCGCTCAACGGCGCACCCACGGGCAAGCACTTCGAGTGCTGGACGATGCTCGGTGCCTGGGCCGAACAGACGAGCCGGGTCGAGATCGGCGCGTTGGTCACCTGCAACAGCTACCGCAACCCGGACCTGCTCGCCGACATGGCCCGCACCGTCGACAACATGAGCGACGGCCGGCTCATCCTCGGCATCGGCTCGGGCTGGTTCGAGAAGGACTACGACGAATACGGCTACGAATTCGGTACCGCGGGCGGGCGGCTCGACGACCTGGCCGAGGCGCTGCCGAGAATCGAAGCCCGCTGGGGCAAGCTGAACCCCGCCCCGACCCGCAAGATACCTGTGCTGATCGGTGGTGGCGGCGAGAAGAAGACCCTCCGCATCGTGGCGCAGCACGCCGACATGTGGCACTCGTTCAGCGACGTCGGCACCCTGATCCACAAGTCCGGCGTGCTCGAGCGGCATTGCGCCGACATCGGCCGCGACCCGTCGGAGATCGAGCGCTCCGTAGGCGCGAGCGGAGACCCCCACCAGGTCGCGCCGCCGTTGCTGGCGGCCGGCGCGACGCTGTTCACGGTCGGCCTGAGCGGGCCGGACTACGACCTCGCCAAGCTGCGCGGATGGCTCGACTGGCGCGCGGGCCTCTAGATGGCGCGAGCCGCCTGGTTCTTTCCCGTCCCCGACGAGGGCGCCTTGCCGCAGCAGCTTCAATCGCTGTTCGCCAAGGCGCGCGAACGGATCGGCTTCGTCCCGAACGTCTTCCGGTGCTACTCCTATCGGCCCGAGCGGTTCTCGGCCTGGTTCGCGCACTACCAGCAGCTACACGAGCCGACCGAGAACCTCAGTGCGGCCGACCGCGAAATGATCGCCGTCGTGGTGTCGTCGTACAACCGGTGCACCTACTGCATCGTGTCGCACGGCCATGCCCTGCGGGTGGCGCTCGGCGACCAGGTGCTGGCCGATTACATCGTGGCCAACTGGCGCCACGCCAACCTCGACGAGCGACGGTACGCGATCTGCGAGTTCGCCGAGAAGCTCACGGCCGAACCGTTCGCCCTGGCCGAGGCCGACCTGGCGCACCTCGAGAGTCTCGGCCTCACCAAGGAGGAGGTCTGGGACGTGGTCGAGGTGGCCGCGATGTACAACTTCACCAATCGGATGGCGCTCGCGACCGGGCAACTGCCCAACGAGGAGTACCACCACCTCGATCGCACCTCGTAGTCAGCAGGCCTCCTCGTCGACAGCGCTCGACTCGGCCGGGAACGGCGTGCTGCCGCTGAACATGCCGGCGAGCAGTAGGCCGATGTCGTCGGCGACCCCGCCCACCGCCTGCATTGCCTGGCGCAGCGATTTGTGGTTCAGGCCGTGCGGGCTCAGCGTCTGGTGCACGAGCACCGCGTCGTCGTACCAGCGCACCGTGGCGGTCATTGCCCGGTTCTGGATGTCGTTGAGTTCGGCCAGTAGCTTGGCCGAGCGCGGGATGCCGACCGCCGCGTGCGCGAAAACCCGAACCATCGGCCGCTCGAAATCGAGCACCTGCACCCAGCACGCGGCCGTGCCGGAGCGGTAGGGATAGTCGCCGTCGGCGTCGGCGACCACCCGGCAGACGCCCCATTCTTCCTGCAGCAGTCGCTCGACGTGTGAGCGCAACCAACGCTTCTTAGTGCTCATGTGGCCCCCAATGCTCGTCCGACTTGGCCACCTTCGCAGGGGGGTACGACAGTTTCCCGAGGGCAACAAATGAGGACCCCGCCGAAGCGGAGCCCTCATCAGTTGCTACGAACGAACTCAGATCGGGCGGACGTTCTCCGCCTGCGGGCCCTTCTGGCCCTGCGTGATGTCGAACTCCACGCGCTGGTTGTCGTCCAGGCTGCGGTAGCCATCGGATGCAATCGCCGAGTAGTGCACGAATACGTCCGGCGCGCCGCCGTCGGGAGCGATGAAGCCGAAGCCCTTCTCGCTGTTGAACCACTTGACCGTGCCCTGAGCCACGTCAATCTCCTCTTGCTGCAAGGAAGCCGCACCGTGCGGATTCCGAGGTCACCACCGGGCGAACACCATTTCCCGACAGCCAGGAGAAGGCAAGATCAACCGGTTACCTGACCGTTTCCGGGTCATTGCGGCAACCGAGGGAAAGCCTAGCAACAGAACCCGCCCGGTCCGCAAGTCCTTCGGCCCGACTTGTCGGGTTTGCTCCGGCTGGACCTACCGCCGGGTGGGCACCGTAGTGCACGGTGGTCCCAGTGACATCCACCGGAAGGGGCACCACCCGAATGGACGACAAGACGATCCTCGAGCACATCCATGAACTGGTCGCCGAGGAGAAGCTGCTGCGCGACAGCCACGCCGGGCGCGGGCTGGGCGGCACCGACCGGCAGCGGCTCGAGCTGCTGGAGCGCCAGCTGGACCAGGCGTGGGACCTGCTGCGTCAGCGCCGGGCCCGCGAGGAACTGGGCGAGGACCCGGACGAGGCCAAGGAACGCCCGATTGACGAGGTCGAGTCCTACCTGCAGTGAGGCGCGCCCATCGGGGCTACGTCGCGCCGGCCCGCGTGCCGGCGACGGCCCAGGCCCGGGCGGTCAGGGGTATCGACCCGTCGCCGGCCACGGGCAGCCGGTGCCGCAGCAGTTCGCGAAGTTGGTCGCGACGGGCGGCCGGAAGCGACATCGCATACGCCGGGGCCGGACCCTGGGCGCTCGTGAACGGCGTCCAATAGTCGGCGAAGTCGCGAAAGATCGTCGCGACGACGACCGGCCGGCTCTGCACAGCGCTCAGCCCGGCGCCGGTGAAGCTCGCCTCCAACTGGTCGGGGACGCAGAACGGGAAGCGGTTGGCCTCGTGCGCATCCCTGGCCGCAGGGTCGAGCTCCGTGGCCGCCGTCCAGAAGTAGTGCATCAACTGCATCCCGCCGCCGGGGTAGTCCCACACGTAGGCAGCCACGATGCCTCCCGGGCGGGTGACCCGCCGCATCTCGGCGAGGGCGCGCGATCGGTCCGGTACGAAGTTGAGCGTCAGCGCCGAGACAACGGCGTCGAATGACGCGTCGTCAAAAGGTAATTCCTGCGCCTCCCCGACCTCGAAACGTGCCCGGGGGTCCGCGGTGTGCGCGTGCGCGTACTGGATGAAACCGGCCGACGGATCGAGGCCCGTTACCTGAGCTGGCTGCCTCCGATCGAGGACGGCGTGGGTCAGAGCGCCGGTTCCACAGCCGACATCGAGCCAGGTGCGGCCAGCGGGGACGCCGAGCCAATCGATGAACTGCGCGGCGACGAGCCGGCTCCACCGGCCGATGTAGGGCTCGTACAGGGCGCCGGTGGACCAATTGTCAGCGGGTGCACGCTCGGTCATGTGTCTCGTCCTATCTCGCGGGTCGAGCACCTTCGTACGTACCCCGGTGTCGATCTTCGTACACCTCCGTGCCCCAGGAGCACAACGCGCACCACGTGTGGTGACCCACCCGGGCTAGCTGGTGACATCCTTGCCGCTGAAGCGTGCCCACGCGAGGGACAGGAAGATCAGGATGTAAGCACCGGTGACCAGCAGGCCGTGCTCGATGGCCGCGGTCGCCATCGGGTCACGCAACAGGTCGACCCACTGCAGCCAGTAATGCGACGGCAGCCACGGGTGCATCGCATGCAGCTGCGGCACGGCGTCGAGGACCTCGCTCACGATCGTCAGCGTCAACGTCGCTGCCATCGCCGCGACAGGGACCTCGGTCATCGTCGACACGAACAATCCGAGCGCTCCGACCATCGCCATCGACACCGCGACGTAACCACAGACGAGCAACAGCCGGTAACCGCCCGCGGCATAGGACACCGTGCGTCCGGACAGTAGCGTGAGCTCCCCGGACGGGAACAGGATCAAGCCCACGATCACGCCGCAGGCCGCGACGACCGCCACACTCGCCACGCACCAGGCGAGGATGCCGCCGAACTTCACCACCAACAGCCGGCTGCGCCCGACCGGTACCGCGAGCAGATAACGCAGCGTTCCGATGTTCGCCTCACCCGCAACCGCATCGCCGGCTACCACGGCCACGCCCAGCGGCAGAAACAGCGGGATGACCACCAGCAGCGCGGCCAGCGCCGCGAACAGGCCGTTGTCGGTGATACCGCCGAATATCGAATCACCGCGTTCGCGGTGGTCACCGACCTTGACGGCCACAGCGATGAGTACCGGGACGATGCCCAGGACGACGAGGATCGCCTGGTTGCGGCGTCGCCGGAAGACCATCAGCAGTTCCGAGCGCAAGAATCTGGCTAGGCCCGCCAGCCGGGGCTTGCGCCAAGGAGGTCCCCCCGGCAGTGGATTGGCCGGTTCCCCCGGCAGTCGGCGTGTGGCCGGCGGGGCAGTGTGGGTCGGCTCCTGGTCCGGGCTGCCAGCGGGCAAGCCGACGTCAGCCCGAGACATCGAAACCCGCCCCGGTCAGCTCGACGAACATGTCCTCCAGGTTGGGCCGCTCCACCGCAAAGCCGCGCACCCCGACCCCGGCCGCGACCAGGGCGGTCACCACCCTCTCCGGCTCGGCCGCGCCCAGTACGGCGGTGGCGCAATCGTCATCGGCCGCGACCTGCGCCAGCCCCAGCTCGCCGAGCACCCGGGCCGCGGCGGCCGGGGTGCCGGTCCGCACCTGCACGCGCACCCGCTGTTGCGCGGCGAGGTCGGCCAGGGCGCCCTGCCACACCATCCGCCCGACGCTCATCACGCCGACATGGCTGCACACCTGCTCGACCTCGCTGAGCAGATGCGACGAGACGAAGACCGTGACGCCGTCGCGGCCGAGCTGGCTGATCAGATGACGAACCTCACGGGTGCCCTGCGGATCAAGCCCGTTCGTCGGCTCGTCCAGGACGAGCAGTTCGCGCGGCTGCAGAAGCGCGGCCGCGATACCCAGCCGCTGCCGCATGCCCAAGGAGTAGTTGCGGTACTTCTTGGTGGCCGCGGCGCCCAGCCCCACCCGCTCCAGGGCCCCGTCGATGCGGGTGCGGGCGGTGCGGGTCGACGCGCGGCGGTCAGCGGCGTCGAGGCGGGCGAGGTTGGCACGTCCGGACAGGTAAGGGTGAAACGCCGGCCCCTCGACCAGCGACCCGACGCGGGGTAGCACCTCGGCTGCCGACCCGGCGAAGTCACGGTCCAGCAACGCATGGGAGCCCGCCGTGGGAAAGACCAGGCCGAGCAGGATCCGGATCGTGGTTGTCTTACCCGAGCCGTTGGGGCCGAGGAAGCCGTACACCGATCCGGCGGGGACATTCAGGTTGACCGCGTCCACGACAACCTGCTTGCCGAAGCGCTTCGTCAGGCCGACCGACGAGATGGCTGTTGTCACTTATGGCTGGCTGCCGCCGCGTACAGCGCCGACGGGTCGACCGCACCCGCGAACACCCGTCCGTCATCGGTGACCAGCACTGACAACAGTGCCGACTTCAACAGCCGACCGTGACCCCAGCTACCGTCGACCGCCTTGAGCTGAGCCAACATCGGGCCGACCATCTTGGCCAGCTGGGCGGATGTCGTGCGGTACTCGGCGATCGCCGTCCAGCCCGAGCCGATCGTCGTGGTGGTGCCCGGCGCGGTGTGCGGTGTCGGCTTGATCGGATTGTCGTCGGCGCCTTGCTTCACGGTGGCGCCGGGCGGCGGGCTGAACGTGAAGTTGTCGGCAGCCGGGGTCTTGAAGGTGACGTGGGAGAAGGAGACGTCGACCGCGGGCGAGGAGCTGCCGCGGGCGAACACCTGAACCCCGAGCGGCATCTTGGTCTTGCCGTCGATGGCGATGCGGACGCTGCCGACGAGCGTGGTGCGCTCGCGCGGCGTCAGCACGAGCTCGTAGGAGGAGCGGTCGGCTACCCGCCTGTCGGCGGCGACCGTGACCTGGGTCGAGGGAGTGATGGCCTTGATGGCGTGATCGGCGGCCTGCTGGGGCGTCAGTTCGATGCGCTCGGCGCCGGCCGGGCGGCTGGCCGGCAGCACGGTGTGGGTGGCTACGTGAGCGTCACTGTCCCACTGCCACAGGTCGCGGCCGTTGTGGAACACATCGGTTTCGTTGGTCGTGCCCAACAGCGCGAGCCGTTGATGGTCGGGGCCGTCGTACCAGAACCGCATGGTGTGCGAACCGCTCAGCAGCCCCGACACCGAGGCCTGCGCTTGCGGACCGCCGATGTTGGGCAGCGTGGGCAGTCCGAGCGACATCTGGGCGACGATCGTGCCCGACAGGCCCGACACCCGTCCGGACTGCACGTCGGCGAGCAACGCAGCGGCGGACCTGGTCGGCAACCGTTCGGAGGAGGCCTGTGCGGTGAAGACACCGGCCGCGGCCAGGCAGATGACCCCGACGACACAGGCCGGGACCGACCAGCGCAGCGCGCGGCGTTGCCGGAGGATCGTTGAGGCAGACATTGCAGTCAGCCTGCGTCCTGGGCACTGTGATGGGGCTGAGCCGCTCAGCAAGGCCCACGATGGCAGGCTGCAAGGTGACACGGACCGTAAGCCCGAGCTGAGGAGAACCGGTGCGACTGCTGATAGTCGAAGACGAAGTGCGCCTGGCCTCGGCCCTGCAGCGCGGGCTGGCCAGCGAAGGCTTCACCGTCGACCTCGCCCACACCGGACCCGACGGCCTGCATGCAGCCCAGGAGACGACCTACGACGCGGTCATTCTCGACATCATGCTGCCGGGCCTGTCCGGCTATCGGATCATCGAGGCGCTGCGGGCGGCCGAAAACTGGGTACCCATTCTGATGCTGACCGCGAAGGACGGCGAGTACGACGAAGCCGACGCGCTCGACCTCGGCGCCGACGACTACCTCACCAAGCCGTTCTCGTTCGTGGTCCTGCTGGCTCGCATCCGGGCCCTGCTGCGCCGAGGTGTCACGCCGCGGCCGGCGTCGCTCAGCGTCGACGACCTCGTTCTCGACCCGGCTGCCCACACCGTGCGGCGCGGTGACTCGACCATCGAACTCACCCCGCGCGAGTTCTCGCTGCTGGAGTTCCTGATGCGGCGAGCCGGTGACGCCGTCAGCAAGGCCGACATCCTGCACCACGTGTGGGACGCGAACTACGAGGGCGACGCCAACGTCGTCGAGGTCTACGTCGGCTATCTACGACGCAAGATCGACACGCCGTTCGGCCGGCAGAGCGTGCAGACCGTCCGAGGCGCCGGCTACCGGCTGACCGCCGAAGCCGGCTGATGCTGCGGCGCAGTTGGCCGCTGCGCTGGTGGTCGCGGCAATCGCTGCGCGCCCGGTTGACGCTGCTGGCCTCCGCGTTGTTCACCGTCGCGGTGGTCACCGGCACGATCCTGGTACTGATTTTGCAGCGCAAGTCGCTCGTACGGGTCCTGGACGCCTCTGCGCAGAAGACCGCCACCGACATCGCCCAGCAGATCAAGCAGGGGAAACAGTCGACGACCGTCGTGCCGACCGCGGGCGGTGTCCTCGAAGTGCAGGTCGTCGATGCGGGCAACCACGTGATCGCCACGTCGCCTGGCGCGGACCGGTTCGTGCCGGTGCTCAACCCGGGACAGGTACGCAAGGTTCGCGACGGCGCCAGGCTCGAGATCGAGAACCCCATCTCCGACGCTCGGCTGCGGGTGCTCGGCGCCACGGTCGGTCCGCAGACGGTTCTCGTGGTGACCGACCTCAAGCAAATCGACGACAGCGTGCGCATCCTGGGCCGGGTCGCGCTCTTCGGCGTCCCACTGGGGGTCCTGCTCATGGCGGTGGCCACCTACGGCGTCGTGGCACTGACCTTGCGGCCCGTCGCCACGCTGCGCCACGGCGCCGCCGACATCACCGCCGCCGGCCTGGCCGACCAGCGCCTACCCGTCTCCAGCGCACAGGACGAGATCCACCGTCTCGCCGTGACCCTCAACGCCATGCTGGACCGCATCGACGCCGCCACCAAACACCAGCGGACGTTCGTCGGCGACGCAGCGCACGAACTGCGTTCGCCACTGGCCTCACTGCGCGTGCAACTCGAGGTGGCCCAACGGCTCGGGCCGGCCGAGGACTGGCCCGCCCTCGTCGACGACGTGCTCGTCGACGTCGGCC
>JALYVG010000132.1 GCA_030853345.1 Actinomycetota bacterium | reverse complement strand
CCGAACGGCGCGCAATCGCCGGCCAGCGTCGCTTTCTTGATCTTGCTCTTGGGCTGCGCACCCGGGTCCGGCACGCCCGAAGGTGCGCTGCTTCCGCTCGGGTTCGTGCCGCCGCCCCCACCGCCGTTGTCCTTCTTCTTGCTGCTGCTACAGGCGACCACCGTCGTCGTGAGCAGCACTCCAGCGGCAGCCGCCGCGGTGAGCCTCTTGAAATGCATGTGGTGTCCCTTTCTCGGACTCGGCCTGAGAGCGCCCGGTCACGACACATACCGGTAACGCTTTCGGAACAATGGCACACGTCACACACACATGGAAGAGCACAGCACCGCCGATACCGAATTGTGGCTTTACCAAATGTGTCGAAAACGCCCCGCCGCATCGGTCGGATGCGTGGGGCGTTTCGGACGTTCCGTGCGGCCAGATGGCTATCAGTCAGAGCCGGGCGCGGTCTTGGCGATCTGCATGAGGAACTCGAGGTTGGTCCGGGTCTTCTTCAACCGGTCGAGCAGCAGGTCGATGGCCTGCTGGCTTTCCAGTGCGTGCAGAACCCGGCGCAGCTTGATGGTGACGGCGAGCTCGTCGGGCGAGAGCAGGATCTCTTCCTTGCGGGTGCCCGACTGGTCGACGTCGATGGCGGGGAAGGTCCGCTTGTCGGCGATCTTGCGGTCGAGCTTGAGCTCGGCGTTGCCGGTGCCTTTGAACTCCTCGTAGATCACCGAGTCACCGGCGGAGCCGGTCTCGACGAGCGCGGTGGCGATGATGGTCAGCGACCCGCCGTCCTCGATGTTACGAGCGGCACCGAGGAAACGCTTCGGCGGATAGAGCGCGGTGGAGTCGACACCGCCGGAGAGGATGCGGCCGCTGGCGGGCGCGGCCAGGTTGTAGGCCCGACCAAGCCGGGTGATCGAGTCGAGCAGGACGACCACGTCATGCCCCATCTCAACCAGGCGCTTGGCCCGCTCGATCGACAGCTCGGCAATCATTGTGTGTTCCTGCGGCTTGCGGTCGAAGGTCGAGGCGATGACCTCGCCCTTGACCGAGCGCTGCATGTCGGTGACCTCTTCGGGGCGCTCGTCGACGAGCACGACCATGAGGTGCACTTCGGGGTTGTTCGTGGCGATCGCGTTGGCGATGGCCTGCAGGACGCTGGTCTTTCCGGCCTTGGGCGGGGACGCGATCAGCGCGCGCTGACCCTTGCCGATCGGCATGACGAGGTCGATGACGCGGGTCGTGAAGATGTGCGGTTCGGTCTCCAGCCGCAGCCGCTCCTGCGGGTACAGCGGCGTGAGCTTGGTGAACTCGACCCGCCCCTTGGAGAGCTCGGGGTCTGCACCGTTGATGGTGTCCAGTCGCACCAAGGGGTTGTACTTCTCGCGGCGTTCACCATCACGCTGTGCCTTGATCGCACCGGTGACGGTGTCACCGCGGCGCAGGCCGAAGCGGCGGACGTAGGAGTTGGCGATGTAGACGTCGTCGGAGCTCGCGAAGTAACCGGAGGTCCGTACGAACCAGGTGTTCTTGTCCTCGATCGCGTCGACGATGCCGGCGACGGGCACCAAGACATCGTCGTCAGAGACGGTGGGTTCGACGTCGGTGTTCCCAACGGGACGTCCCTCGCCGCCGACCACCCGCTCGCGATTGCGGCCACGGCGGTCGCGGTAGCGCCGCCCCCGCCTGCGGTTGCCGTCGAAGTCGTCGTCATCGTTCGAGTTGTTGTTGTTCTGGCCGCCTTGGTTCTGGCCCTGCTGGCGGTTCTGGTTGTTCTGGGCGCCGCTGTTCTGGGCATTTTGGCCCTGCTGGCGGTTCTGGTTGTTCTGGCCGCCGGCTTGGCCCTGCTGGCGGGCCTGGACGGCTTGGTTGTTCTGGCTGGTCTGCCCGGAGCCGGCTTGGCCCTGGCGCGACTGCTGGTCACTGCGGCGGCCGTTTCCGGCGTGTCCGCCCTGCTCGCCGGTGTCAGGCGCAGTGCCGGCCTCTGCCTGGCTGTCCGGACGCGGTTCGGAGGCCTGGGCGGTAGGGGCGTCTGATGAGGGGGCGGCCTGCTGCGCAGCCGATGCGCCGCGCCGGACCGGTCGTTGCGTCGTAGGGCTGGCTGCCGCGCTGCTCGACGCCCCTGCCGAGTCGCTGCGGGCAGCCTGGATGGCCGCCACCAGGTCACTCTTCTTCTTCTTCGTCGTGCTGATGCCGAGGCCACTTGCGACCTGCTGCAACTCGGGCAGCAGCATCGCGGAGAGGGAGCCGCGCTTGGCGGCCGGTCGGCCGGCAGACCCGTTGCCGCCAGCGGCGGGCGCGTTGTCGCGCACAGCCTGGTCGGGCAAGGTCTGCTCTTGGGTGTCTGTCACGGTGATTTCGGATCCTTCCGAGGGTGGTCGGCGCGCGTTGGTTACGCGGGCGACCGCTAAGTCCGGGTCGGTCGGCAAGCCGATTCGATCCAGTTCTCCCGAGCATGAAGTCCGGGGTTTGCGGTAATGAGTCAGTGGTCCCAGCCGCTTGCCGTACCCATCATCAACGGCGATGGGTTCCGAAAGGGCGGGGTGGCGCGTGCGCGGTTGCGGCGCCTGGACTGACATGGTGAGCCTAGTCGCTCGCTTCGTACATCACAACACAGGACGGCCCTGGCGTGTTCCCGCGCCGATCAACCTCAGCGGGCGGCTGGGACGAGGTGCGCACCGGCGGTGTCGACGGCAAGCGGGAGGCTGGCCCAGCTCGATGGCACGAACGGCGCCACGCGCCCGACTTCTTCCTCGGTGCGCGCGAGGACGAGGACGGTCGGTCCGGCTCCCGAGATCACGGTGGCCAGGCCCGCAGCGCGCAAGGCCGCCAGCAATTCGGCGCTCTGCGGCATAGCCGGCTGCCGGTACTGCTGGTGCAGGCGGTCCTCGGTGGCGGCCAGGAGCGCTCCGAGCGACCCGGTCAACGCGGCGACCAGCAGCGCGGCCCGGCCGGCCACGAAGGCCGCGTCGCGGTGCGCCACCGTCGTGGGCAACAGGCCGCGCGCCTGCGCGGTGGAGGCGGTGAACGGTGGCACCAGCGCGACGGGACGGATCGCCGGATCGCAGCGCAACCCGACGGCACGCGTCGCTGCGCCGTCAGTCCAGGCGATGCTCAGGCCACCGAGCAGGCACGCCGCAACATTGTCGGGGTGGCCCTCCAGGTCACCGGCGATGGTGAGCAGTTCCTCGTCGGGCAGTTCGCGTTCGCCACCGAGCACGAGGGCCCGAGCCAGCACGGCGCCGGCGACGATGGCAGCTCCGGAGGAACCCAGCCCTCGACTGTGCGGGATCCTGTTCGCGCAGGACAGTTCGATGCCGCGTGGCTGACCGCCCAGCCGCGCGAACACCGTGCGCATGGCACGCACGACGAGGTGCGTCTCGTCGCGCGCCAAATCGGCGCCCTCCCCCGCGATGTCGATGACCAAACCCTCTTCGCCGACGCGGCCGACGACGTCGTCGTGCAGGGCCAGCGCCAATGCGAGTGAGTCGAAACCGGGGCCGAGATTCGCGCTGGTCGCGGGCACCCGCACATGCACGGCGCCTGCTCGGAACGAAGGTTTCACGCCAACCCCAACTGCACGGCGGCGGCGTGGCTGTCGACCGGCACGGTGATCGGCTTCGGCGCACCGGAGATCGCCCACTCGGGATCCTTGAGGCCGTTGCCGGTCACCGTGCAGACGACCGTCGAGCCCTTGGCCAGACGGCCGTCGGCCGCGGTCTTCAGCAGGCCGGCGACACTCGCGGCTGACGCCGGCTCGATGAACACCGCCTCGCGGCGGGCGACCAACCGGTAGGCCTCGAGGATCTGCTTGTCGGTGACTGCGTCGATCAAGCCCCCAGACTCGTCGCGCGCTTGCTCGGCCGTCGTCCACGACGCGGGGTTGCCGATGCGAATGGCGGTGGCGATCGTCATCGGGGCGAGCACCGGCGCCCCGTTGACGATCGGCGCGGCCCCGGCGGCTTGGAAGCCGAACATGCGCGGCGCGGAATCGATGACACCGTCGTCGCCGTACTCGCGGTAACCCTTCCAGTAGGCGGTGATGTTGCCGGCGTTGCCCACCGGGATGCAGTGCACATCCGGCGCCCGTCCGAGCGCGTCGCAGATTTCGAAGGCCGCAGTCTTCTGCCCCTCGATCCGGTAAGGGTTCACGGAGTTGACCAGGGCTACCGGATAGTCGACTGCGAGCTTGCGGGCCAGCTCCAGGCAGTCGTCGAAGTTGCCGTCGACCTGCAGCAGTCGGGCCCCGTGCACCAGGGCCTGGGCCATCTTGCCGAGCGCGATCTTGCCCGCCGGGACGAGGACGGCGCAGGTCATGCCGGCCCGGACGGCATAGGCGGCCGCGCTGGCGGAGGTGTTCCCGGTCGACGCGCAGATCACCGCCTGGGCACCCTCCTCGGCCGCCTTCGAGATCGCCATCGTCATGCCGCGGTCCTTGAACGAACCGGTGGGGTTGGCCCCCTCGACCTTGAGAAACACGGTGCACTCGGTGCGCTGGGACAGTTCGCGGGCGGCTACCAACGGCGTCCCGCCCTCGAACAGGGTGATGACCGGAGTGGCGGCGCTGACCGGCAGCCTGGCGCGGTAGGCCTCGATCACTCCGGGCCACAGGGTGGCCCGGCGCAGTTGCGCCGCGGCCGGGTCGCTCATCAGCCGTCCTGATCCGAGGACATGCCTTCGACCCGCATCACGCTGGCCGCGCGCCGGACGAAGTCCTTGGCCGACAGCCGATCGACCGTGGCAGCCAACGCCGCGTCGGTGGCGCTGTGCGTGACGAGCACGAGGGTCGCCGCGTCGCCGCGTCCCTCCTGCCGCACGGTCTGGATACTCACGCCCTGCTCGGCGAAGGTGCCGGCGACAGCGGCGAGCACGCCCGGTTCGTCGGCGACGTCGAGAGCGACGTGATAGCGCGTGGTGATCTCGCCCATCGGCTGTAGCGGCAACGCAGCGTAGGAACTCTCCCCGGCGCCCTTGCTGCCGTTGACGCGGTTTCGGGCAACTGCCACGAGGTCGCCGAGCACCGCGCTGGCGGTGGGCGCCCCGCCGGCCCCGCGGCCGTAGAACATCAGCGAGCCGGCGGCCTCGGCCTCGACGAAGACGGCGTTGAACGCATCGCCCACGCCGGCCAGCGGATGAGTGCGCGGGATCATCGCCGGGTGTACCCGCACCGCGACGTTTTCGATGCCGGCACCATCCTTCGTGCGTTCGCAGATGGCGAGGAGTTTGACCGTGCAGCCCATGGCCTTGGCACTGGCGATGTCGGCGGCGGTGACGTCGCCGATGCCCTCGCGGTAGACGTCGGAGGTGGTGACGCGGGTGTGAAACGCCAACCCGGCCAGGATGGCAGCCTTGGCTGCCGCGTCGTAGCCGTCGATGTCGGCGGTGGGATCGGCTTCGGCATAACCCAGCGCCGTGGCTTCGGCCAGGGCCTCGTCGAAACCGGCACCGGTGGCATCCATCCGTGACAGGACGAAGTTGGTCGTGCCGTTGACGATGCCCATCACGCGGGTGATCCGGTCGCCGGCCAGCGACTCGCGCAGCGGCCGCAGCAGCGGGATGGCCCCGGCCACCGCCGCCTCGTAGTAGAGGTCGACGCCCGCACGGGACGCTGCTTCGTGCAGGGCAGCGCCATCCTCGGCAAGCAGGGCCTTGTTGGCACTGACCACACTCTTGCCACCGGCCAACGCCGCGAGCAGCAGCGTGCGCACCGGTTCGATACCGCCGATCACCTCGACGACCAGGTCGACGTCGTCACGGGCCACCAGTGCCGCGGCGTCGGTGGTGAGCAAATCGGCGTCGATGTCGGCGTGCTTGCCCGGCCGCCGCACGGCGACGCCGACCAGTTCGAGCGGCACCCCTACCCGAGCCGCCAGGTCGTCCGCCTGCTCGTGCAGCAGCCGGACAATCTGCGATCCGACGACGCCGCAGCCCAGCAGCGCGACGCGCAGTGCGTCACTCACCGCGATCCCCTCCCACGTTGACCCCGGGAGCGTCGCGATGGGACGCCGGATGCGGCGCTGGCGGGGTCAAACTCGGCGCCTGCCAGCCGGTGTCCAGGCGCAGCAGGTCGTCCTCGGTCTCGCGCCGCACGATGACGCGGGAGACACCGTCGCGGACCGCGACGACCGGTGGCCGCGGCACGTGGTTGTAGTTGCTCGCCATGCTGCGGCAGTAGGCACCCGTGGCGGCCACGGCGACCAGATCACCGGGGACGACGTCAGCAGGCAGCCACGCGTCACGCACGACCACGTCGCCGCTCTCGCAATGCTTGCCGACGATGCGCGACAGCTTGGCCGGCGTGTCCGAGGAACGGTTCGCGAGTGCGCAGGTGTACTCGGCACCGTAGAGGGCGGTGCGGATGTTGTCGCTCATACCACCGTCGACCGAGACGTAGCTGCGGACCTGGCCGCCGTCGAGCGTGACGTCCTTGACCGTGCCGACCTCGTAAACGGTGACCGCGCTCGGGCCGACGATCGCGCGCCCGGGCTCGACCGAGAGGCGCGGCATGGGCAAGCCTGCGGCCAGGCATTCGCGCTCGACGATCGCGTTGAGCCGCTCCACCGTCTGTTTCGGAGTCTCCGGGTCGTCTCCGGCCACATAGGCGATGCCGAGCCCGCCGCCCAGGTTGATCTCGTCGACGCAGACACCATGAGTGGCTCGGATCACGGCGGCGAGGCCGACGACTCGGTGCGCCGCGACCTCGAACCCGGCAGTGTCGAAGATCTGCGAGCCGATGTGCGAGTGCAGCCCGGCCAGTTCGAGAGACTCGGCCGCCAGGACAGCAGCAACTGCGCGCTCGGCGGCACCGTCGCGCAGCGAGAACCCGAACTTCTGGTCTTCGTGCGCCGTCGCGATGAACTCGTGCGTGTGGGCCTCGACGCCGACTGTCACGCGGACCAGGACCGGTTGCCTAATGCCGGCCGCCGCGGCGAGTTCTGCCAACCGCTCGATCTCGACGAACGAGTCGACGATGACGTGGCCGATACGCGCGTCCACCGCCCGAGCCAACTCCGGCGAGGATTTGTTGTTGCCGTGCAATGCGATCCGATCCGGCGGAAAGCCCGCTGCCAGCGCGACCGCGAGTTCACCCCCGGTGCACACGTCCAACCCGAGTCCCTCGTCGGCGATCCAGCGGGCCACGGTGGTGCACAGGAACGCCTTGCCGGCGTAGTAGACATCGACGCCCTCGAAGGCAGCTGCATAAGCCCGCGCCCGGCCGCGCAGATCCTCCTCGTCGAGCAGCATCGCCGGCGTGCCGTGCTGGGACACCAGGTCGGTGACGGCGCGGCCGCCGACCTGAAGGACACCGTCGATCCGGCGTACCGAGGCCGGCCAGATCGCGGGGTCGAGATGGTTGAGGTCCTCGGGTGCGGCAGCAGCATGCGACTCGGGAATGACGTCGGCGTAACGGGTTCCTGCCGGGTGGGCGGATCGACTCATCTACATCCGTTCCGGTGCGCTGACGCCGAGGAGTTCGAGCCCGTTGGCGAGCACGATCCTGGTGGCTTCGCACAACCAGAGCCGGGCGTGCGTCACGTCGGTAGCCGGCTCGTCGGCCATCGGCAGGACCCGGCACGCGTCGTAGAAACGGTGATAGGTACCGGCCAGCGCCTCGAGGTAGTGGGCCACCCGGTGCGGCGCGCGCAGCTCGGCAGCCGAGGCCACGACGCGCGGGAACTCACCCAGGCCGCCCAGCAGCTCGACCTCGCGCCCGTGGCTGAGCAGCCCGAGATCCGGGTCCGACGAACGGACGATGCCGAGGTCGCCCGCGTGAACCTGCAACGATGCCAGCCGGGCGTGCGCGTACTGCACGTAGTACACGGGATTGTCGTTACCGCGTCGGGCCCACAGGTCCAGGTCGATGTCGATGCTCTGCTCGACGGAATACCGCACGAGTGCGTACCTCGCGGCGTCCGCGCCGATCGCGTCGACGAGGTCGGCGAGCACGATCACGTTGCCGGCCCGCTTGCTCATCCGCACCTGCTCGCCGTCCTTGACCAGGTTCACCAGCTGCCCGATCAGGACGTCGAGGGTCTGGGCCGGGTCGTCGCCGAAGGCGGTAGCCATCGCCCGCAGCCGGTTTATGTAGCCGTGGTGATCTGCGGCAAGCATGATCACGACCCCGTCGAAACCTCGCTCGCGCTTGTCGAGGTAGTACGCGCAATCAGCCGCGAAGTACGTCCACTCCCCGTTGCTGCGCACCAACACGCGATCGCGGTCGTCGCCGAACTCGGTCGTGCGCAACCAGGTGGCACCCTCGGCCTCGAAGACGTGACCCTGATCGCGCAGCCTCTTGAGCGCGAGATCCAGTGCGTCGCGCGCGTGCAGATCGCTCTCTCTGAAGAAGACGTCGAAGTCGACGCCGAAATCCGCCAGTGAGCTCCTGATCTCGGCCAGCATCAATTCGACGCCTTCACGCGCGAAGACTGTTAGCTGCTCATCGTCGGGCAGCCCGCCTAGGTCCGGGTGCTGGGCGAGGACGGCGGCCGAGATGTCGTCGATGTAGCCGCCGGAGTACCCGTCCTCAGGCACCGGGCGGCCATTGGCCACCTCGCGCAGGGTGCGGGCGAAACGTTCGATCTGGCTGCCGGCGTCGTTCACGTAGTACTCGCGGGTGACGCGGGCGCCGTTTGCCTGGAGCAGACGCGCCAACGCGTCGCCGACGGCGGCCCAGCGGGCACCGCCGATGTGCACGGGGCCGGTGGGGTTGGCCGAGACGAACTCGAGATTGAGGTTGCGCCCGGCCAGCGGGTTGCCGGTGCCGAAGGAAGGGCCGGCCGCGACGACTGCGCGGGCGATCTGGCCGAAGGCCGCAGCGGCCAGGGTGATGTTCAAGAAGCCCGGTCCGGCCACGTCGACCTTGTCGATCCCGTCGACCACCGCGAGCCGGGCCGCGATCGCCGCGGCAACGTCCCGAGCGGGCTGGCCTGCAGGTTTGGCCAGGCGCATCGCGACATTGGTGGTGTAGTCGCCGTGCTCGGGGATACGGGGCCGCTCGACTACAACCTCAGCCGGTCCGACGCCAGTGAAATCCCCCTCGGCGAGGCATTGCCGAACCGCCGCGAGGACGGCTGCGGACAGATCAGCGGGGGTCACCGCTCAATCGTAGTGGCCCTCACACGGCCGATTTCGTCGCGGCGGGACCCGCACAATGAGCACTCACAGCGGTGCGACCTAGACTCGACCCGATCTCCCCCGTCGTCCCCACCCGGCACGAGAAGGCTCACCCATGGCTCAGCGCAAGACCCCGGCGTCGTCATCGACGAAGTCAGATGGCACGTCGACGGCCGCACCGGGCAAGGCAGGCGCCGCCGCGAAGAGTCCCGCCAAGGCAGGCGCCACCGCGAGAAGTGCGGCCAGGCCGGGCGCGGCCAGACCCGGTGCACCGCCCAAGCCACTGGGTCGCCCTCCCGTCAAGAAGAAGCCCGGAAAGTCGATCGTCAATCAAAAGCAGACGCCCTGGGGCCTGATCCTCACCACAGTGCTGATCGTCGTGTTCGCAGCGGGGATCGTCACCTACGCGATCGCGAGCCACAAGAACGCCGCCTCGAAGGATCCTTACAAGCAGCCGGAGATCGCCCAGGCCAAGGCGATCAAGGGCGTGGCCTACAAGGCCGAGCCGAACCACAACCACGTGGGCGCGGTGGTCAAGTACGACACCACGCCACCCACGGGCGGCAACCACAGCCCGATCTGGGCTGACTGTGCGGGCACCGTGTACCCGAAGGCGATCGCCAACGAGAACGCCGTCCACATGCTCGAGCACGGCGCGGTGTGGATCACCTACAAGCCGGGGTTGGCCCCCGACCAGGTGGCCACGCTGTCCAAGCTGGTCGACGGTGTCGATCGGATGGCGCTGAGCCCGTATCCGGGTCTGAAGACGAACATCTCGCTGCAGTCGTGGAACTACCAACTCTTCGTCAACAGCGCGTCGGACCCGCGGATCACGGACTTCATCACAGCGCTGCGGCACAACTCCAAGACGACCCCCGAAAACGCAGCAGGCGTCACGTGTGCCGACCCAACGTTCAAGAAGGCGCCGAGCACCTTCGGCCATCCGATCTTCTCCTTGCAGTAAGCGTGCTCACCGAGGACCAGGTGGCAGACCCGGTCGGCGCGCCGGGCGGGCCGGCCGCGTCAGGACGCGGGCTGCGCTTCGTGCTGATCGCCGTCCTAGCCGTGGCCGCGTTGACCAGCGCGGGCACCGTCGGCTGGCTGGTCGGGCACCGCGACGGAGCCGTCTCGGTGTCGAACGCCTCTGTCGATGCTGGTTTCGCGCGCGACATGGCGACGCACCACCAGCAGGCGGTCACGATGGCCGGGTTCGAGCGCGACCACACCGAGAACCGTGACCTCGGGCTTCTCGCGTACAACATCGAGGACACCCAGAGTTTCGAGATCGGTGAGATGCAGGGCTGGCTCGACAGTTGGGGCCTAGAGCGCAGCACAAACCGGGCCCAGATGACCTGGATGGGCGGGCACGTCCTGGGCAGTGACAACCTGATGCCCGGGATGGCCACCGGCGCCCAGCTCACGCACCTGCAGGCACTGCAGGGCAAGGCCCTCGACATTGCGTTCTTGCAGCTGATGATCCGCCACCACCAGGGCGGAATCCCCATGGAGCGTTACGCAGCGCAACACGCCAAGCAGCCTTACGTACGCAATCTCGCCCGGTCGATGATGCTCGCCCAATCCAGCGAAATCGTCTCGATGGAACAGACCCTGCGCCAGCTCGGCGGTGCACCGCTGCCCCCGCCGACGTCCTGAGGCGGCTCGGTGCCGCTGCTAGGCTTGCCGGGTTTGCCGCCCCCGTAGCTCAGGGGATAGAGCACCGCCCTCCGGAGGCGGTGGCGCAGGTTCGAATCCTGCCGGGGGCAC
>JALYVG010000119.1 GCA_030853345.1 Actinomycetota bacterium | reverse complement strand
GGCCAGCGCCGATCTCGAGTTCGAGAAGGCAGCGCGACTGCGCGACGACCTCGGCGCGCTCAACCGTGCCTTGGAGAAGCAGGCCATCGTCTTCGGCGATGGCACCGACGCCGATGTCGTGGCGTTCGCCGAGGATGACCTCGAAGCTGCGGTGCAGGTGTTCCACGTCCGCGGCGGTCGGGTGCGCGGCCAGCGCGGCTGGGTCGTCGACAAGCTGGACGAAATGACGATGGGCGATCTTGTCGAGCAGTTCGTCACCCAGTTCTACGGCGCCGAGTCCGAAGGGGCCGCCAGTTCCGGGATCCCCCGCGAGGTACTCGTGCCGGTCCTGCCTGAGGATGCCGAGGCGCTGGGCGAATGGCTGTGCGAGCGGCGCGGTTCGCGCGTCGCGCTACGGGTGCCGCAGCGCGGCGACAAACGGGCCCTGCAGCACACCGTCGCGCGCAACGCTGCCCAGTCGCTGAGCCAGCACAAGCTCAAACGCGCCTCGGACCTCACCGCCCGCTCGCTGGCCCTCGGCGAACTGCAGGATGCGCTCGGCCTCGACGTCGCCCCGCTGCGCATCGAGTGCTTCGACATCAGCCACGTGCAGGGGACGAACGTGGTGGCCAGCATGGTGGTCTTCGAGGACGGCCTGGCCCGCAAGAGCGAGTACCGCCGCTTCGCCATGCGCGAAGGCACCGGTGACACCGACTGGATAGCCGAGGTCGTGCGCCGCCGCTTCGCCCGCTATCTGGACGAGCAGGTAGCCGAAGGCGCTGACGCGGACTCCGACCCGTCCGCCGAAGCGGCGGAGCAGGGCCGCCCAGGCATCGATGCTGCGACTGGGAGAGCACGCAAGTTCGCGTATCCGCCAAACCTGCTCGTCGTCGACGGTGGTGCCCCGCAGGTGGCTGCGGCGCAGGCCGTCCTCGACGACCTCGGCATCGACGACGTCGCACTCGCCGGGCTGGCCAAGCGGCTCGAGGAGGTCTGGCGGCCCGGCGAGGCGTATCCGACCATCTTGCCGCGTGCCTCCGAAGGGCTGTACTTGTTGCAGCGGGTGCGCGACGAGGCGCACCGATTCGCCATAACGTTCCACCGCGAGAAGCGATCGAAGGCGATGACCGTCTCCGCCCTCGATGGCATCGCCGGTCTGGGCGAGACCCGGCGCAAGGCGCTGCTGGCCCATTTCGGCTCGGTCCGCAAGCTTCGGGCCGCAGACGTCGACGAACTGGTCGGCGTCCGGGGGATCGGCCGGAGCACCGCCGAGGCGATCGTCGCGGCGTTTTCCGGGCAGGCGCCGGCCACGCCGGCGGTCAACGTCTCGACCGGCGAGATCCTCGATGGCGACACCGTCAACCGAGCTGCGCGGGCCGCGGGGGACGATGTCACCGACGCAGCGGAGGGATCGACGTGAGTGAGACCGAGCCGGCCACCCAGGGCGCACTGGACACGGTGATCGTCACTGGGCTGTCCGGGGCGGGCCGCAGCACTGCCGCGAAGTGCTTCGAAGACCTCGGCTTCTTCGTCGTCGACAACCTGCCCCCTGAGCTCGTGGCCACCCTGGCCGATCTGGGCAGCCGCAGTCAGGGTGCCGTCACCCGGCTGGCCGTCGTGATGGACGTGCGCAGCCGGGCGTTCTCCTCGGACCTGGTCGGCGTGATCCGCGAGCTGGCCGAACGCGGCCTGAGCCCGCGCGTGCTGTTCCTGGAGGCACGGGACGAGGTTCTGGTGCGCCGATTCGAGACCGTGCGGCGGGCCCACCCCCTGCAGGGCGACGGACGCCTGGTCGACGGCATCGAGGCGGAGCGGCAAATGCTCGAAGGACTGCGCGGTGAGGCCGACCTCGTCCTGGACACCAGCGACCGGTCGGTGCACGAGTTGCGCCGCGCCATCGAGTCGGCGTTCACCGGGGGTGGACCTCTCGAGGGTATGCCGGAGCTGCGCGCGACCGTGGTGTCCTTCGGATTCAAGTACGGCTTACCGGTCGACGCCGACCTCGTCGTCGACGTGCGGTTCCTGCCCAACCCCTTCTGGATTCCCGAGCTGCGCGATCTCACCGGCCGCGATGACGAGGTCCGCGACTACGTCCTGGGGCAGCAGGACGCCGAGGATTTCCTCAACCGTTACGCCGAGATCCTCGAGATCATTGGCGCCGGCTACACCCGCGAGAGCAAGCGCTACCTCACGCTTGCTGTGGGGTGCACCGGCGGCAAGCATCGCTCCGTCGTGATGGCCCAGCAGCTGGCTGACCGCCTCACCGCGACCGGGGTGCGCACCACCGTCGTGCACCGGGATCTGGGCCGTGAGTAGAGCGCTGCGGGCCGTGGCGCTCGGCGGCGGGCACGGCCTGCACGCGTCGTTGTCGGCACTGCGGCTGATCACTACCGACCTCACCGCGGTGGTCACCGTCGCCGACGACGGCGGATCCTCCGGACGAATCCGGCGAGAGCTGAACGTGCTGCCTCCGGGCGACCTGCGGATGGCGTTGGCCGCGTTGGCCGGCCCCGAGCAGCACCACCGCGAATGGGCCGATGTGCTCCAGCACCGCCTCGGCGGCAGCGGCGTCCTGGCCGGGCATCCGCTGGGGAACCTGCTGTTGACGGGACTGCTCGAGCGCGGCGGGGATCCGGTCGCATCGCTGGCCCGGCTCGGCGAGCTGGTCGGCTCGGTGGGCCGGGTGCTGCCGATGAGTCCGGTGCCACTGGACCTCGTCGCGGATGCTGACCGCTTCGATCCCGAGGACCCGGCCCGCACCAGGCAGATCAGAGGCCAGTCCTCCATCGCGGCCACGCCCGGGCGGGTGTGTTCCATCCGGCTGCTGCCGCCGGGGGCGCCGGCCTGCGCGGACGCGGTCGACGCGGTCCGCGAGGCCGACGCCGTCGTGCTCGGGCCGGGATCCTGGTTCACCAGCGTCATTCCACACCTGTTGCTGCGCGAGCTGGGGCGCGCACTGGCGGCCACGCGTGCCCGCATCGTGGTCACCTTGAACCTGGTTCCGCAAGCCGGCGAGACCGACGGCTATTCGCCGCTGGACCTGCTGCAGGTGCTGCTTGCGCACGCCGAAGCCTTCGGCGGCCTGCACGTCGACACGGTGCTCGCCGACGTCGATGCCGTACCGGATATCAAGGAATTAGGTGCTTACGCGCGCACGATCGGCGCGAGTCTCGTAGTCTGCAAGCTTGCCGCCGATGATAGTGCCGAACGGCACGATCCGATCCGGCTGAGTGCGGCCTTTGCGCAAGCTTTCGCCGAGCGAGCGGTAACCGAAGGGGAACATGCATGGCGATGACCGCAGCGGTCAAGGACGAACTCAGCCGCGTCCCGGTGGCCAAACTGTCGGCTCGCAAAGCTGAAATGGCGACGATGCTGCGATTCGCCGGTGCGCTGCACCTCGTCGGCGGCCACATCGTCATCGAAGCCGAACTGGATACCGGCTCGGTCGCCCGGCGGTTGCGCAAGGAGATTGCCGAGATCTTCGGCTACGGCTCCGAGGTGCACATTGTCGCTGCCGGCGGTCTGCGCAAGGGCTCCCGCTACCTCGTCCGGGTGACCAAGGACGGCGAGGGTCTGGCCCGTCAGGCCGGTCTCATCGACCTGCGTGGCCGGCCGATCAAGGGGCTGCCGCACCACGTGGTTGCGGGTGGCCTCGGCGACGCCGAAGCGGCGTGGCGCGGTGCCTTCCTCGCGCACGGCTCGCTGACCGAACCAGGCCGGGCTTGCTCGCTGGAAATCACCTGCCCCTCGGCCGAAGCCGCGCTGGCGCTCGTCGGCGTTGGCCGGCGACTGGGCATCTCGGCCAAGGCTCGCGAGGTGCGGGGCAGTGACCGCGTGGTGGTCCGCGACGGCGACGCGATCGGTGCGCTGCTCACCAGAATCGGTGCGCACGAATCGGTGATGGCGTGGGAGGAACGGCGGATGCGCCGCGAGGTCCGGGCCACCGCGAACCGGCTGGCGAACTTCGACGACGCGAACCTGCGTCGCTCAGCCCGGGCCGCCGTCGCCGCGGGCGCCCGCGTCGAGCGGGCCCTGGACATCCTGGCCGACGACGCGCCCGAGCACCTGCTCCAGGCCGGCCGGCTACGGCTCGAGCACAAGCAGGCCTCGCTGGAGGAGCTCGGCGCGTTGTCCGATCCGGTGATGACCAAGGACGCCGTGGCCGGCCGTATCCGGCGGCTGCTTGCCATGGCCGACAAGCGGGCGGCCGACCAGGGGATACCCGACACCGAGTCGGCCGTCACCCCGGAGATGCTCGCCCCGTAGGCCCAGCCAGGAGCAGCTGAGCGCCGGCTGAAAGCGGTGGCGCGAGCCGCTACGGTGATCTCGCGTCGACAGCTACCGTTCAGGAGGCATACCGGGTGATCGAGGTCCGCGATCTCAGCAAGCGATACGGCGACAAGCTCGCCGTCGACCACCTGTCCTTCACCGTCGCCCCCGGGACGGTCACCGGATTCCTCGGCCCGAACGGGGCAGGCAAGTCGACGACGATGCGCATGATATTGGGCCTGGACAAGCCGAACAGCGGCACCGCGACAATCGGCGGAAAGCCTTACCGGGAGTTGACCAACCCGCTTCGGGTGGTCGGTGCCTTGCTGGAGGCCCGCGCGGTCCATTCGGGCCGCACCGCCTACAACCACCTGTTGGTGCTGGCCCAGACACAGGGCCTGCCGCGCAAGCGGGTCGACGAGGTCATCGACCTCATCGGGCTGCATGAAGCTGCGAACAAGCGTGCGGGCGGTTTCTCGCTGGGCATGAGCCAGCGGCTCGGCCTGGCCGCGGCGCTGCTCGGCGACCCGCAGGTGCTCCTCTTCGACGAGCCGGTCAACGGCCTGGATCCCGAGGGCATCCGGTGGATCCGAAACCTGATGAAGCGCTTGGCCGGTGAGGGCAGGACGGTGTTCGTGTCCAGCCACCTCATGAACGAGATGGCTATCACCGCCGACCACCTGGTCGTCATCGGTCGCGGTCAGCTGATCGCGGATTGCCCCACCGACGAATTCATCGCGCGCAGCTCGGAGAAATCGGTCCGTGTGGTGGGCCCGGACCCGGCCCGTCTCGAGCAGGTGATCAGTGCCGAGGGCGGCAAGGTGATCACGGCCGCCGACGGCGTGCTGACGGTCAGCGACCTCGAGGCACCGCGTATCGGGGAGTTGGCTGCCGGTGCGGGCCTGGTACTGCACGAACTGACCCCGCAGCTCGCCTCGCTGGAGGAGGCCTTCATGGAGTTGACCCGCAGCAGCGTGGAGTACGGCACCCAAGGCGACGGGTCGCTCGACCCGAATGCCATGCCGGCCGCGGCCGAGGCGGCCCCGCGATGACCACGACGACGGCACCTACGCCCCCCGCGCCGCCCGCCGCAGCGCCCGGCAGCTCAGCCGGCTTCGGCCGTTTGCTGATCGCGGAATGGACCAAGCTGCGCTCGGTCCGCTCGACGGTGTGGTCGCTGTTGCTGCTGGCGGTGCTGACCTGGGGATTCACTGCGCTGTTCACCTGGTTGACCGTGTCGCAGTGGGACAAGTCCGACCGTTCGCAGCAGCAGCAGATCATCAACGACCCGGTCGGGCTGATCCTGGGTGCCGGCTTCCAACTCAGCCAACTAGCCATCTGCGTACTCGGCGTGATGGTGATGGCCACCGAGTACTCCACCGGCATGATCCGCTCCAGTCTGCTCGCCGTGCCGAAGCGGATCCCCATGCTGCTCGCCAAGAGCGTGGTCTTCGTCGCGCTGGTGTTCGTCGTCGGGGAGGTGGTGGCGTTCGTCTCGTTCTTCCTGGGCGCGCCGATCGTGCACAGCAAGGCACCGGTGGCTCTCGGCGACCCGGGTGTGCTGCGGGCCGTCATCGGCGCCGGGCTGTACCTGGCCATGCTCGGGCTCTTCGCGCTGGCGGTGGGTGCGATCGTGCGCCATGTCGCCGGCGCCATCACCGGGATCATCGGGTTCGTCCTCGTTCTGGCCCCGCTCGCCCAGCTGCTGCCGGGCAGCCTGGGTGACCACATCCACGCCTACCTGCCCACCGAGGCCGGCCACCTCATCGCCCAGGCGCGGCAGGGCCCCAACGACCTGCTCACCCCCTGGCAAGGCTTCGGAGTGTTCGCCATCTGGACCGCGGCGCTCCTCGCCCTGGCTGCCTACCTGCTCGACCGGCGCGACGCCTAGTGGTCTGAGCTGGTCCGGCAGCACCCGATAAGGTCGGTCTTTGCGCGCCCGCAGCGTTGTGGGCCGCCCCAGCTCGCAACCGCCGTCAAGGAGTCGTCGCAGTGACTGTTCGGGTAGGCATCAATGGCTTCGGCCGCATCGGCCGCAATTTCTTCCGTGCGATCACCAAGTCGGGCGCGGACATCGAACTCGTCGCGGCCAACGACCTCGGCGACATCGCCACTATGGCCCACCTGCTCCAGTACGACAGCGTGCTTGGCCGCTTCGGCCAGCCGATCAGCGTGAGCGGCGACGGAATCAAGGTCGGCGATCACACCATCAAGATCCTGGCCGAACGCGACCCCGCGAGCCTGCGCTGGGCCGACCTCGGCGTCGACGTGGTCATCGAGTCGACCGGGTTCTTCACCAAGGCGGCCGATGCCCGCAAGCATGTCGACTCCGGCGGTGCGAAGAAGGTGATCATCTCGGCGCCTGCCTCCGGCGAGGACGTCACGATCGTGATGGGAGTCAACGACGGCGACTACGACCCCGCCAGCCACACGATCATCTCCAACGCCTCCTGCACCACGAACTGCCTCGGCCCGCTGGCCAAGGTTCTCGACGACACGTTCGGGGTGGAGCGCGGCCTGATGACCACCATCCACGCCTACACCCAGGACCAGAACCTGCAGGACGCTCCGCACGCAGACCTCCGCCGGGCGCGGGCGGCGGCCATCAACATCGTCCCGACCTCGACCGGTGCGGCGAAGGCGATCGGGCTGGTGCTGCCCGGCCTCAAGGGCAAGCTGGACGGGTTCGCGCTGCGCGTGCCGGTTCCCACCGGCTCGGCCACCGATCTCACGGTCACGGTCGGTCGCGAGACCACCGTCGACGAGGTGAACGCCGCCTACCAGGCCGCCGCGGACGGCGCGCTCAAGGGCATCCTCGTCTACACCGAGGACCCGATCGTCTCCTCCGACATCGTCACTGACCCGGCGTCGTGCATCTTCGACTCCGGCCTGACGAAGGTGATCGGCAATCAGGTCAAGGTTGTCGGGTGGTACGACAACGAGTGGGGCTATTCGAACCGGCTGATCGACGTGACCCTGCTCGTCGGCTCGTCGCTGTAAGGCCTCGGGTGCGCACGCTAGACAGCCTGATCAGACACGGTGTGCAGGGGCGCCGGATCCTCGTCCGCAGCGACCTCAACGTCCCGCTCAGCACGACCGGCAAGCGGGCCGTCACCGACGACGGCCGGATCCGGGCCTCGCTGCCGACCCTGACCAAGCTGCTCGACCGCGGCGCCAGGGTGATCGTCGCCGCGCATCTGGGCCGCCCGGCCGGGAAAGCGGATCCCGCATACTCGCTCAGCCCGGTCGCGGACCGTCTCGCCCAACTGCTGGGCCGCCCCGTCGAGTTCGCGCTCGACACGGTTGGCGTCAGTGCCCGCCTGCTCGCTGCCGGACTGGGCGACGGCGACCTGCTGCTGCTCGAAAACGTCCGGTTCAACGCGGCGGAGACGAGCAAGGACGACGCCGAGCGGCGCGAGTTCGGTCGCTGCCTGGCGCTGCTGACCGGCGGCGAGGACGACGGCGGGGCGTTCGTCGAGGATGCATTCGGCGCGGTGCACCGCAAGCACGCGTCGGTCTACGACGTGGCCACAATGCTGCCGCACTACTGCGGTGACCTCGTGCGTGACGAGTTGCAGGTGCTGCGCGAGCTGACCGGTGCGGCCAAGCGGCCCTACATCGTCGTTCTCGGTGGATCGAAGGTCAGCGACAAGCTGGCCGTGATCACGTCGCTCCTGCCGAAAGTAGACAAGCTGCTCGTCGGCGGCGGGATGTGCTTCACCTTCCTCGCCGCGCAAGGTCACGAGGTCGGTGACTCCCTGCTCGAAGCCGATCAGGTCGAGGCCTGCCGCGAACTCCTGGCCGCGAAGTCCAGCGACGGCAGCGCGAAGATCGTGCTGCCGTCCGACATCGTGGTGGCGGCCGGGGCCAGCGACGACGTGCCCAGCCAGGTCGTCGCGGCGGATGCGATTCCGGCCGGAATGAAAGGGCTGGACGTCGGCCCGAACACGGTGCGGGCGTTCGCGGCCGAGCTGTCCCGGGCGCGCACGGTCTTCTGGAACGGGCCCATGGGTGTCTTCGAGGTAGCCCAGTTCGCCGCCGGGACGAAAGGGGTCGCCGAGGCGGTTGCTGCTGTCGACGGCCTCTCCGTCGTGGGAGGTGGCGACTCAGCCGCCGCCGTGCGGACCCTGGGCCTGGACGTCCACGCCTTCGGCCACATCTCCACCGGCGGCGGGGCGTCGTTGGAATTCCTCGAGGGCAAGACGTTGCCCGGCGTGGCCGTCCTGGACGAGGTCTGAGTGGCCACGACCGCTCGCCGGCCGCTCATCGCCGGCAACTGGAAGATGAACCTGAACCACCTCGAGGCAATCGCCCTCACCCAGAAGCTGGCATTCAGCCTGAACGAGGAGCAACTGACGAGGGTCGAGGTCGTCGTGCTGCCGCCCTTTGTCGACATCCGCAGCGTCCAGACGTTGGTCGACGGCGACCGGCTGTTGCTGGGCTACGGCGCGCAGGACCTCTCGCCGCACGACTCCGGCGCCTATACCGGGGACATCGGTGGGCCCATGCTGGCCAAGTTGGGCTGCCGCTACGTACTCGCCGGCCACTCCGAGCGCCGCGAGTACCACGGCGAGGACGACGCCATGGTCAACGCCAAGGTGCTCGCCGCGTTCCGCAGCGGCATCACCCCGATCCTGTGCGTGGGGGAGACTCTCGACATCCGCGAGGCAGGTGGGCAGATCGCGCACACCGGCGCGCAACTGGACGGCGCGCTGGCCGGGGTCGCGGCGGAGCAGGTCCAGACGATCGTCGTTGCCTACGAGCCGGTGTGGGCCATCGGTACCGGCAAGGTGGCCACTCCTGAGGACGCCCAGGAGGTGTGCGCCGCGATCCGCGAGCGGCTCGGCGGGTTGTACTCGCCCGATCTCGCGGCCGGGGTGCGCATCCTGTACGGCGGCTCGGTCAAGGCCAGCAACGCGGCCGAGATCCTCGCGCCGCCCGACGTCGACGGCGCACTGGTCGGCGGGGCCAGCCTGGACGGGCCCGAATTCACGACGATCTGTCTGTCTGTCGGCAAACCGGCCGACATTGGCTGAGCGCCAGGTATCCTTACCCGGCAACGCCAACCCACCCCCTACTGAACGCAACCGAGGCCGACCAAGATGATCTTCGCCCTGTCCGTAGTCCTCATCCTCACGAGCCTGCTTCTCGTGGTGTTGGTGCTGCTGCACCGAGGAAAGGGCGGCGGGTTGTCATCCATGCTCGGCGGCTCGTTCTACTCGAACCTTTCCGGCTCGTCCGTCGTGGAACGCAACCTCGACCGGTTGACGATCATTGCCGGCCTGGTGTGGGCGATCTCCATCATCGGGCTCGGACTGCTCTACAAGAACACCGGCTGACCAGAGCCGAAGCGCACGAGACAACAGAGAGTCGGAGAACAAACGTGGCTGGTGGCAGTGCCATTCGTGGCAGCCGAGTCGGAGCTGGACCAATGGGCGAGAAGGAGCGCGGTGAGGCCGCGCCCCGGCAACGTGTCTCATTCTTCTGCGCTAACGGACACGAGGTGCGTCCGGCCTTCGCCGTCGACGCCGCCCTGCCCGACACCTGGGACTGTCCCAAGTGCGGGTTCCCCGCTGGTCGGGAATCGGAGGCGCCGCCCAACGCGCCCCGCAACGAGCCGTACAAGACGCACCTGGCCTACGTCAAGGAGCGCCGTTCCGACGAGGACGGCGCCGCGATCCTCGAAGAGGCACTGCTGCGGCTCAAAGCCCGCCGCGGCGAGTCCTGAGGATCACCAGAGGCGATACGTCTGCCCCTGGTGAGCGGCCGGGACGGGCGGTTACGGCAGCCTGGCTGCGGCGGCGGGGTCGATCAGCCAGAGGGTGCGCTTGCTGCCGTGCGGTCCCGCGGCCGGGACCTGCGCTCGGTCGGCTCCGCTGAGCGCCCTGGCCACGGCGTCCGCCTTGCCCTCACCCGAGGCGACGAACCACACCTCGTTGGACAGATCCAGCATGTCGAAGGTGAACGACAGCCGGGTCGGCGGCGGCTTAGGCGAGTCGTGCACGGCGATCACCGTTGCGCCGCGTTCGTACACGCCCGGGTGTCCGGGGAACAGCGACGCACAGTGACCGTCAGGCCCGACACCGAGCAGGACGGCATCGAAATGCGGTGCCGTGGCAGTGCCCTCTGCCGGCGCGGCGGCGGTGAGCTCCGCGGCGTAGGCGCGGGCCGCCGCCTCGACATCGTCGCCGAACCTGGAGTCCGCCGCCGGCATGCGGTGGATCAACGCCGGGTCGAGTGGCAGCCCGTCCAGGCCCGCGGCGAACGCGGCAGTGTCGTTGCGCTCGTCGGAATCGGAGCCGACATAGCGCTCGTCGGCCCACCACACGTGCACCCGCCGCCAGTCGACATCGCCCTGGCCTGCTCGGTCACCCAGCGCGCCGAGCACGCGCTCGAGGATCCCGCCACCGGTGAGCACTACGTGTGCCACCGGGCGCACCGCCAGCGCAGCGATCAGGGTGCCCGCAAGACGCCCCGCAGTGTCCTGGGCCAGGCGCTCGTCCGACGCCGCCACGACGACCTCGGGCGATGGCCCCCCGTCGGGACCCATCACCAGGCCGCTGCGGCAGGATCGTCGGCCAGCGCCGGGTCGTTCCAGATGTGCACCCGCTGGGAGGTGCGGTCCTCGAGCCCCGACACGTCGCACACCGTTCCCAACGCGTCGGCGTAGATCTCGTCGGCGTCCAGGTGACGCAACTCCTCGGCCAGCAGTTCGCCCAGCGTCCGCTCCGGGAACGGCGCGATGGAATCCTGCTGCCCCTCGCGGCGCAACACGAGGCGAGCACCGTCGCGGATGGCCTGGATGCTCGCCGCGTTCTCGAAGCTGATCGTGGCCGACTGGATCGCGGTCCCGGACGCCTTGTTGACCGGGACGTGGCAGTGCAGCGTGGAGGACAGCCAGCCGGCCAGCAGCAGAGCGGATGGGTCGGTGTCGTCGCCTTCGACGCTGGCCGAGGTCGCTGCTTCGTGGGCGCCGTCATAGGCGGAGGCCAGCGCCGCCCGCCACCCGGTGATCCGGGTCCATGCCAGGTCGGTGTCGCCCGCGGCGTAATCGTCGGCCCGCTTCGTCAGCGCCCGGACCGGGTCGGCGGTGCGGCTGACGTCGGTGATGCGCCGCTCGGCGAAGACCCCGAGCGGGTCGTAGGCGATCCGGTCCGGCGGGGTGCCGTTCCACCAAGTGACAACCGGGGCATCGGGCGCGAGCAGCGGCAACGTCACCGACTCGGCGTGCAGGGCCAGCCGGCCGTGCATCCGCAGGATGACAGCCTCACCCGGGCCGAGCCGTCCGCCCAGCAGCACCTCGGCGTCCAGACGCGGCACCGGGGCCTCGATGTGGCGGCGGATCACCATCAGCATCCGCATCGGATGCTTGCTGGCCGCGATCGTCGCCGCCTCCTCGGCGTCGGCGACGTTCTTCTCGTTCACGACGATGACCAGGGTCAGGGCGTTGCCGCTGGTCACGGCTCCGCCCGAGCGCCGCTCGGCTGCCAGTGCGCGCACGACCGCCGCTCCGGTCGTGTCCCACAGTGTCGTCACGGTCGCCTCCAGACCCGGCCGTCGCGAGCCAGCATCTCGTCGGCCTCCTTCGGCCCCCACTCGCCCGCCCGGTAGAGGAAGGGCTGCTGTCCGGCCCAGAAGTCCTCGAGCGGGTCGATCACCCGCCAGGACGCCTCGACCTCCTCGTTGCGCGGGAAGAGGGTCGCATCACCGATCAGGACGTCGAGGATCAGGCGCTCGTAGGCCTCGGGGGAGGCCTCGGTGAACGCCTCGCCGTAGAGGAAGTCCATGGCGACGTCGCGGACCTCCATCGCCGTGCCCGGGACTTTCGAGCCGAACTTCAGGGTGACCCCCTCGTCGGGCTGCACCCGGATGACCAGCTGGTTGTGGCCCAGCTCCTCGGTGTCGGTGCGGCTGAAGGGCAGGTGCGGCGCCTTCTTGAACAGCACGCCGATCTCGGTGACCCGCCGGGGCAGCCGCTTGCCGGTTCGGATGTAGAAGGGCACCCCTGCCCACCGCCGGGTCTCGATGCCCAGCCGCACCGCCACGTAGGTCTCGGTGTTGGAATCGGGCTTGATGTCCTTCTCGGCGCGGTAGGCCACGCTGCGCTCACCGGCCAGCCAACCCTGGTCGTACTGCCCGCGGATGGCGTAGGACCCCATGTCGTTGGGCAGCGAGATAGCTCGCAGTACCTTGATCTTCTCGGTGCGGATCGCTTCGGGGGAGAACTCGACCGGCTCCTCCATGGCGGTCAGTGCCAGCAGTTGCAGCAGGTGGTTCTGCAGCACGTCACGCGCGGCGCCCGTGGCGTCGTAGAACGCCGCCCGGCCGCCGATGCCGCCGTCCTCGGCCATGGTGAACTGGACCGAGTCGACGAAGTTGGAGTTCCACACCGGCTCGAAGAGCTGGTTGGCGAAGCGCAGCGCCATGATGTTCTGGACAGTCTCCTTGCCCAGGTAGTGATCGATCCGGAACACGTCCTGCGGGGTGAACACCTTGTCCACCAGCCGGTTGAGCTCCAGCGCGCTCTGCAGGTCGTGCCCGAACGGCTTCTCGACCACGACCCGCCGCCAGCCGCCGCTCTGCTTGTTGCTGGCCATCCCGGTGCGCTCCATCTGCTCCAGCACGACCGGGAACATGCTCGGCGGGATGGACAGGTAGAACGCAGCGTTGCCTTTGATGCCGTGACTGGCGCGCAGATCGTTGAGCGTCTCACCGAGCGTGTCGAACGCCTCGTTGTCGTCGAATGAGCCCGGGACGAACTTGATGTTGCCGCAAAGCCGCTTCCAGACCTCCTCGTTCCAGGGCGTGCGCGCGTGCTCCTGCGCCGACTTGCGGGCCAGGTCCTCGAACTCGCCGTCGCCCCAGTCGCGGCGGGCGAAGCCGAGCAGCACGAAGTCCGGCGGCAGCAGGCCACGGTTGGCCAGGTCATAAATGGCCGGCAGCAACTTCTTGCGGGACAGGTCGCCGGTGACGCCGAAGACGACGAGCGCGCACGGCTCAGGCACCCGCGGCAGGCGGCGGTCGCGGGGGTCGCGCAGCGGATTGCCGGCCAGGCTCACCGGGGCACCCACGGGCGAGGTGACCGGCATCGTGCCGGGTGTCCTCGCCGGCGGATCGACCTCCAGCGCCGTGGTGGCCGGCTCGGTCATGACGCTGCCGCCTCCAGTTGTTCCTTGACGCTTTCGGACAGCTGCGCGTAGGAATCCTCGAACTTCTGCACGCCCTCGACCTCGAGGACCTCGATCACATCGTCGTAGGTGACGCCCAGTGCGTTGAGGCGGTCGATCACCTCGCGTGACTCGGCGTAGGTGCCGCGAATGGCGTCGCCGTGCACCTTTCCGTGGTCGGCCACCGCGTCGAGGGTGGCCTCGGGCATCGTGTTCACCGTGTTGGGCGCGGCGAGGTCGACGACATACATCGTGTCGTCGTAGGCAGGGTCTTTGACGCCCGTCGAGGCCCAGAGCGGGCGCTGCTTGTGTGCGCCGGCGGCCTCGAGCGCGGCCCACCGGTCGGAGGAGAACGTCTTCTCGTAGCGCTCGTAGGCCAGCCGGGCGTTGGCGATGCCGGCCTTGCCGCGCAGGGCCTTGGCCTCGTCACTGCCGATCTTGTCCAGCCGCTTGTCGATCTCGGTGTCGACGCGGGAGACGAAGAACGAGGCGACGGACCTGATCGTGGACAGGTCGATGCCTGCCTCCTTCGCCTGCTCGAGGCCGGAGAGGTAGGCGTCCATTACGCCGTCGTAGCGGTCCAGGCCGAAAATCAGCGTGACGTTGACGCTGATACCCGCGGACGTGGCGTCGGTGATCGAGCTCAGCCCTTCGAGGGAGGCCGGGATCTTGATCAGGACGTTGGGCCGGTCGACGAGCCAGTGCAGGCCCTTGGCCTCTGCGGTGGTGCGCTCCGTATCGTGCGCGATGCGCGGATCGACCTCGATCGAGACCCGGCCGTCCTTGCCGTCGGTGCGGTCATAGACCGGGCGCAACACATCGCAGGCCCAGCGGATGTCGTAGGCCATCAGGTAGCGGACAGCACCGTCGATCGCGACCCCGCGGGTCGCCAGTTCGCGCACCTGCTCGTCGTAGGCCGTGCCCTTCTCGAGTGCCTTCTGGAAGATCGTCGGGTTGCTCGTGACGCCGACGACGTGCTTGTTGTCGACCAGGTTTTGGAGGTTGCCGCTCTGCAGGCGCTCCCGGCTGATGTCGTCGAGCCAAATCGAAACGTCCTGACCGGACAGGTCAGCAAGTGGGTCGCTCATGGTGGATCTCCTTCAGGTGCCGGTGGTCGCGCCGCGGATCTGGCCGGCGCGCTCGAGTGCGGAGTGGGCCGCGGCAACGACGCGGTCGGGAGTGAAACCGAACTGCTCGAACAGGATGGAACCTTCGGCACTGGCGCCGAAGTGCTCGATGCTGATGATCTCGCCGCCGTCGCCGACGATCTCACGCCAGCCTTGACTGATGCCGGCTTCGACACTGATGCGGGCCTTGACGTCGGGCGGCAGCACCTGTTGGCGATAGGCCGGGGTTTGCGCGTCGAACCACTCGAGGCACGGCATCGATACGACGCGGACGGACCACCCCTCGGCCTCGAGCCGCTCGCGGGCGGTGACCGCCAACGCCACCTCGGAACCGGTGGCGATGATGATCAACTGCGGCAGCCCGGACGAAGCCTCCTCGAGCACGTAGCCGCCCTTGGCCGCGTCGACCACCTTCACCGGGTCGAGCACCGGCAGGTTCTGCCGCGAGAGGGCCAGCGCGACCGGCCGGTCGGTGTGTTCGAGGGTGGCCTGCCAGCACGCGGCCGTCTCGTTGGCGTCGGCAGGACGAACCACGTCGAGCCCCGGGATCGCCCGCAGCGCCGCCAGGTGCTCGACCGGCTGGTGCGTCGGACCGTCGCCACCCAGGCCGATCGAGTCATGCGTCCAGACGTAGATGGTCGGCAGCTGCATCAGCGCGGCGAGGCGCACGGGCGGACGCATGTAGTCGCTGAACACGAGGAACGTGCCGCCGTAGACGCGGGTCCCGCCGTGCAGGGTGATGCCGTTCATGATCGAACCCATGGCGTGCTCGCGGATGCCGAAGTGCAGCGTGCGGCCGTACGGACCGCCTGGCCACGACTTGGTCTGGAACTCGGGTGGGACGAAGCTGGGCTCGCCCTCCATCGTCGTGTTGTTGCTCTCGGCCAGGTCGGCCGAGCCGCCCCACAGTTCGGGCATGACACCGGCTAGGGCGGTAAGCACCTTGCCGGACGCGGCCCGGGTCGAGACGGCGTTGGGCTTGCCGTCCTTCTCATTCTCGGTCGGGAAACTCGGCAGCGTGCTCGCCCAGCCGTCGGGCAACTCGCGGCGGATCATCCGTTCCAGCAGGGCGGCCCGTTCAGGGTTGCCGGAGGCCCATGCGTCGAACCGCGGCTGCCACTCGGCGCGCGTCTCGCGACCGCGCTGGACGACCTCGCGGGCGTGTGCGAGGACGTCGGCGCCGACGGCGAAATGCGCGTCGGGGTCGAAGTCCAGAATCTGCTTGGTCTTACGGATCTCGTCCTCGCCGAGCGCGGCGCCGTGCGCCGACCCGGTGTTCTGCTTCGTGGGCGCAGGCCAGCCGATGATTGTCCGCACAGCGATGAACGACGGCTTGTCGGTGACCCGCTGGGCCCGTTTGATCGCGGCTTCGAGCGCGACGACGTCCTCGCCCGAGTCGACCCGCTGGGTATGCCAACCGTAGGCGTCATAGCGCTTGACGACGTCCTCGCTGAACGCGATGGCCGTATCGTCCTCGATCGAGATGTGGTTGTCGTCGTAGAACAGGATCAGGTTGCCCAGTTGCTGGTGGCCGGCCAGCGAGGACGCCTCGCTCGACACGCCCTCCTCCATGCAGCCATCGCCGGCGATGACATAGATGTGGTGGTCGAAGACCGACTCGCCCGGTGCGGCGTCCGGGTCGAGCAGGCCGCGCTCGCGGCGCGCAGCCATGGCCATACCGACGGCGTTGCCGACACCCTGGCCCAGCGGCCCGGTGGTGACCTCGATGCCGGCCGTGTGCCCGTGCTCGGGGTGGCCGGGGGTCAGGGAACCCCAGGTGCGCAGCGCCTCGATGTCGCCGAGTTCCAGCCCGTACCCGGACAGGAACAGCTGGGTGTACTGGGTCAGCGACGCGTGCCCGTTGGACAGGATGAAGCGGTCACGGGCGATCCAGTTGGGGTCGGTGGGGTCGTGCCGCATGACCCGTTGGTAGAGCAGATAGGCCAGCGGGGCCAGGCTCATGGCGGTGCCGGGGTGTCCGTTGCCGACCTTCTGGACGGCGTCCGCGGCCAGCAACCGGGCCGTGTCGACTGCCTTCGTGTCGAGCGCGGTCCACCACTTCGGATGCGCCGTATTGACGCCCTGCTGGCTGGCCTTGGCGGAGTCGGTCACAACCGATCGTGTCCCTTCGACGTGGGGTGGCACACGCGGTACCGCCTACCCATCAAGCCTATCCACATCACGCGGTGCCTGAGCCGATCACGTCGGCCGGGACTGAGTTCCGGCTGCGCCGTGGCGACAGATACCCTCATGACGTGACGCAGATCCCGCTTGCGCCCGTCTCTCCGGGCCCGAGCGAGGTCCTCCCGTCGGCCGCACCAGATGCGCCCGCGATGCGCCGGACCCGGCCGCAGCGCCGCCGATCCGTCCTGCAGTCCTACATCGCGCTCACCAAGCCACGCATCATCGAGTTGCTGCTCGTCACCACGCTGCCGTCGATGGTGCTGGCCGCGGGCGGGCTGCCCGGCTGGGCCGTCGTCGTGGCCACCATGGTCGGTGGCACGCTGGCCGCCGGCAGCGCCAACGCCCTGAACTGTTACGTCGACCGGGACATCGACGCGCTCATGCGGCGCACCGGCCACCGGCCACTTGCTCGGCACGACGTCTCGCCAACCGGTGCGCTGGTCTTCGGCCTGGTACTCGGGTTGATCGCGGTCCTGCTGATGGGGCTGGCCACGAACTGGCTGGCGGGCGGGCTCACCGCGGCGGCGATCAGCTTCTACGTGATCGTCTACACGTTGCTGCTCAAGCGGCGCACCGCGCAGAACATCGTGTGGGGCGGCGCGGCGGGCTGCATGCCGGTCCTGATCGGCTGGTCGGCTGTCACCGACTCGCTGGCGTGGGCCCCGCTCGTCCTGTTCGGCGTCGTGTTCTTCTGGACGCCGCCCCACTTCTGGGCACTGGCCATCCGCTATCGCGAGGATTACACGCGGGCGGGCGTGCCCATGCTGCCCGTCGTCGCGTCGCCGCTGCGGGTCGCCCGCGAGATAGTCGTCTACGCCTGGCTCACCGTCGCCACGTCGCTGGCCCTGTGGCCGCTGGCCACCGGCTGGGTCTACGGCGCGCTCGCATCCGCCGCCGGCGTGGTGCTGCTCATCGGCGCCCACCGGCTGCTAGCGCGCACCAGTCGCGGCGAGAACGCCAGGCCGATGCAGCTGTTCCACCTTTCGAACAGCTACCTGGCCTTCGTGTTCGTGGCGATTGCCGTCGACACGTTCGTGCGCTAGCGCGGGGCCGGGTCAGCCCGCCGGGATCGCGATCGGGATCTTCACCGGCGCTCGGATGCCGAACAAGTAACTGCCGGGGCTGCCCTGGAAGGTCTCGTGCACCGCGCCAGAGATGGTCAACGTCCCGGTCGTGACATTGCCCGGCACCTCGAAGACGTTGTAGATCCGGCCGGCCGTGGTCGAGATGTTCCTGGCGTGCACCGGCTTGCCGCCGGCGGGAGTGAACGTGAGCAGCCCGGCCGGGAAGCCGAACGTGCCCTTGTCGTGCGCGCTGACATAGTTCACCGACACATGCATGATCGCCGCGTCTGGCCTGGTCGCCGTGACCGGTTTCGCCTGGTCGGTGTTGCGGTAGGAGAGGTCGGCTAGGCGGAGGGTGACGGTGGCGTTCTCCGTGGTGCCCGTCGAGTTGTCCGCGAAGACGACGCCCGGCGAGAACGTGAAGACGACCTTCGCCGTTGCCGCCTTGGCGGTCTCGCGGTTCTGGCGGGCCAGGACGGTCACATTGCCGCTGCCCGGCTTGCCGTCCAGCAAGGAGAGGGTCTGGTTCAGCCCGTTGTCCCTGAGGACCAGATCCACCACCTTCGCGCCGGTCGGCACAGCCACCACGACGTACTGGCCGCTGGCGGCCGCCGGGACTGCGAGCGGCGAGGCACCGTCGACGACCACTATGGCCGAGGAGGTCAGGTCGGTGCTGCGCAGGTCGTTGCCCTCGGCGCCGGTGCCCGCGAACGCGATCAGCTTCTGGCCGGGTGGGGCCGAACGGGCGTCATCACCCTTGCCGTAACGGATGACCGGGCCCAGGTTCGTGACGTGGACGCCGCCGGACCAGGAACCCATCACCGCTCCCTTGGGCGCCGCCGGCACCGGCTCCGAGCCGATGTCCGCCGCGACGATCGCATCCGCAGCAGCGGCCGGGGGTGCGGGAACCTTCAGCCCGCCTGCACCGGATGGCGCCTTCTTGCCGTCCGGCCGCTGCAGTGTGACGTCGTCGGCGCTGACCGGAACGTCGGTCAGCGGAGTGGTGGCTGCGGTGAGGCTGACCGGTTTGGCGCCACCGGAACGCGTCACCGGGAACTTCAGGTACTGCCCGGCGGGGTCACCGTCGACGAACAGCACCGGGCCGCACCGCAGGTTGGTGTCGATGTCGGTCTTCTTGGCGCCTGCCGGTTGCGCCTTCGGGATGGCGTAGTAGCAGCGAGTGTCGTCGGCCTTCGCGCCGTGCCGCTTGTCGACGATGCCGTCGAGGCTGTGCTCCGCCGACGTCAACACGCCGGAGGCGTCCTTGATCTTGGCGCCCTGGTAGGTGATCTTCGGGGCGTCATCCTTGAGGAAGGCGAAGTAGCCACCGGCGAGCAGTCCAGCGACCAGGATCGCAACCAGGCCGATGATCAACGGCCGCCGGCGGCTGTTGCGCGCCGGCAGGCGGTAGTGCGGGGGATGACCACCTCCGCCCGGTTGCTGCCATGCGCCTGCAGCGGGGGTGGGCGGCCAGGTCGGCACAACAGGCTGGACCGGCTGGGCTACCTGTTCGGGGAGACCCCACGCCGCGTGCCCGGGCTGCGCCGGCTCGACACTGGGCAGTGGCGCGGTCTGCTCGGGCGGCCAGAGCGACGGGGCGGGTTGGGCCGGCGCGGTGGGCGCGGCGCCGGGGCGCTGATGCTCGGTCCAGGCCTGGCCGTCGTAGTAGCGCAGCATGGTCAGATCCTGAGGATCGGTGAACCAGCCGGCTGGGTACATGGAGAACTCCTGCGCATTGACGATGCGATCTCTGGCGGGGGGCAATCGTCGCATGCTTACGATCAACGGATGACCGTTGTGCTGACGACGTGCGCCACGTTGCCCGGGGGCGACGAGGATGGCGCTGCGCTGCTGGCCGCCCTCGCCGCACGAGGGGTGTCGGCACGGTGGCAGGTGTGGAACGACCCGGCCGCCTGCTGGGGCGAGGACCTGGTCGTGGTCCGCTGCACCTGGGATTACACCAGTGACCGCGACGGGTTCCTGACCTGGGCGCAGTCCGTGCCGCGGCTGGCCAACCCCGTTGAGGTGATCTCCTGGAACTCGGACAAGGCGTACCTGCACGACCTCGATGACGCGGGCGTTCCCGTCGTGCCGACGACATTCGTCGCCCCCGGTCAGACCGCTATCTGGCCCGCGTCCGGTGAATTCGTGGTCAAGCCCTCGGTCGGGGCCGGCTCGATGGGCGCGGGCCGGTTCGCCCAGGACGCCACCGAGGCGGCGCACGCCCACGTGGCCTCGCTGCACAACGCGGGGCAGATCGTGCTCATCCAGCCCTACTTGAGCGACGTGGACACCGCAGGGGAGACCGCGCTGATCTACGTCGACGGCCGGTTCAGCCACGCGATCCGCAAGGGCGCGATGCTGCCGCCGCAGGTGGTGAGCAACCCCTTGGACGAAGCGAGCGGCGGCACCCTGTACATGTCCGAACAGGTCGCCGTTCGTCAACCGTCCGCGGCGGAACTGGCGCTGGGCGAGCAGGTCATCCGGATGGTGCGTGAGCGCCTCGGCGGTGACCTCCTCTACGCCCGCGTCGACCTGCTGCCCACCCCGGCCGGTCCGGTGCTGATCGAACTCGAGCTCACCGAGCCGTCGCTGTTCCTCGCCTACGGCGACGGTGCGGCAGACCGATTCGCCGACGCCATCACCGAACGGCTCTCAGCATGACGATCCCCATGCCCATGCCGGCCCAGGAGCGACTGCGCGCGCTGCGCCGGATGAAGGCCATCGCCGGCGGGTTGCTCATCGCGGCCGCCGTCGTATTCCTGCTGTGCCGGACGCTGACCGGCGGCCAAGGGGCTTGGGGTTACCTCCAAGCCGCGGCCGAGGCCTCGATGGTCGGCGGCCTGGCCGACTGGTTCGCCGTCACCGCGCTGTTCCGCCATCCGCTCGGCTTGCCGATCCCGCACACCGCGATCATCCCGCGTAAGAAGGACGAGATCGGTGAGGGGCTGGCCGGTTTCGTGAGCGAGCACTTCCTGACGCCATCGATCGTCGGCGAGCACGTTGCCGCGGCGCGCGTTCCGCAGCGACTGGGGGAGTGGCTGGCCGACCCCGACCACGCCCGCCAGGTGTCGCAGGAGCTGGGCAACGCCGTCAGTGGAATGGCATCGATCCTGCACGACGACGAGGTGCGCAACGCGGTGGCCAGCTTCGCCGACAAGCGGCTGCGCGAACTCGAGGTCTCGCCACACCTGGCTCGCCTGCTCGACGCGGTGTGCGACTCCGGCCAGCACCAGATGGCCCTGACAGCAGGGCTGAAGGGGCTGATGAAGTTCTTGGACGAGAACCGCTCCGTGTTCCGCAAGCGGCTGGCCGAGGAATCACCCGAGTGGGTACCCGAATGGGTCGATGACCGGGTGTTCGCGAAGGGCTTCACCGCTCTGCAGTCATTCCTGGCCGATGTGGCCGTCGACGAGTCACACGAGCTGCGCAAGACGTTCGACAGCCAACTGCGCGCGCTCGCCGAACGGCTGCGCAGCGACCCCAGTCAGGCCGAGAAGATCGAACGAGCCAAACTACAACTGCTCGACCGACCGGACGTCCGGGAGTGGCTGAGCACGCTCTGGACGAACCTGAAAAAGTTGATCGTGGACGGCGCCGCCGATCCCGACTCCGACCTGCGTCGTTCGGTGCAGTCGCTGACGGTTCGGGCGGGCGAGGCGCTGCGCGACGATGCCGAGCTGGGAGCCAAGATCGACGACCTGCTCCAGCGGATCACCACGCACGTCGTCACGCACTATGCCGATGACATCGCGCAGGTCATCTCGGCCACCGTGGAACGCTGGGACGCCGAGGAGACGAGTCGCCGTCTCGAGTTGCAGGTCGGCCGCGACCTGCAGTTCATCCGCATCAACGGCACGGTGGTGGGCTCGCTGGCCGGTCTGGCCATCTACGCGATAAGCCAGTTGCTCTAGGCGCCGAGCTGGGTAGCGTTGCCCCGCATGGACGTCACGCTCGCCGAGGAACTCCTGCTCATGGCCTACGACGGCGAGACCGGGAAGGCCAGCGCCGGATCGGCCGAGCTCGACTGCGGGCTGGCCGGTGCGGTCCTGCTCGAGCTGACGCTGGCCGGCCGCATCGACGTCGTCGACGGCAAGATCAGCGTGCTGGACGCCGCCCCGACCGGCGAGCAGGTGACCGACATCGTGCTGCAGCGGATCTCGACCGAAGGCAGATCACGCAAGCCCCAGTGGTGGGTCGGCAAGCTGCGCTCGAAGATCCGCCCGGCGGTGCTGGCCCGGCTCACCGAACGCGGTGTCCTGCGGCATGCGGAACACAAGGTGATGGGGTTGTTCCCGGTACAGCGCTACCCCGCCGTCGACTCGGCTGTCCAGACCGCGGCCCGGACGCGACTGGACATGGCCGTGGTGAAGGGTGTGCAGCCTGATCCCCGCACGGCTGCACTCGCCTCGCTGCTGGACGCCTGCGGGCTGGCCAAACGCGCCTTCCCCGATCTCGACCGACGTCAGCTCAGGGCCCGCATGAAGCAGATCGACGAGAGCCAGTGGGCCGGTGCCGCGGTGCGCAAGGCGATCCAGTCGATTCACGCCGCCGTCGCGGCGAGCACGGCAGCCGCGACGAGCGTGGCCGCCCCTTCCGGCTGAGCAGGGGCTCAACCCCCCAAGTTGCTCAGCCGCCGCTGCAGTTGGGCCCGCTCGGCCGGTGACTCGCTCAGCGCCAGAGCCTGCCGGTACCGGATGAGCGCTTCGCTGATCCGGCCGCTGCGCACGAGCAGGTCCGCCTGGGCCGCCGGCAGCAGCCGATAGCCGCGCAAGGTCGGTGTGAGTGTGTCGAGCACGTCGAGACCGGCCTGTGGCCCGTCGCGCATCCCGAGGGCGATGGCCCGATTGAGGGTGACGATCGGCGACGGCGCGAGCGCCTCGAGTTCGTCGTAGAGCGAGACGATCCGGTGCCAGTCGGTCCACGCGGGCGAGGCGGCGATCGCGTGGCACTGCGCGATCGCCGCCTGCAGCACATAGGGGCCCCGCCCGGGCGCCGCGCGCAGCTCCTTGGTGGCGCGGGCGATCTCCGGGTGATTCCAGAGCGAGCGGTCCTGCTCCTCGAGGGTGCGCAGTTCGCCGTCGGGGCCGCGCCGCGCATCGCGGTGTGAGTGTTGCAACAGCAGCAGCGCGAACAGCCCCCTGGCCTCGGACTCGGTCGGCATCAGATCTACCACCTGGCCGGCCAGGGAGATGGCCGTCGTGGCTAGCGCGCTGTCCGCATGCCCGGAGTAGCCCTGGTTGAAGACCAGGTAGATCACCGCCAGCACGCCGCTCAGTCGCTCACCGAGCGCATCCGGCGGAGGGACCCGGTATGGGATGGCGGCGTGGGCTATCTTGCGGCGGGCCCGCACCAGCCGCTGCGCCATGGTCGCCTCGGGCACCAGGAACGCGCCGGCAATTTCGGCCACCGTCAGGCCGGCCACCGTGCGTAGGGTCAGCGCCACCCGGGCGGGCAGTTCCAGCGCAGGGTGACAGCAGGTGAAGATCAGTCGCAGCCGGTCATCCTCCGGCGGTTCGCTCGATTCGTTCATGATCGCAACCTCGGTGAGCTTGGCCCGCTCGGAGGCCGAACGCCGCAGCAGATCAATCGCGCGGTGGCGTGCGGTCGTTGCGAGCCAGGCGGGCGGGTTCGGCGGGATGCCCTCGGCCTCCCAGCGCTGCAGAGCCGTGGCGAACGCGTCACTGGCTGCGTCCTCGGCCAGGGTCCAGTCCCTGGTGAGGCGGATGAGGCCTGCCACTATCCGCGCCCAGTCCGACTTGTGGGCGTCGGCTACAGCGTCCGAGGCGGACGTCATTCGTCGAACTGCATCACCGGTCGGATCTCGATGCGGCCGTTGCGTGCCATTGGATGCCGCGAGACGTAGTCGATCGCCTCGTCGAGATCCGCGCACTCGAGCAGGTCGTAGCCGACGATCCACTCCTTGGACTCGGTGAACGGGCCGTCCGTAACAAGCACTTCGCCATTGCGGACACGCACCGTGGTCGCGTCCTGGCGCGGGCGGAGCACGTCACCCCGGACCCGGATGCCGCGCCGGGTGCCCTCCTCGACCCAATCGTCGACTTCGTTCTCATCCGTGCGCGTGTCGGGCTCGGAGTCGGTGGCGACGAACAGCATGTACTCCATGAATCCTCCTGTGGTGGACGGTATGTAAGTCCGACGAACGGCGCCTGGCTGATTACGACACCCCGAGCGACGAGTCAGGGTGACCTCGACCCATCCAGCCCCGGCTCGACGCACAACAGCGTGCGCAGCGCGGCCAACCAGACCAGGCACGCGCCCAGCATGTGCAGCGCGACGAGTACCGGCGGTACGTGCAGGAAGAACTGCGTGTAGCCCACCGCGCCCTGTGCCAACTCCACCGCCAACAGCAGCCCCGCCGCCCGTCGTACCGGCTCGGCCAGCCGCAGCGCGTAGGCGAGGGCAAGCATCCCGACACTCAGCCCGATCAGCACCATGACGGCGTCGGCGTGCAATTGCGCCAGCCCGGACGTCGAGATGTGGATGCGGTGCACCCGGCCGTTCTTGACATCGCCGGCATGCGGGCCGCTGCCCGACACGACGGTGCCGATGACGAGCACGAGGGCCGCCACGGCCGCTGTCGCCCGCGCCAGGATCACCCCGCCGGTCGGTATCGGGTCGGCGCGGTGATCCGTGACTCGCCACCACAGCAGGAACGTGACCGCGACGATGCCCGCGGACAGCAGGAAGTGGGTGGCCACCAGCCAGGGATTGAGGTCGGTGTGCACCACCAAACCACCCAGGACGGCCTGCGCCGGGATGCTGGCCAGCCCGATCGCGGCCAGGCGTACCTCGCGCCGCTGCCGCCAGGCAGCGACAAGCGTGATCAATAGCACGGCGCCGACGAGGAACGTCATCGTCCGGTTGGTGAACTCGATGGCGCCGTGGATGCCCAACTTCTTCGTGACGACGAGCGACGAGCCGGTACAGGTGGGCCACGTGGGGCAGCCCAGACCGGAGTCGGTCAGCCGCACGGCACCGCCGGTGACGACGATCCCGACGTTGGCGATCACCGACGCCAGAGCGAGGCGGCGCAGCGCCACCGGGGCGGCCAGCCAGGGTGCCAGCCGGTCCAGGCGCCTGACGCGCGAGGCCGGGGCCGCGGTCGGCGTCCCGGTTTCTATTCCCATGAGAACCACCGCGCGGCGGCCGGCAACGCGACGGCGGCCCAGACCAACAAGGTGAGCAGGGTGCGGACCGGCGCGCCATGGCCGTGCTGCAGGACCTGGTGCAGGCCGTCGGACAGCGCGGCCGACGGAAGGTACTGGAGCACGTCACGCGCGGCACCGGGGTAGCGGCTCAATGGAATTGCGATGCCGCCGGCGAACAACAGGATCAACCAGATCAGGTTCGCCGCAGCCAGCGTGACCTCGGCCCGCAGGGTTCCCGCCACCAGTAGCCCCAATCCGCCGAATGCCGCTGTACCCAGGACGACGAGGACGACTACGAGCAGCGGGTCGCCGTGCGGGTGCCAGCCCAGGACGAATCCGAACGCGCAGAGGAACACGATCTGGATGGCCTCGAGCAGCAAGACCGCGAGAGTCTTGCCGCCGAGCAGCACCGAGCGAGGCAAAGCCGTGGCGCCCAGGCGCTTGAGCACCGCGTACTTGCGTTCGAAGCCGGTACCGATGGCCAGCCCGGTGAACGCGGCCGACATCACGGCCAGCGCGATGATGCTGGGCACCACGAAGTCGATGCGGCGCGGACTGTCCAGGGAATACAGCAGCGGCAGGTTGAAGAAGAACAGCAGCAACAGCGGAATGACCAGTGTCAGTCCGACCTGCTCGCCGTTGCGCAGCAGCAGGCGCAGCTCCATCGAGGTCTGTGCGGCCAGCATGCGGGACCGCGGCGCGGCTCCTGGGGTGGGCGAGAGCGAGGTGATCACGTGCGCAACTCGCGTCCGGTCAACTCGAGGAAGACGTCCTCGAGGCTGCGCCGCTCGACGGTGAGGTCCTCGGCGAGGACGCCCTCACCGGCACACCACGCCGTGAGCAGGGCCAGCAGTTGCGGGCTGACCTCGCCGCTGACGAGGTAGCGACCCGGCTGGGGCTCGGTGGCCTGGCTCCCGCCGGGCAGGGCGGCCACCAGCGACGCGAGCACGAGGCCCGGCCGGGCCCGGAACCGGATCTGCCCCTCGGCTCCGGATCGGGTGAGTTCGGCCGGGGTGCCGGCGGCGACGACCCGCCCGGAGTCGATGACGACCACGGTGTCAGCCAGTTGCTCTGCTTCGTCGAGGAAATGCGTGGTGAGCACGACGCTGACGCCGTCGGCGCGCAGTCGCCGGATGAACTCCCACGTGCCGCGGCGCGCCTGGGGGTCCATGCCGGCGGTCGGTTCGTCGAGGAACACCAGTTCCGGCCGTCCGACCAGCGCGAGGGCCAGCGACAGGCGCTGCTGCTGCCCTCCGGAGAGGCGCTTGACCTGTGTCTGGGCCACCTCGGCGAGCCCGACGGCCTCGAGCAGGGCTCCGGGGTCGTGTGGCTGGGCGGCGTAGGACGCGAACAGCCGCAACAGCTCTATCGCCCGGGCCCCGGTGTAACCGCCTACGCCACCCTGCAGCATCACCCCGACCTGCGGGCGCAGCGCTGCGGCGTCGGCCATCGGGTCGAGGCCGAGCACCCGGACCGACCCGCCGTCCGGCCTGCGCAGGCCTTCGCAGATCTCGATCGTGGTTGTCTTGCCCGCACCGTTGGGGCCGAGCAGAGCGAGCACCGAACCCCGGTCCACCACCAGGGACACAGTGTCGACGGCGCGCTTGCCGGCATAGGCCTTGACCAGGTCACGGACCTCGACGGCAGGGGCAGGGACGGCGGGCACCCCGTCAGTCTAGGAACGTGGTCCGGCCTGGGCTCAGGCGCGCGTGCTGGAGGCCGCAAACGTGTCGACGTACTCCTGTCCGGACAGGTCCTGGACGGCCTTGCGGACGGTCTCGGTGACCTCCCGCAGCACGCGGGAGCTGCGCTCCTCGGCCGCCCGGTGACCGAAATACATCAGCTCACCGAAATGCACGGCGACTGGCCTGCGGTGCCAGCGGCGGGTGCCGGGCGGCTGCACCTCGCGGGTCCCCACCAGGCCGACCGGCAGGACCGGGGCTCCCGAGCGGAGGGCCAGCCGCGCCACGCCGGTGCGGAACTTGTGCAGCCGGCCGTCGGGGGAGCGGGTGCCCTCGGGGTAGATGCCGAGGGCACCTCCGTCGCGGAGCAGGTCCACACCGATCTCGATCACGCTGGCCGCCGACCGGGTGTCGCCGCGTTCCACCGGCACGTGGCCGCAGCCCCGGAAGAAGGCTGCCATGGCCCGGCCGCGGATCCCGGGGGTGGTGAAGTACTCGGCCTTGGCGAAGTAGAGCACCTGGCGGCGAGCAGCAAGCGGGGTGAAGATTTCGTCGGCGAAGGAGATGTGGTTGGCCGCGAGGATCACGGCCCCGGTGTGCGGTACGTGCTCAGACCCGGTGATCTCCGGCCGGTAGGCGACCCGCAGCGCGGGGGCCAGGGTGAGTTCGAGCGTCCGGTAAAGCACATCGGTGACGCTACCGGCGGGGTGCCCTGTGCCGCGCGCGGGAAATACGTCATACTGGTGTAGTGAAAATCAAGCACGGCGCTGAAGGCGGCACGCTGAGCGGCGGATCCGACCGCACTCGCGACGCCGTCGCCCGGCTCGTGCTCGAACGCGGTCCGCAGAGCGCCGCGGCACTGGCCGGCCAACTTGGCCTGTCGCCCGCCGCGATCCGCCGCCACCTCGACGCGCTGGTCGACGACGGTCACCTCGCCGAGTGCGAGCCGCGCCGGGTGGTGCACCGCGGGCGGGGCCGACCGGCCCGGACGTACTCGATCACCGACGACGGGCGCGCGGCCTTCCCGCACGCCTACGACGATCTGGCCACGACCGCGCTGCGCTACCTACGCGAGCACGGCGGGGACGACGCCGTCGTAGCCTTCGCCGAACATCGCGCACAGTCCTTGGCCCAGGCGCTGTCCGCCGACGTCGACCCCACCGCCCCGGACGCCGACCGCGCCGAGGCACTGGCCGAGTCGCTCACCTCGCACGGATACGCTGCCACCACCGAGACCGCCGTGGCCGGCGTGGCCGGCGTGCAACTGTGCCAGCACCACTGCCCGGTCGCCCATGTGGCGGCTGAGTTCCCCGAACTCTGCGAGGCCGAGACGCGTGCGTTCGCGCGGGTGCTCGGCACCTACGTCCAACGTCTGGCCACGATCGCCCATGGCGACGGGGTCTGCACCACGCACATCCCCGTGCCACCCGTACGCACGACCGTGAAACTGACCGCTCGATCCGGGAGGACCTGACTATGACCACCGCACCCGAGCGCACCCTCACCCAGGACGAACAGATCGACCAGCTCTCGCGTTACAACTTCGGCTGGTCCGACACCGACACCGCGGGCGCCACGGCCAAGCGCGGCCTGTCCGAAGCGGTGGTCCGCGACATCTCGGACAAGAAGAGCGAGCCCGACTGGATGCTCGAGCACCGCCTCAAGGCCCTGTCGATCTTCGGCAAGAAGCCCATGCCCAACTGGGGCTCGGACCTGTCCGGCATCGACTTCGACAACATCAAGTACTTCGTTCGCTCGACCGAGAAGCAGGCGGCCACCTGGGACGACCTGCCGGCCGACATCAAGAACACCTACGACAAGCTGGGCATCCCCGAGGCCGAGAAGCAGCGACTGGTCTCCGGCGTGGCCGCCCAGTACGAGTCCGAGGTCGTCTATCACAAGATCAACGAAGAGCTCGAGCGTCAGGGTGTCATTTTTCTCGACACCGACACCGCGCTCAAAGAGCACCCGGAGATGTTCCAGGAGTACTACGGCTCGGTGATCCCGTCCGGCGACAACAAGTTCTCCGCGCTGAACAGCGCGGTGTGGTCCGGCGGATCCTTCATCTACGTGCCCAAGGGCGTGCACGTCGAGATCCCGCTGCAGGCCTATTTCCGCATCAACACCGAGAACATGGGTCAGTTCGAGCGCACGCTGATCATCGTCGATGAGGGTGCCTACGTGCACTACGTCGAAGGCTGCACGGCGCCGATCTACAGCTCTGACTCGCTGCACTCGGCCGTGGTCGAGATCATCGTGAAGAAGGGCGGCCGGTGCCGGTACACGACCATCCAGAACTGGTCGAACAACGTCTACAACCTGGTTACCAAGCGGGCCAAGGCCGAGGCTGGGGCCACCATGGAGTGGGTCGACGGCAACATCGGCTCCAAGGTCACGATGAAGTACCCCGCCGTGTGGCTGATGGGCGAGCACGCCAAGGGCGAGGTGCTCTCGATCGCGTTCGCGGGCGAGGGCCAACACCAGGACGCCGGCGCGAAGATGCTGCATTTGGCGCCGCACACCTCATCGACGATCATCTCCAAGTCGGTGGCCCGCGGCGGCGGCCGCACGTCCTACCGCGGCCTGGTCGAGATCCACAAGGGCGCTCACCACAGCCGCTCCACCGTCAAGTGCGATGCCCTGCTGGTCGATGACATCAGTCGCTCCGACACCTACCCCTACGTCGACGTCCGCGAGGACGACGTGTCGATGGGCCACGAGGCCACCGTCTCCAAGGTGAGCGAGAACCAGCTCTTCTACCTGATGAGCCGTGGGCTGTCCGAGGACGAGGCCATGGCGATGATCGTGCGTGGCTTCGTCGAGCCGATCGCCCGCGAACTGCCGATGGAGTACGCGCTCGAGCTCAACCGCCTGATCGAACTGCAGATGGAAGGAGCGGTGGGCTAGGTATGCGCACCCCACCAAGTCACTCGCTGCGCACCGGATTTGCCGGGGATCGCGCGTGACGTTGATCGCTGATCGGCCGCAGTCAGCCGGGGCCGACCCGACTGGCTCGCCCGCAGAACGGTTCACCTCCCGTAACCCCGACGACTTCGCCGAGCCAAACGGCCGCGACGAAGAGTGGCGTTTCAGCCCGCTCACCAGGTTGCGGACGTTGCTCGGTGCGGCCGAGTCCGACGCCCGCCTGACCTGGGACGCCGACCTGCCCGACGGCGTCGAACTCGTCGAGCTGGCCAACGACGACCCGTCGCTGACTGACTCACCCGAGCCGGTCGACCGGCTCAGCGCGCTCGCGCACGCCCGATCTGGCGGCGCCATGGTGCTGCGGATCGCCGAGGGCGCCGAGATCGCCGAGCCGGTGGTCATCCGCCTGGGCGGAACCGGCCTCGAGGACATGGTCTGGGGCCGGTTCGTGGTCGACGCGGGCGCGCAGTCCGCGGCCACCGTGGTCGTCGAGTACCACGGTGCGGCGCACTTCGCGGCGGAAACGAGCGTGCTGGTGGGCGAGCGCGCGCAGCTCTCACTCGTCCACGTGCACGAGTGGGACGCCGGCACGCTGCACACCGAACACGTGGGCGCCCGGGTGGGCCGTGACGCGAACTACCGGTACACGGCGGTCTCGCTCGGCGGCGACGTGGTGCGTGCCTCGCCCACGGTCGAGTACGCCGGGCCGGGTGGGCGTGCCGAACTGCTCGGCGTCGCGTTCGCCGGCCAGCGCCAGCACCTGGAATCGCGGCTCTACATCGACCACTCGGCGCCGGAGTGCACCTCGAACGTTCTCTACAAGAACGCGCTTCTCGGCCAGACGTCGCGCACGGTGTGGATCGGCGACGTCCGCATTCGCCCCACCGCCACCGGCACCAACACCTACGAGATGAACCGCAACCTGCTGCTGTCCGACGGAGCGCGCGCCGACTCGGTGCCCAACCTCGAGATCGAGACCGGCGAGATCGGGGGCGCCGGGCACGCCAGTGCCACCGGACGCTTCGATGACCTGCAACTGTTCTACCTGATGTCACGCGGCATCGAGGCCGAGTTGGCCCAGCGTCTGGTCGTGCGCGGTTTCTTCGCCGACGTCGTCGCCCGCATCGGCCTGCCCGACCTGCAACACCGAATCATGACCGCGATCGAGGCCCGCCTGGGCTTCGTCACCGAGCCAGAACTGGAGATTTCCCCTTGAGTACCCTCGAGATCCGCGACCTGCACGTCTCGGTCGGCGACACTGCGGACGACACCACCGAGATCCTCAAGGGCGTCGACCTCACCGTCTCCTCCGGCGAGACTCACGCCATCATGGGCCCCAACGGCTCGGGCAAGTCGACGCTGGCCTACGCGATCGCCGGGCACCCGAAGTACACCGTGACCAGCGGTCAGGTGCTCCTGGACGGCGACGACGTGCTGGCGATGAGCGTCGACCAGCGGGCCCGAGCCGGGCTTTTCCTCGCGATGCAGTACCCCGTCGAGGTGCCAGGCGTGTCGGTGTCCAACTTCCTGCGCACGGCCGCCACGGCCGTGCGTGGCGAGGCACCGAAGTTGCGCACCTGGGTGAAGGAAGTCAACGGCGCGATGGCCGCCCTCGACATGGACAAGGCCTTCGCCGAGCGCAGCCTAAACGAGGGATTCTCCGGCGGCGAGAAGAAGCGCCACGAGATCCTGCAGCTCGAGCTGCTCAAGCCGAAGATCGCGATCCTCGACGAGACCGACTCAGGCCTCGACGTCGATGCGCTACGGGTCGTCAGCGAGGGCGTGAATCGCGTCCGCGATACCGGCATCGGCACGATCCTGATCACGCACTACACGCGGATCCTGCGCTACATCAAGCCCGACTTCGTGCACGTGTTCTTCGACGGGCGCATCGTCGAGTCGGGTGGTTCCGAGCTGGCCGACACCCTCGAGGCGCAGGGCTACGCACGGTTCGGCGTCAACGAGACCGCTAGGGCATAAGGACTTTCCGCTATGACATTCGACGTCGAGACGGTCCGCAAGGACTTCCCGATCCTGTCGCGCGAGGTGCACGGTCTTCCCTTGGTGTACCTCGACAGCGCCAACAGCGCGCAGAAGCCGCAGGTCGTCATCGACGCCGAATCCGACCTGTACGCCAACCACTATGCGAACACCGCGCGTGCGGTGCACACCCTCGGCAGCGAGGTCACCCACGCTTACGAAGGCGCCCGGGACAAGGTTGCCGCGTTCCTCAACGCGCCGTCGCGTGACGAGATCATCTTCACCCGCAACATCACCGAGGCGCTGAACCTGCTGGCCTACTCGCTGTCCAACGCCAGCACGACAAGCGGCGCCGAACGATTCAGACTGGGCCCGGGCGACGAGATCGTCGTCACCGAGATGGAGCACCACAGCAACATCGTGCCGTGGCAGCTGCTCGCCCAGCGCACCGGCGCGACGTTGCGCTGGATCCCCATCGACGACGAAGGCAGGCTCATCGAGTCCGCGATCGATGAGATCATCAACGAGCGCACCAAAGTCGTCTCGTTCGTCTATCAGTCCAACGCGCTCGGCACGATCAATCCGGTGCGCCGCATCGCCCAGCGGGCCAAGGCGGTCGGCGCCATTTCGATCGTTGATGCTGCTCAGGCGGCGCCGCATCTTCCGCTCGACGTGCAGGATCTCGGTGCGGACTTCCTTGCCTTCACCGGCCACAAGCTCTACGGTCCGACCGGCGTGGGCGTGCTGTGGGGTCGCTACGACCTCCTCGCGCAACTGCCCCCGTTCCTGGGCGGCGGCGAGATGATCGAGACGGTCGACCTGTCGGGCAGCACCTACGCCGCCCCGCCGCACCGCTTCGAGGCCGGCACGCCGATGATCGCCCAGGCGGTCGCCCTCGGCACCGCCGTCGACTATGTCACCGCGATCGGCATGCCCGAGATCCGCGAGCACGAGAAGGCGCTCACCGGCTACGCGCTCGACGGACTGCAGTCGATCGACGGACTGCGCATCATCGGCCCGGCTAGCGGGGTGGATCGCGGCGCCGCCATCTCGTTCACACTGCCCGGCATCCACCCGCACGACGTGGCGCAATTGCTCGACGAGCGGGGTATCGCGGTGCGCGCCGGCCACCACTGCGCCCGTCCGGTCTGCCTGCGTTACGGAATACCGGCGACCACCCGGGCGTCATTCGGGGTATACACCACCACCGACGAGATCGACGCCCTCGTCCGCGGCGTCGACGAGGTCAAAGAGATGTTCACCCGATGAGCGATTCCATGTACCAGCAGATCATCGTGGACCACTACAAGCATCCGCAGCACCGTCGTCTGCCCGAGGCCTTCGATGCCGAGGTGCACCACGTCAACCCGACCTGCGGTGACGAGGTGACCGTCCGGGTGAAGCTCGCCGACGGGACGATCGCCGACCTGGGCTGGGACGGCGAAGGTTGCTCGATCAGCCAGGCGTCCACGTCAGTGATGAGCGGGCTGGTCATCGGCAAGCAGGTCGATGACGCGATGGCGCTGCAGGAGAAGTTCCTGGGCCTGATGCAGTCCCGGGGCAACGCCGACCTGAGCGAGGCCGACGAGGACGAACTCGACGACGCCATCGCGTTCGAGGGCGTGTCGAAGTACCCGGCTCGCATCAAGTGCGCGCTGCTGGGCTGGATGGCAATGAAGAGCGCCGTCGCCGAGGCCGGCTCGGACATCAGCACCAACCCAGGCGTTGACCGTGGCGCCGACAACGCAGGGGAGACAGCATGACCACCGCCACCACTGTCCCGTCCCGAGACGAGATAGACGAGGCGATGCGCGACGTCGTCGATCCCGAACTGGGTATCAACGTCGTCGACCTGGGCCTGGTCTACGACGTGCACGTCGAGGACGCCGACGCCGGCCGGGTGATCACCCTCGACATGACACTCACCTCGGCCGCCTGCCCGTTGACCGACGTCATCGAGGACCAGGCCAACGCCGCCATCACCGGGGGGCCGAAGCCGCTGGCCTCCGAGCTCAAGATCAACTGGGTGTGGATGCCGCCGTGGGGCCCGGACAAGATCACCGACGACGGACGCGAGCAGCTTCGCGCTCTCGGCTTCAACGTCTGATGCAGGCGGTGCGCGCGTTTCGCGCCGTCGCCGTCGCGGAGGCCATCTCGTGGCTGGCGCTGATCGTGGCCACGGTCGTGAAGTACACCGCCGATCAGCCCATCGGCGTCAAGATTCTCGGCCCGATCCACGGGGCCCTCTTCCTCGGTTATGTGATCCTCGCGATCGTCGTACGAGCCAGGTTGCGCTGGAACGCCACGACATCGCTGATCGTGTTGGTCGACGCGGTGCTGCCCGCCGGCGGCTTCGTCGTCGCCCGTCGTGCCGACCTCAAGCCCGTAGCCGCCTGACCCGAAGCACGCCACACGTGGCGATGTGAATGTGCGATCGGCCATGGAGTCGACCCATTCACCCTCGAATCACACATAGACGAGCCCGACATACCCGGCTACGTTTGCCTGCACACTGCCGGCGCATGTCTTCGAAGGGTCGGGTCATGCTCGAGGTCACGGATCTTCATGTTTCCTACGGTGGCGCCGTCCGGGCCCTGCAGGGCATCAGCCTGGAGGTACCTGACCGGAAAGTGGTAACCGTTCTCGGTAGCAACGGAGCTGGCAAGAGCACGCTGCTGCGGACCGTATCGGCGACGCTGCGAGTGCATCGCGGCGCGGTCGTCAGTGGCTCGATCACCTACCACGGCAAGAGTCTGGCGGGCCTGGATGCGGCTCGTACCGTGCGCCTGGGCATCGTGCAGGTCCCCGAGGGCAGGCGAATCTTCGGCCGGTTGACCGTCGAGGAAAATCTGCGGGCCGGTGGCCTGGGGGCAGCCGACAAGCGGGCCCGGGCCGGATCAAAGGACCGCGTATTCGATCTGTTCCCCATCCTGGCTGAGCGGCGCAAGCAGCGTGCGGCGTTGCTGTCCGGCGGTGAGCAGCAGATGCTGGCCATCGGCCGCGCCCTCATGACGTCTCCGAAACTGATCATCCTCGACGAGCCCAGTCTCGGTCTGGCGCCGAAGATCGTGGGCCAGATCGGCCGCATCCTGCAAGCGATCAACGCCGACGGCACCTCCGTTCTGCTCGTCGAGCAGAACGCGGTGATGGCGCTGGGGATCGCCGACACCGCCTACGTCCTCGACGTCGGGCGAGTGTCGCTGTCGGGTTCGGCCAAGGAGCTCGCGGCCAGCGATGACGTGCGGCATCTCTACCTCGGGCACACGGCAACGACGTCGACGGGGTCGCTCGTCAAACCGGAACGGGACGAGTCGCAGCGGCCACGGGCGACCCTGAGCCGGTGGCAGGGGTGAGCGCTCACCCCGCGCTCGAACTGGGGCCCGCTCCGGACATCCCCCAGTTGGTGGTCGCCAACGTCTCAGTCACGTTTGCCGGCATCAAGGCGTTGAGCGACGTGTCCTTCACCGTGGTCCCAGGCAGCATTCACGCCATCATCGGCCCGAACGGTGCCGGAAAGTCGACGTCCTTCAACGTGCTGTCCGGCATTTACCGCGCGACGTCAGGAAATGTGCGTTTCGGTGACGACGACCTGATCGGCCTGCGGCCGCACCGCATCGCCCGGCTCGGTGTCGCACGCGCATTTCAGAACATCGCTTTGTCGAAAGGCCAAACCGTGGCCGAGAACCTCATGCTCGGCCGGCATGCCCTTACCCGTTCCGGATTCCTGACCTCCGGGCTGCGGCTACCGTCCGCGGTACGCGAGGGCCGGGTGCACGGCGCCCGGATCCGCGAAATAGCTGAGTTCGTCGGGCTCGGCGACAAGCTCGCCCGACCCGCCGGGCTGCTGTCCTACGGCGACCAGAAACGCGTCGAGGTCGGTCGCGCGTTGGCGTGCGAGCCGAAGCTGCTGCTGCTGGATGAGCCGGTTGCGGGGATGAACGCCGAGGAGTCGGCAGACATGGCCGCCCTCATCGCCGAGGTACGCCGCGAACTCGGTATCTCCATCCTGTTGGTCGAGCACGACATGGGACTGGTGATGGGCATCTCCGATCGGGTCACGGTGCTCGACTTCGGCCGGCTCATCGCGGAGGGGACTCCGGCCGAGGTGCAGGACGACCCGAATGTCGTGCGGGCGTATCTGGGCACCGGCGACGACGAGGACGACATTGACGGCGCCCTCGGCGACGGCCCACCAGTAACCGGCCCGAACTTGACCAAGGGGAGCGACGAATGACCCGGTTCTTCGATCTCGTCCTCAACGGCGTGAGTCTGGGCAGCATTTACGCGCTGATCGCGCTGGGCTTCGTCATCGTCTTCAAAGCAACCGAGGTCGTGAACTTCGCCCAAGGCAGCCTGCTGGTCCTGGGCGGCTACATCACCACGCAGGCGCACGATCACATGCCGTTCGTTCCAGCCCTGCTCGTCGGAATTGCAGCTACCGCGTTGACCGCGCTGCTGATCGAGCGGGTCTTCATCCGCAACATGCGCGGCGCCAACGTCAACGCGTTGGCCATTTTGACGATCGGCATCGACATTGTGCTCATCACCGAGCTCACCCGGCGCTTTGGATCCGACGTGCTCACGATCGGAGATCCGTGGGGCAACAAACTAGTGCACTTCGCCGGATTGCAACTGCCACAGTCCAGGCTGGCCGCGACCATCGTCGCGGCTGTACTGCTCATCGGGTTCTTCGCGGCCTTCAAATACTCCAATTGGGGCGTGGCCATGCGCGCCGGCGCCGAGGACAACGAAGCCGCAGCATTGATGGGCATCAGGCGCGGCCGAGTAACCGCGACCGCCTGGATGATTGCCGGCCTTCTTGCCGCGGTCGCAGTGGTGTTCTTGACGGCGTTCCCGAGTCCAGGGCTGGACACCGGCGCGCGGGAGATCGCGCTGCGCGCCTTCCCGGCGGCGATCCTCGGCGGCCTGGACTCCACCGGCGGTGCGGTGGTGGGTGGACTGCTGATCGGCCTGGCCGAAGCGATGACCGCCGGTTACAGCATCACGTTGCTCGGCGGCGGCCTGTCCGACGTCATCCCTTACCTCGTCATGCTGGTGATCCTGCTGGTGCGGCCCTCGGGGCTGTTCGGCACGCGGGAGTTGACCCGTGTCTGAGTCGCTGACCGCCCGGGTACGCCGATTGAAGCCCGGCACTGTCATTCGGATCGTCCTGGTGCTGGTCCTGGCCGCACTCCCGTTGTACCTGGACAACTCGCTGCTGCAGACCGGGTTGTTCTCCATGGCGGCTGTGGTCGGTGCGATCGGACTCACGATCCTGACCGGGACTGCGGGGCAGCTCTCGTTGGCTCATGCGTTCTTCCTCGCCGTCGGCGCGTACTCGTACTCCTACTACGCGGGCGTCAAGGATCCGTCGGGCGCCTCGAAGGCGCACGGCCTCGGGCTGCCGCCGTTGCTGGCCATGGTGCTGGCCGTGGCCACGTCGGGACTGGTCGGCCTGCTGTTCAGCCCGATCGCCAGCCGGCTGCGCGGGATCTACCTCGGCGTGGCCTCGCTCAGCCTCGTCTTCATCGGCTCGTTCATCTACGAGAACGCCCGCGCCCTGACCGGCGGCTTCAATGGCCGACCAGCCACCGACTTCTCGCTGTTCGGGTTTCACTTTGCCAACGACACGCCGCCGCTCACCGTGCTGAACGTGCCCTACGGGCGCTACGAAAGGCTTTGGTACCTGTTCCTCATCCTCAGCATTTTGGCTTACCTGTTCGGGACAAACGTCCTACGTGGCCGAATGGGGCGGGCCATGCAGACGATGCGAGACAGTGAGGTCGCAGCGGCCACGATGGGTGTCGACATCCGCCGCACTAAGGCCGGGGTGTTCGCTCTGTCGAGCATGTACGCGGGGCTGGCCGGCGTGATGGTTGCGCTCGCGTTCACCCGCGTGACACCGGACTACTTCATCCTGCCGCTGTCGATCAGTTACCTCGCGATGGTCGTGATCGGTGGGCTTGGGTCAATCGGCGGAGCGACGCTCGGCGCAGTCTTCGTCACTGCCTTGCCGACGCTGCTCAGCCGTTACTCCGATTCCCTTCCATTCGTCGCCGCGCCGGCGAGCGGCGGGTACGACGCCGGAAAAATCAGTGCTGCGCTCTACGGACTGGCCATCGTACTGGTCGTCATGTTCGAGCCCGGCGGCCTGAGCGCGCTCGGCAAACGACTGACCACCCGCATCCGTCGGCGCGACACCAGCGGTCCAGCAGCACGACCGAAACGCACCATGCCCAGATCGGGCACCACCACCCGCACCCAGGAGGATCCCGTATGACCCGCATGCGCACGAAAGCGGTGCTCGGACTCGCGCTAGTGCTGAGTCTCAGCGCCACAGCTTGCAGCACGAAAGCGAACAAGACGGGAGGCAAGACCGAGGGCGGGGTGAAGGCCGGTCCTGGTGTCACCAAAGACAAGATCACGCTGGGCGTGCTGACGGACGAGTCCGGTGTCTTCGCCGCGCTGGGCACCACCGTCACGCAGGGCAACCAGCTCGCCGTCGACGAGATCAACACTGCCGGCGGCATCTGCGGGCGCAAGATCAACCTCGTCGTCAAGGACACCGCCTATGACGTGCAGAAGGCCGTAAGCCAATACGCCGAGATTGCGCCAAATATCGCGGGCATCCTGCAGATCATCGGCTCGCCGGCCACCACGGCGCTGCTGCCCAACATCACTAGCGATCACATGGTGTCGGCTACCGCGACCTGGGCCTCGTCGTTGCTCAGCAGCCCCGACATCCAGATCTCAGGCGCCACGTACGACATCGAGATGATCAACGGGCTGTCCTACCTACTCGACAAGGGCCTCATCCATAAGGGCGACAAGCTCGGCCACATCGCGTTCGAGGGCGCCTACGGGGACAACGGGCTGCAGGGGTCGAAGTACGCAGCGGACAAGCTCGGCTTCTCGATCGTGTCGCAACGACCGAAGGCAACCGAGACCGACATGACCAGCGCCGTTCAGGCGCTGAAGTCTGCCGGCGTCAAGGGCATCCTGTTGACGGTCGGCCCGAAACAGCTGGCCTCGGCGGCCGGCGTTGCCGCGTCCATCGGACTCGACGTGCCCATCCTGGGCAACAACCCGACCTTCAGTCCGTTGCTGCTTGCCACGCCGGCGGGCCCGGCGATCGAAAAGAACTTCTACCTCTCGGCGTCCTCCTCTCCGCTGTCGTCGGACAACCCGGCGGTTAAGAAGGTGCTCGCTTCCTTCAAGGCGAAGTACCCGTCCGCCAAGCCGAACGCCGGTGTGGCATACGGCTACGGCGTCGCGAAGATCTACGAGCAGACGCTCAAGGCGGCCTGCGACGCGAAGGACCTGACCCACGAGGGCATCGAGAAGGCGTTCCACACGCTGAAGAACGTGGACACCCAGGGCATCATCGCGCCGCTGGACTACAGCAAGCAGGGGGAGATCCCGGGTCGGCAGACCCTCATCGCCCGGGCGGACAAGGCGAACCTCGCCATCGACGGCCTGAAGATCGAGAAGGACCTGTTCGAGTCTGACACCGCCAAGAACTACACGCCGTAACAGGTTCGGTGCGGCCGGCGGGGGCGCGAGCAAACCCGCCGGCAGTGCCGTCCCTGGACGAACGTCACGATCGCAGAGAGGCGGACATGAACTCAACGTCGGCCGATCTCACCGGACGTCGAGCGCTCATTAGGGGCGGAGTCAGCGGCACCGTGCCTCGCCGTACAAGTCGGCCTACGTCGCGGCCAAGCACGGGCTCGAAGGCCTCTCGAAGATGATCGCACTCGAGGGCGGCGTGCACGGCGTCACGTCCAACTGCATCGCGCCCGGCTACGTACGCACAGCTCTCGTCGAGGGCCAGATCAACGCCCAGGCATCGGTTCACGGCACCTCGCGGGGCGACTGGACCGCATTATGAGCACCCCGCTGGTTCCGGATGCAGACGGGTGGGTCGACCTGCTGCGGATGCTCGCCAAAGAGTCACCCGAGGCGTCCTTCACCAGATGGCTCAGCCGGCACGGTGCCGGCGAGAACCGCGAACTCCCGGCGGTCGTCGTCGAGGGCTACGAACTGGCTCGGCGCACCCGGGAGAACAGCGCACGGCGCGAACGTCGCGAGGGTGAGCTAGCTGCGCTCTACGCGACCGCCGGAGACCTGTCGTCGCTGCGTGACACCGACAAGGTGCTGACTGCAATCGTGCGGCGTGCTCGCGCGCTGCTGATCAGCGACGTCGCCTACATCACCCTGATAGACAAAGACGACGCCGTGACGACGATGCGAGTCGAAGTCGGTATGCAGACCCCGGCGCTGTGCGAGATGCGACTGGCTCACGGAACCGGCGTCAGCGGCCTGGTGGCCAAGACCGGGGAGCCGTTCTGGACCCCGGACTACCTCCACGACCGACGGATCGTGCATGTCATCGACGACATCGTCGCCGAAGAGGGCCTGTCCGCTGTCCTGGGCGTCCCGTTGGTTCTAGGCAGCCAGGTCCTGGGCGTGCTGTTCGCCGCCGACCGCAGGTCGCGGGTGTTCGCACCCGACGAGGTCGCGTTGCTGACGTCGCTCGGTCATCACGCCGCCATCGCGCTGAACAACGCGCGCATGTTCGAAGAGTCGCGCGCCGCGCTGGACGAACTGACCCGGGCGCATGCAGCGATGAAGACTCATGCCGAACTCGTCGAGAAATCGGCTTTGGTTCACGATCGGCTCGCCGCGCTGATTCTGCAGGGCGCGGAAATGGCAGGGGTGGTCGATGCGCTCGCCGACGTACTCCAGGCACACATCCTCGTACTCGGTCCCGATGACACCGAGTTGGCCAGCTCGGCCGCCATGCCCGCTGCGATCCGCGCCACGATCAAAGCTCATGCCACAGAAGACATCGACGGCGCGCAGGACGTGGAGCACCGGTGGAGCGACGTGAGCAGCCAAGCTTTCCGGCTCGGTCGCACCGCCCGGTTCCACCCGCCGCCCGGTAATCAGAACGTGTGGATCACGCCGATCATCGTCGGATCCGAGCACTTTGCGACGATGCTCTCGACTCGCGTAGAAGACTTCGCCGAGTCAGAGTTGCGGACCCTGGAGCGCGGCGCACAGGTGACGGCATTGCTGCTCCTGATGGGCCGCTCCGTCGCGGCTGCGGAGCAGGCCGTCCGGGGCGAACTGCTGGATGATCTGCTCAGCTCCTACCGGGTCGATGAGGCCAGTCTGTGGCGTCGCGCCGAGCTGCTCGGCCTTGACCTGTGCGCCGACCACGCGGTCGTCGTGGCGCGTCTGGTTGACCAGACACAGCGGGCCGCGGCACTCGCGGCCGCAAACCTGCTCGTGCGCCAACTCGGCGGAATCGCCGGTGAGCACGACGGCAGCATCGTCTGCCTGCTGCCTGGTCTGACCGCCGCCGACGCCGCCGATCGCGTCGGGGCGGGTATCGGGCAATTGGCCGCCGCCGGGGTGACGGTGGGAGCAGCCGGGCCGGTAACCGGTGTGGCCGAGGTGCCCAAGGCGCACCTCGACGCAGCGCGATGCGAACGCATCCTGCTGGCCCTCGGCCGGCCGGGCGCGCGCGCCACGCCGGGCGAGCTGGGTATCTACGGTCTGCTGTTCAGCGGCGCACCCCGAGAGCAGATCGAGGCATTCATTGATGACCGGTTGGGGCCAGTCATCCGCTACGACGCGGAGCACGGTAGCGACCTCGTGCTCACGCTGCGCGCGTACTTCACGGCGGCCGGCAACATGGCCAAAGCCGCCGCCACGCTGTATCTGCATGCGAACACGCTGCGTCAACGGATGGCTCGCATCGGCGAACTCATCGGGGAGAGCTGGGCGGGCGAGCAACTCGAACTGCACGTCGCCGTCCGAATCCACGAGATCATCCGCGAGATCTAGGAATCTGTTCGGCCGCGGCCAGATTAGGACGTCATGACCACCCACCTACTAACTTCCCGGTGACCGACGTGCTGGCTGAGCTGGTCGCCGACGGCACGGCCCACTCGCCGAGCAGAGGCCGTCACCTACACCGTGGTGTCGGTGCGCGCGGGGACACCAGGCACGCTGACCTGGCCCGGTCCTACCGCGCACCAGTGCCAGAGAGCCAGAAGATCATGGGGATGATTTCGTTCTACAACGAGAAGGTCGACGTCCTCGTCGACGGGGTTCTGCAGACTCGTCTGCACAGCCCCTTCAGCTGAGGATTGGTCAAGAGTCAGCCGAGGTTGTCGGTGCCGAAGGTGTCGCACGCCTTCGGGTCGCCGCTCTGGTAGCCCGTCGTGAACCACTTCTTGCGCTGCACCGACGAGCCGTGGGTGAAGGCGTTCTGGTTGACCGTCCCGTTGCCCAGGTTCTTCTGGATGTAGTCATCGCCGATGCGCGCCGCAGTATCCAGGGCGCGGGCGATGTCGTCGGCGGTGACGTCGACGATCAGCGGTTGGCCGGTGTCATCGGGAACGGTCGTCGCGTGGTTGGCCCACGCGCCGGCGTAGCAGTCGGCCTGCAGTTCCAGGCGCACCGAGCCGGATTTCGCACCGGTCGCGCCCGGCTGCACCTTGGCGTTGGTGCCGAGCAGGTCCTGGACGTGGTGCCCGTACTCATGGGCCAGCACGTAGGCATCGACGAACAGCCCGCCCTGCGCGCCGAACTGTGTCTTCAGGTCGTCGTAGAAGCTGAGGTCGAGGTAGACGTGCTGGTCGCCGGGGCAGTAGAACGGCCCGGATCCGCTGCTGGCCGAACCGCAGGCGGTCGACACCTGGCCGGTGAACCAGATCGTCGTGATCGGCTGGTAGCTCTTGCCCAGCTTCGGCAGTTCTGCGGCCCAGTAATTCTGGATCGACTCGATGTCGGCGACCACCGCACAGTCCACATTCTTGTTCGCGTCAGCGCCGGTCCTGCACTCCTTGGCCACTTCGGCGTTGTCGGCGGTCTGGGCACCACCGCCCGAGCCGAGCTGGCCGAGCACGTCAGTGACGGTCTTGCTGCCGCTGTTCCCACCGATCAAGCTGATGACCAGGTAGGCCACGACCCCGAGTATTCCGAGCCCACCGCCGCCGACCGCGATGCCCCGGCCGCCGCCCAGCCCGCCACCGCGAGCGTCCTGGACGCCCGAAGTGTCCAACTGGGCATTGTCGCTGTATTTCATGCCGGCTCCAGGGGTTAGGGGTCGCAGAAGATCCTGCCCCGCTCGCTGCCTGCTTTACACCGTTGACTGGCCGGAATCGGCCCGAATCGAGGCGGTGAAAGGGGCAAACGGGAAACCAGTGGTGCGGTGGCCCGGTAGAATTGGCGACGATCACGCAGCTCCGCACTGACCAGTCCGGCCTGCCGCGACACGTCATCACCCTGGAGCCGTCCCACCATGATCACCGCAACCGACCTCGAGCTGCGTGCTGGCGCGCGCATCCTGCTCGAGCCGACCAGCCTGCGCGTGCAGCCGGGCGATCGCATCGGACTGGTGGGGCGCAACGGGGCCGGCAAGACCACGAGCCTGCGCGTCCTGGCCGGCGAGACCATGCCGCACTCGGGCAAGCTCGAGCGCAAGGGAGCCGTCGGCTACCTCCCGCAGGACCCGCGCACCGGTGACCTCGACGTCAACGCCCGTGACCGGGTCCTGTCCGCGCGCGGCCTGGACAGCCTGGTCACCGACATTGCCAAGGTCCAGATCCAGCTGGCCGAACAGCCCGACGACGGCGGCCTGGTGCGCCGCTACGGCAACCTCGAGGAGCGCTTCGACACCCTGGGCGGATACGCCGCCGAGAGTGAGGCCGCCCGGATCTGCGCCAACCTCGGGTTGCCCGACCGGGTGCTCGCCCAGCCGTTGCGAACGCTGTCCGGTGGCCAGCGGCGCCGCATCGAGCTGGCCCGCATCCTCTTCGCCGATTCCGGCGGCGAACCGACCACCCTGCTGCTGGACGAGCCGACGAACCACCTCGACGCCGACTCGATCACCTGGCTACGCGACTTCCTGCGCCAGCACCCGGGCGGCCTGATCGTCATCAGCCACGACGTCGGGTTGCTCGACGCCGTGGTGAACAAGGTCTGGAACCTCGACGCGAACCGCGCCGCGCTCGACGTCTACAACGTGGGCTGGAAAACCTACCTGCAGCAGCGCGAGACCGACGAGCGCAGGCGGCACCGCGAGCGGGCCAACGCTGAACGCAAGATCGAGACGCTGCGCAGCCAGGCAGACAAGATGCGGGCCAAGGCCACCAAGGCCCGGGCTGCGCACCAGATGGACCGGCGGGCCGCGGCGCTGGCGGCCGGCTTGGCGGAGGTGCGGGTGCACGACAAGGTGGCCCGGCTGCGCTTCCCGGCGCCGGCGCCGTGCGGGCGCACCCCGTTGACCGCCGAAGGGCTGTCCAAGTCCTACGGCTCGCTGGAGGTCTTCACCGACGTCGACCTGGCCGTCGATCGCGGCGCCCGGGTCGTCGTGCTGGGCCTCAACGGCGCCGGGAAGACGACGCTGCTTCGGCTGCTGTCCGGCATCGAGCCCCCTGACACGGGCGAGGTCAACGCCGGCCACGGGCTGCGGCTGGGTTACTACGCACAGGAACACGAGACGCTCGACCACGACCGGACGGTCCTGGAGAACATGCGCTCCTCGGCCTCCATCGCCCAGACCCAGGGCCGGGAGAGCTACAACGACACTGACCTGCGCAAGATTCTGGGCGCCTTCCTCTTCTCCGGTGACGACGTCGACAAGCCGGCCGGGGTGCTCTCCGGCGGAGAGAAAACCCGGCTGGCCCTGGCCATGCTGGTGACGAGCGCTGCCAATGTCCTGTTGCTCGACGAGCCGACGAACAACCTGGACCCGGTCAGCCGGAGCCAGGTCCTCGACGCATTGCGCACCTACGCCGGTGCGATCGTGCTCGTCACCCACGACGAGGGTGCCGTCGAGGCCCTCGCGCCGGAGAAGGTGATCTTGCTGCCGGACGGCGTGGAGGACACCTGGAGCCCCGACCTGGCCGACCTGATCGCGCTGGCCTGACCGCTGCCTGGCTTGGCATGGAATGGCCGGGTCGTGGGGGTGCCCATCTGATCATGTCGGACGCAAAATGGGGTCCCGTGACACGAGGCACGCGATGGACGTGTCGATCTTGCCGCCCGGGCAACGGTGGATGTATCAATCGGCTGGGAGGTAAACGCGACGGGGTTTGCCAAGCCGATGGAGAGCACCGTTGCGAGATCTGGAGGCAGACGTCATGGCCGTTCTCAAGAAGGGCGCGCGCATCACGGGGTCGGACCGCAACAAGCTCGCGGGTGACCTGAAGAAGCAGTACGACAAAGGCAAGAGCATCCGCGAACTTGCCGATTCCCACGGGCGTTCCTACGGATTCGTGCACCGGGTACTGTCCGAGTCCGGAGTAACCCTGCGCGGTCGCGGCGGCGCGACACGGGCCAAGGCAAAGGGGAAGTAGCGCTGAGCGCGACTCACTCGATCGGGCTCGTCGACATCCCGCCCGAGGCCGGCCTGCACGTCGCCCTGACCGGTGAGGTCGCCACGATCACGCTCAACCGCCCCGACAAGCTCAACGCGCAGAACCCGCACACCTGGACCTGGCTGCGTCACGTGGCCGACGCCCTGCCCGGGACGGTGCGTGTCGTCGTCCTGCGCGGTGAGGGCACGTCGTTTTCCGCCGGGCTGGACCGCGCCATGTTCAGCCCGGAGGGCGTCGCCGGCGCACCGGGCGTCATCGGCCTCGCCCATGGCCCCGCCGACGCTGCGAACAGCCAGATCGCGGACTGGCAGCGGGGCTTCGACTGGTGCTCGAGGCCGGCGCTGGTGAGTATCGCCGCCGTACAGGGGCATGCGATCGGCGCCGGATTCCAACTCGCATTGGGCGCCGACATCCGTATCGCGGCCGATGACGCGCAGTTCACTATGGCCGAGCCCTCGCTCGGCCTGGTGCCCGACCTCGGTGGGACCAAACGGCTGGTCGACCTGGTCGGCTACTCACGCGCGGCCGAGATCTGCCTCACCGGGCGCCGGGTGGGCGCCGCCGAGGCGCTGGCGATGGGTCTCGCGTCGAAGGTCGTGCCCGTCGGTGATCTGGACGCTGCGGTCGAGCAGACCGTCGCCGCGCTGCTCGCGGTGAACCGCGACGCCGCGACCGAGACGAAGGCCCTGCTGCTGGGCGCGGCCGGGCGCACCCGGGCCGACCAGGAGGCCGCCGAACGTGACGCCCAGTACCGTCGGCTGCGTGCGCTGACCGGCGCGGATGACGGCACCGACGCCGAAGCCTGAGGCTTCGGGGCTCCTCGCCCAGGAACATTCACCGGCACGCGGGCGTTGGCCGAGCCGGAGGTAGCAGATGTCGATGGATTCCATGCACGCAATGCGCGCGATGCGCTCGATGAGCCGCGGCGACAAGGCCGACCTCTCCCGGCAGTTGCCCCCCGGCACGTGGAAACGGGTGCTGCGCTTCGCCAAGCCCTACCGTGCTGACCTGCTCGTCTTCCTGGTCCTGGTCATCGCCGACTCACTCATCGGGGTCATCACCCCCGTCCTGGCCGGCCGGGTGATCAACGAGATCACCGGCCACGGTCAGGTCGCTGTGGTCGTCAAGATCGCATTCGTCATCGCCGGCCTGGCGATGATCGACGCGGTGCTCTCCTTCGCCCAGCGCTGGTACTCCGCCCGCATCGGCGAGGGCCTGATCTTCGACATGCGCACCTCCGTGTTCGATCACGTGCAGCGGATGCCGCTGGCGTTCTTCACCCGTACCCAGACCGGGGCGCTGGTGAGCAGGCTGAACAACGACGTGCTGGGCGCCCAACAGGCGTTCACCTCGACGTTGTCCGGGCTGGTCTCCAACGTGGTCAGCCTGGTGCTGACGGCGGCGGTGATGTTCACCCTGTCGTGGCAGATCACCATCCTGTCGCTGGTGATGCTGCCCGTGTTCGTCGTCCCGGCCCGCCGCATCGGGGCCCGGTTGCAGGGCATCACCCGCGAGTCCTACAACCTCAATGCGTCGATGAACTCGACGATGACAGAGCGGTTCAACGTCGCGGGCGCGCTGCTCGTCAAGCTCTTCGGCCACCCCGCGGCCGAGGATGAGTCATTCCGCGGCCGGGCGGCCCGGGTCCGCGACATCGGCGTCACCTCGGCCATGTACGGCCGGGCCTTCTTCGTCGCGCTCACTCTCGTCGCCCAGTTGGCTCAGGCCCTGGTGTACGGGCTGGGCGGGTACTACGCGATCAAGGGAGACCTGTCCGCGGGCACCGTGGTGACCTTGGCCCTGCTGCTCACCCGCCTGTACGGGCCGTTGACCGCACTGTCCAACGCGCGCGTCGACATCATGAGCGCGCTGGTGAGCTTCGACCGGGTCTTCGAGGTACTCGACCTGGCGCCGATGATCGCCGACGCCGACGACGCGGTCGATCTGGCCGCCGACGCCGGCAGTGTCGAATTCGCCGATGTGCGCTTCGCCTACCCGACTGCTCGCGAGGTATCGCTGGCCTCACTCGAGGACGTCGCGGTGCTCGACGACACCCCGGCGCAAGAGGTGTTGCACGGGGTCTCCTTCCGGGCCGAACCCGGGGAGATGATCGCCCTGGTCGGCCCGTCCGGCGCGGGCAAGACCACGATCAGCCAGTTGGTGCCGCGCATTTACGACGTGCGCTCCGGCCAGGTGCTCGTCGGCGGTCAGGACGTGCGGACGGTGACCCAGCAATCGCTGCGCGACCGGATCGGCGTCGTCAGCCAGGAAGCACACATGTTCCACGACAGCATCCGCGGCAACCTGCTCTACGCCAAGCCTGGTGCGACCGACGACGAGTTGTGGAGCGCGATCAGCGCCGCCCAGATCCGCGACCTCGTCACGGCGCTGCCCGACGGTCTGGACACGCTGGTCGGGGACCGCGGCTACCGGCTGTCCGGTGGCGAGAAGGCGCGACTGGCGATCGCCCGGCTGCTGCTCAAGGCGCCAAAGATCGTCATCCTGGACGAGGCAACGGCGCATCTCGACAGTGAGAGCGAGGCCGCCGTGCAGGAGGCGCTGGCCCGGGCCCTGGCCGGTCGGACCTCGATCGTGATCGCCCACCGGCTCTCGACCATCCTCAATGCCGACAAGGTGATCGTGCTCGATGGCGGCCAGATCGTCGAGATGGGCACGCATGCACAGCTGCTGGCGGCCGACGGCCTGTACGGCGAGCTGTACCGCACTCAGTTCGAGCGTCAGGCGATGGGCGTGGAGCCGGCACCGCGCTAACCCCGTACGCGACGTCACACTGTGGCGGCCAATGTCCGCAAGTAGCTCGAGAAGCCTTTGGGCGCGCGTCCGTCGGCGCGGGCGCTGGTACGCACCGCGATGGCGCCGGTCCGCCGTATCGGCACGCGAGCGGCGGCGGCGCGGCCGGCCAGGTCGACGTCCTCACCCGTGGAGAGCGGACGCCATCCGCCCACGGCAACGAGGGTCATCGCTCGGATCCCGAGATTCGCGCCATGGACGTGCCGGTGTCCGTCGGCGGCCGAGTTGAGCGCGTGCCAGGTCCGCCTGATCGGCCAGGGCAATCCCTCACTCGGGACGACCGTTCCCAGGACCAGGTCGACCCCCTCGTCTGCCGCGACCACCATGCGGGTCAGCCAGTCCGCTGGCACCTCCGAATCGGCATCGGTGTGGGCGGTCCAGACGGCGTGCAAGTCGTCGAAGCCGGACAGGGCAGCGTCGGTCCCCGCGGCGCGCGCGGCGCCGACGCATCGCACGTCGCGGATGACCGTGGACACCTCGGGGAAGCGCGCGACGACCGCGGCGGTGCCGTCGCTGCATGCGTCCAGGGCCACCACAACGCGCACACCGATGGGCCGCACAGCGTGGGCGGCGAGGTGCGCGGCGGCGCGGTGCAGCGCGGTCAGGCACGCACCCACCCGGGCCTGTTCGTCATTGGCCGGCACGACGATGGCGACGTGCCGGATCATCCGAGGATTCCTTCGGCGGCAGCGACAGACTCGCCGTCGCGCGTCCAGATCTGTAGCAGGAAATCCTCCTCGACGTGGCTGACGACGAGCCGCCGGTCGCCGCCGATCGCCGCGTGCACGGCCTCTGCCCGGTGCGGGTGCATCGCGGCCGGATGTCGCCAGTGGCAGGCCACCAGCATTCCGCCGTCGTCCAGCGACTCCTCGATCCGCTGGCTCAAGACAGTCAGGTCCGTGCAGTAGTAGCCCACCTCGCTCAGGACGATCAGTTCGAAGCGACCGTCCGGCCAATCGTCGGGGATCGCGCCGAGGGCGACGGTGACGTGTGGGGCCTCAGCCAGCCGTGCCGTCGCCTGCTCCACGGCTGCCGCCGCGAGATCCCACGCCACTACCTCGTCACAGCGGGCGGCGAGCTCAGCCGTCAGCAGACCGCTCGCGCAGCCGGGCTCGAACGCACGGCGCATCCGTGCCTTGGTCAAGGACGCGAGCAGGACGGCACGCTTGCGTCGCTCGTAGAAGCGCTTGTCGAGCCCCCACGGGTCGGCGTCGCGCTGATACAGGCCGGTGAAGTACGCCGCAGACATCAGCTGGACCGGCTCGTCGAGCACGATCACCTCGATATCGCGTCTGAAGTGCTCCAGCACGTGCCGACCGAGCAGTGCTTCGTCGCCTGCTGCGTCGGACAAGGCGAGATGCTGGGTGGCGTGGCACTCGATCGCCCGTGACTTCGTGGCCTGCGTCGCGGAGTCGAGCCGAATGCGGCGCAGCCGGTCGGTGGGCAGGTCCGCGGAGGCCGGGTCGGCCCAGTGCCAGGCCCAGATCGGGTACTGCCAGTGCTCCGATGCGGCTGGTAGCCCGTCCGCCGCTTGCGCACAGGCTTCGTGGTCAGGGTGCCGGTCCCCTCGCCAGGGCGTCACGAGGTGGGTGGCCCGGGCCTGCCTGATCGCGGCGGTAATCTCGCCCCGGTGTTCGGCCAGCCGCCCGTCGGGCAGGCCGAGCAGGACGAGGTGGGCATGCGGAGCCAGCTCGGCGAGCGCGGCGTGCACCTCGCGCCGGCGCAGCCCCGCGAGGGCACCGGGCGGGTGCGTCGGCGACCCGGGATGAGACGCCTCGCCGTCCGAGGCGACGATCACCGTGACGCGGGCTCCGCGGGCCGCGGCCGTCGCGATGAGACCGCCCACGCCGAGTGTCTCGTCGTCCGGATGGGCGGCGACGACGACCAGGTGCGCGCCCGCTCCAGGAACGGCCACGTCCTCCAGTGTGGCCAACAGCGGTGCCCACGCGTGCTCCGGCGTACCGGAGTCGCGATGATCGAACCCGGCAATCACAACCGCTCCGTGAGCAGCAGCTCGCCCAGCGAGGCGAGGTCGCGTTCGGCGTGATGCTGGCGGACATAGAGCTGCAGATCCGCAACCCGGGCCGCGTAATCCGCGTCGAATGCGAGCGGCGTCGGACCGAGGGCGTGCCCGACCTGTCTCTGCACCCGGTCGACGGCGTCGGCAACCACCGCACGCACCCGGTGGGCCAGGAGCACACCGGTCTCGGCGTCGGCCTGGCCGGCGTCGACTTGGCGAGCGGCGTCGAGCAGAGCCGTCGCCGCTGCGTGCAGAGCAGCATCCACTGTCCCGACATGCAACGCGTCGAGGGGACCGCGACGCTCGGCTGCCGTGCGCATGAGGGTCAGCGCAAGCCCCGCGGCCCCCCCGTACCAACACGCCGCGACACCCAGACCGCCCCAGGCGAAGCCCGCCCTACGCAGGTACCAGCCCGGCTCACCGACCGGCTCGGCCGGCACCGACGCGCAGTGGATCGGGACGCTGGTCACCGTCCGCAGCCCGCGGGAAACCCACTCCTGTGCCGGTTCGGCCCGGACACCCGGGTGCCGCAGGTCGATCGCGAACAGCTGCCGTCCGTCGTCGATGTGGGCAGTGACCAGCGCCCGGGCGAGCACGGCGCCCAGCGAGCACCATGGTTTGACCCCGTTCACCACCCAGCCACCTGCGGTCTGGGTCGCGGTGAGCCGCGCCCCCGGTGCTTCGGCCGCGAACACACCCCAGGTCTCGGACGCATCGTCGGTGCGGCCCGCCTCGGCGAGGATGGCCAGCGCGTCCGTGTGCGCCTCCACGACTCGGGCGACGGTCAGGTTCACCCGGCCCAGCCCGGCCAGGGTCGTCCATCGTTCGACGGTGCGCCCGGCTCCGGGCCGCGGCAGCCGGGCGCCCACCTCAGCGGCGATGTCGAGCGCCGCCGCGATATCCTCGCCGCTGCTCGCCGCTCGGGCCAGCGCACCGGTGACCCAGTCGGGCAAAGCGTTGAGCACGGCACGTCCCTCTGGCATCGTCGTCCGGGGCGGTTGCTGTGGACGTGGGGTTCGGAGGAGAGATCTCGAGCTTGCATGTACCCGCATCGCCGAGCTTTCAGCCACGGTCGGGATTTTTGACGAGGCGGCGGAACGCGCGCCGGGCGCGTCAGCGCCGACCTGGTCCGTCGAACTCAGCGGGGGAGTAACGGATCCGTCAGCAGCCCTGCGAAAGCAAGTTCGGCCGCACCCAGCAGCGACGAGTCCTCGCCCAGCAGCGGTGCGCAGAGTTGCACCGCGTTCCGGGAGTCACCCATCGTGTACCTGTCCAGGGCCTGCATCATCTCGTCCTCGGCCAGCCGGAGCACCTCGGTGAACGAGCCGCCGAGCAGGACCCTTTCCGGGTTCAGAACATTGACCAGACCAGCGATCGTGCGGCCGAGCGCCGCAGCGACGGTGCGGACCGCTGCCACCGCCCGTTCCTCGCCGGCCGCGGCGTCGGCGAAGACGGCCGCGACGGTGGCCGCGGTGGCCGGGCCGCCCCGTCCGGCCAACTCCTGCAGCGCGTTTTCACCCACATAGGTCTCGACGCAGCCGTGCTTGCCGCAATGGCACTGCGGGCCTGAGACGTCGACGACGTTGTGCCCGACCTCGCCCGCGTAGCCGTCATGTCCCCGCAGCGGCGCGCCGTTCACGATGATCCCGGCGCCCACCCCGATTCGCCCGATCAGATACACCAGGTCATCGCAGCCCCGGCCGCTGCCGCGCAAATGCTCGGCCACGACGGCAAGGTCGGCGTCGTTGCCGACGAAAACCCGCAGTCCGGGCGGCGCGAGCGCGGCGACCATCGCGCCGAAGTCCTCATGCCGCCAGGTGAGGTTCGGGGCGAACTCCACCGTGCCGCTGTGCCAGTCGACAGTGCCCGGAACGCTGATCCCGATGCCGATCGGACGGGCTCGGTCATCGACCTCGACGCCGATTTTCGCTGCCTCGGCCACGATGTGCTCAGCGACCAGGTCGGCCGGACTGGGGCTGGGGTCCATCGTCAGGGTGTGCCGGCTCAACACGTGCCCACCTATGCCGACCGCGGCAATGGTCAGGTGCGTGACGTCGATGTCCACCGCGATCGCGTACGGGCCGTCACGGCGTGGGCCCACCACGTGCGACGGTCGTCCGGCCCGCGCGCCCCCGCTGGGCACCCGTTCGTCGACCAGGCCGAGTTCGGTCAGGTCGGCCACGAGCGCACCGATCGTCGACCGGCTGAGCGCCAGTCGCTGGGTCAGCTGGGCCCGGGTGAGCTCACCGTCGCGATGTACCTGGCCGAGCAACAGCCCCAGATTGTGGCCGCGGATGGCATCCGGACGCGCAGCAGGGGCATGCGGCATGGACGAGGACCTCGAGCCGGTCAGCCGAGCCCGGCAGCGCCCGCACGTCTGCGCGAGAGTGCGTCCACAGCAGCGGCGAGCAACAGCGCGAGTCCGGTGACGATGAATTGGACCGAGGATCCGTTCGG